>JAIPIQ010000130.1 GCA_021734645.1 Fidelibacterota bacterium | reverse complement strand
GTCCGGCCCGCCGCCCAGGCCCGGACTTGTTCCTCGAGTTCGGTGATGGCTGCCGCGCCCGTGCCCGAGACCGCCTGGTACGTGCAGACCACCATGCGGTCCACCCCGGCTGCCTGGTGCAGTGGCCCCACCGCCATCAGGGCAATGATGGTCGAGCAGTTCGGATTGGCGATAAAGCCCTGGTGATCGTCCAACTCATGGGCATTGATCTCCGGGACCACCAGCTTGACCCGCGGATCCATGCGGAAGTCGTCGCCGTTATCAATCACCACGCAGCCGCGGGCCACCGCGTCCCAGCCGTACACCTGCGACGCGCCCTTCGAACCTTCCGTGCCCGCAAAAAAGGCGAAGTCCAAGCCCGCAAACGCATCGGCCGTGGTTTCCTCGACCTGGATCTCGTGCCCGGCGATTTCCTGGATCCGCTGGCTGCGGGCCAGCACCTTGGGCGCCTCCGCCATGGGAAAATCCCGCGCATACAACAAACGGATCATCTCTTCGCCGACCGCGCCGGCGCCAACAACGGCTACCCGGTACTTCTTCATACATCCATCTCCTATAGATTGGTTCGTGTCTATTCCCCGGCGACGAATTGCGCCAGGAGGTCGCCCACTTCCTGGGTACTGTAGCCCATCCGGCCGGCGGCCATGCTCTTGAGTTTGCTGCCCGTGACGTGGACCACCGCCCGTTCGATGGCGGCCGCGCCCTCGGTTTCGCCCAGCGTATCGAGCAGCATCTGGCCCGCGCAGACCGCCGCCAGCGGGTTGATCACATTCTGGCCCGTGTATTTGGGGGCCGAACCGCCGATGGGCTCGAACATGCTCACGCCTTCGGGATTCAGGTTGCCGCCCGCGGCAATGCCCATGCCGCCCTGGGTGATGGCGCCCAGATCGGTGATGATGTCGCCGAACATGTTGCCCGTCACAATCACGTCAAACCATTCCGGATTCTTGACCATCCACATGCAGGTGGCGTCCACATGGTAGTAATCCCGGCGGATTTCCGGGTAATCGGCCTGACCGATTTCATGAAAGGCGCGCTCCCAGAGGTCATAGACATAGGTCAGCACGTTGGTCTTGCCGCACAGGGCCAGGGTGTTGCGCTTGTTGCGCTTGCGGGTGTAGTCAAAGGCGAACCGCAGGCAGCGCTCGACCTGGTGGCGACTGTAGACCATACTCTGCACCGCCACCTCGTGCGGCGTGCCCTTCATGGAAATGCCGCCGGTGCCCGTATACAGGCCGCCGCTGTTCTCGCGCACCACCACGTAGTCTATCTGCTCCGGCCCCTTGTCCTTCAGCGGCGTCTCGACCCCCGGAAACAACTTCACCGGCCGCAGATTGATGTACTGATCCAATTCGAACCGCAACCGCAACAGAATGCCTTTCTCGAGAATGCCCGGTTTGACGTCCGGATGGCCGATCGCTCCCAGCAGGATCGCGTCATGCTTGCGCAATTCGTCCGCCGCGCTGTCCGGCAACACTTCGCCCGTCTTGAGATACCGGTCGCCGCCAAAATCGTACTCGGTCAGCGCCAGCTTGAACCCGTAGCGCGCCGCCGCCGCTTCGAGGACCTTGACCGCCTCGCGCGTGACTTCCGGCCCGGTGCCGTCGCCCGGCAAGACCGCAATCTGATATGTTTTGCTCATTTCCGTGTCCTTATGTAGTGAAAGTGGCGACCCCAACGGGATTCGAACCCGTGTTACCAGGATGAAAACCTGGTGTCCTGGACCTGCCTAGACGATGGGGTCGGGCGCCATGCTGACGGGCGCGTACCTTATCACAGGTTCGGCCCGGTGCAACCCCTTTCTTGGATAAACTTTTTTGCGCGGGAAGCGGGGGCGGCGCGGGTCAGCCGTCGAGTCCGGGATCCTGATGGGCTTCGGCGTCGCTGCTCTTGCGGGTATACATCAAGGGCTTGTCTGGCAAGGGGGCGGGGAAGGGAAGCCATTGCTGGTGCGCTTCGAGCAGTTCCCGGCCCAGGGCGCGGATTTCATCGAGGGTGCAGGCCATGGCGGTGAGGGGGTCGAAGGCCAGCGCCTGAAACACCCGTTCCGGATCTCGTTCCTGAACCGCGCGCACCGCGAGTTCCTGCACGCTGATCTGGGCGCGATTGAGGGCGGCCAGGTGCGGGGGTAGGGGACCGTAGCGCAGGGGCTGCAAGCCGTTGCGGTCCACATGAATCGCCACTTCCACGACGGCCGCGGCCGGCAGGTTGTCAATCAGCCCATCGTTTCTGACGTTGCCATAGATCAATTGAGCCTGCCCCGAGTGGTGGGCATGAATGATCTGCGAGCCGTACTCGACACTCCGTTTGAGTTCCATCGGCTGGGTCCCTTGCGCCTTGGCGCGCATTTCCTCCTCCCAGTCCGGCCGCGCATACAACTCCTTGATGAAGCCGCTCGCGCCGTTCCATTTGCTGCCGCCCGAATCGCAGTAGCGCGCGCGGGTCGTTTTGTTCTTGCGGAACCACCAATTGTATTCACTGCCGTGGCCGCTGGATTCCGTCACGGGGTAGCCGAAGTGCTTGAGATACTCCATGCGGGTCGAGTCGCCGGACCAGATCGCGGGATCACACGCCAGGGCGCGGATGCGCGGCAGCAGATCTTCGCCGTGGCGCTCGAAGCGCAACAGCCAGGCCTGATGGTTGATGCCGGCGCAGGTGAAATTGACCTCGGCGCGCGGGACATCAAGCCGTCGGCACCACTCGCCGACCGTCCCCTGCACCGAGTGGCACAAGCCCACATAGGCCAGATGCGGAAAGGCATCCAGGAAGCCCCAGGAGAGCATGGACATGGGATTGGTATAATTCAGCACCAGCGCTTGCGGGCACAGGTCGCTGACGTCGCGTCCGATTTCTTCCAGTACGGGCAGGGTCCGCAGGCAGCGCATGATCCCGCCGGGCGTGAGCGTATCGCCAATGCATTGGTCCACGCCATACTTCATGGGAATATCAATTTCCGGCTCGATGGCCGCATAGCCGCCCACCAGAATACAGATAATGACGTAATCGGCGCCGGCCAGGGCCTGACGCCGATCAAGCGTCGCCGACACGCGGGCCTGCTGATACCCGCCCTCGCGCAAGATCCGCTCCGCGATCTGCCGGGCATAATCCAACCGCACCGGATCAATATCCACCAAGACGAATTCCGTATCCGCCAACTCCGGATAGCTGAGCACGTCCGCTTGCATGCGACTGGAAAAAACAAAACTCCCCGCGCCAATGATCACCACTTTTGCCATGACTTGTCTTTCGTCCTGCAGGCCCATCCAGGCGCTCCGCTGAATCTGCCTATATTTGATTGTGAATACTGAGCGCAGAGCTATAATATATAAATTGCAGAATTCGTACACAGCCAATATTTGATCTTATGGGAGCCATTTTTTGATATGGAAAACGTGCATTGGATGCGGCGCTTCGTGATCATGCGGCCGATGCCGGGGCTGATTCGGCCGCTGAATCTGGCCGTGGCCGAAACCCGGACGACGCGTTATTGCTGGCCGGGGAGGAGGCGTGCCACCGAGGGCGCGGCCTGGGTGTTTCAATATACGCTGGCCGGGGCGGGCGCCTTTCAGGCCGAGAACCAGACGTGGACGGTCCCGGCCGGCACAGGCTTTCTGACGGGCGTCGCCGATCCGCGGATCTGCTATTTCTATCCTGCGGAGGGCCGCGAGCCCTGGAAGTACATCTACCTGGCGTACCAGGACGCCACCGGTCTGTCGCAGTGCCTGACCCGGGAATGCGGGTGGTTGTACTCGTTGGAGCGGCGGTCCGGCATCCTGAACAAACTTATGGCCCTCGGGGCGGGCGCGCCCGCGCATCTCAAGCTGCCGGCCGGGCAGGCCGCGCTGATGGTCAGCGGGCTCCTGGCGACCCTGGCTGAACAGGGATCGGCGTCGCGGGCCAGGCCGACGGCTCGGGTGCGCCTGGTGCGCGCCGCCTTTGAGCTGATCGAGCAATCCGTGGCCGTGCCGTTCAATGCCGGAATGCTGGCGGAACGGTTGGGGGTCACGCCGGAGCATCTTTCCCGCACGTTCCGGGCCGAGTTGGGTCGGGGGCCGGCCGAGTGCATTCGCACCTGGAAGATGCAGCGGGCCGGGGAACAACTGCTCGCGGGTCAGACCCGCATCAGCGACTTGGCGCGTGGGGTGGGGTACGATAGCCCGGCGCATTTCACGCGGGCGTTTCGCAGGGTGATGGGCATGACGCCTAGCCAGGTGCGCGCCCAGGGGCGTCTCCCGCTGTTGGCGCAGGGACTGGATCCAGCTCCCCGCACCTGAAATCAGAATGTGCGCGCGCGGCGCGCGGCATGACAATCGTTTGCCAAATCCTCTGGCTGTGCGTATAAAGAAAGCATTGGAGATATTGGTCATGAGCGAAAAAGAAACAACGGGGCCCGGACCGCAGCAACTGGGCGACTTGCTCCGGCGCGCCCAGGTGCAATTCGGCGCGATGAATCAGGCCGCGGATCCCGACGATGCGTCTGAAGCGGATCAATCCGCGGCTGCGGCCGCAGCCACCGCCAAGGTGCGCGACTTCAGTTTCAAGCCCCGCGAAATCCGGGACTACCTCGACCGTTTTGTGATCGGTCAAGCCGAAGCCAAGAAGGTGCTGTCGGTGGCCATCTGCGACCACTACAACCACGTGCGGCGCTGTCTGGACGATGATCAGCGGCCGGATCGCTACTATGCCAAGCAGAATGTGCTGATGATGGGTCCCACAGGCGTGGGCAAGACCTACCTCATGCGTTGCATCGCCCGGCTGATTGGCGTGCCTTTCGTCAAAGCCGATGCCACGAAGTTTTCGGAGACGGGTTACGTGGGCTATGACGTGGAGGATATTGTCCGCGACCTCGTCCGCGTGGCGGGGGAGGATGCGGACCTGGCCCAGTACGGCATCATCTATATTGATGAAGTGGACAAAATTGCCGCGTCTCCCTCCGGGGGCGGCAAGGATGTTTCGGGCCGCGGGGTCCAGGTCAATTTGCTGAAATTGATGGAGGAAACCGAAGTCAACCTGCTGAGCCAGACGGATCTGTTGGGGCAAATGCAGGCCATGATGGCCATGCAACGGGGCCGCGAGAAACCGCGCGCGATCAATACACGCCATATGCTCTTCATTGTCAGCGGCGCGTTCGATAAACTCGGTGAATTGGTGCGGTCACGCCTGGACCGGGCGCCGATCGGCTTTGCCTCCGATGGCGCCGGCGCCCCCGGCGAAGCCCATGCCTACCTGGCCCGCGCCGAGGCCCAGGACTTCGTGCGCTATGGCTTCGAACCGGAATTCATCGGCCGCCTGCCTGTGCGCCTGGCCTGCGAACCCCTCAGCGTGGATGACCTGGAGCGCATTCTTCTCAAATCTGAAGAAAGCATTCTCGAGCAATATCGGGATGATTTTCGCGGATATGAGATTGATTTCGAGATCACGCCCCAGGCCATCCGAGCCGTGGCCGAAAGGGCCGTGCGCGAAAAAACCGGCGCCCGGGGACTCCTGACCGTCCTCGAACGCGTCTTCCGCGACTATAAGTTCGAGCTGCCCTCGACCCACATTCGCTCCTTCGAAGTCTCTGAGGACATCGTCCGGCAGCCCGCCGCGGCCCTGAATGAGCTGCGCGCCCTCGATGAAGAGGCCCACCGGCAGATTCTGCATGCCGACCTGAACGCCTTTGTGCGCCGCTTCGATACCGAACACGCGGTCGAATTGACCATCGAGCCCGCCGCCGCCGAGCAACTCGTGAAGCGCTGCCTCGAATTGGACCGGACCATGCGCGGCCTCTGTGAGGAGCTCTTCCGCGACTTTGAATATGGCCTGAAACTGGTCGCCACGCGCCAAGGCGCCGCGCGCTTCGTCGTTACGGAGGAAACCCTCAGCGATCCCGCCGGCGCGCTCTCGCGCTGGGTGGCCGAGGCGCTCAGGTCTGCGACGCCCGACGCCTGACCCCCGACACCAGGAGAGCGGACGCGCGCTGACGGTCGCCAACACGTCTCGTCCCCGGAGCGGTGGAATCCGGCGTCGGTAGTCCGGCGTCGGGCGTCCCAGCAACGCGACCTCGCACCCAGCCATGCGCCAGCAGCGGAGCCCCGCTTGCTGAAATCCCGCTAGTTGTTCTCCACAGCCTGTGCATAAGCCAAACCACCACATGTTGCGGGCAGACTGACACGGTATTGAACATAAGATATATTATGCGACGTGGTAGACGGGTGTGTGCCGGGCGGCAGCCATCCGCGGTGACTGGTGAACGCCGGGGCGCGCATCTCGAATTTAGAGGTCGCTGGTGGTGTGTTCCGAGGTGCTGGCCCTGTCCATCAGGAATGGCCCCAGAGTTGTGTGAAGGCGTGTTCCCAGGTGCTGGCGGCGGCGCGGACCAGGGCGCGCTGGCGGAGTTCCTGGCGCAGGTGGTGATCTTCGGCGAGCTGTTGCATGGTCGAGGCAAGGCGCTCGGGATCACGCATATCGGTAGTCAGGCCGGTGTGATGACTCGATACGATCTCAGCGGGCGCGCCTTGATCGGCGACGATGGCGGGCAGGCCGGAGGCATGGGCTTCGAGGACGACATTGCCGAAGGTATCGGTCAGACTGGGAAAGACGAAGACATCGGCACTGGCGTAGGCTTGGGCCAGGGCCTCCCCTTCCAGGCGGCCGGTGAAGGCGATTTCGTGGCCGGCGTACCGACGGGACAGGTCGTCGAGTTGCGGGCCGCTGCCTACGAGCGCCAGGGCCGCCTCGGCCTGGCGGGTCTGCAGCCGCCGGAACGCCTCGCAGAGCACGTCCAGATTCTTTTCCCTGGATATGCGACCGACATAGAGAAACTTCAGGCCGCCGTTGAGTCCATAGGGCTGCCAGAAGTCCGTCCGCCGGAGGTCGGGCCGGAAGCGGGTCTGGTCAACGCCGCGGGACAGAATGCCGAGTTTTTCAGGGGCAAAACCGTGGTCTTGCAGGCTGGTGCGATAGGTATCACTTGGGGTCAGGATCCGATCGCAGCGGCCATAGAACCATTGCATGTAGCGCCAGGTGAGATCCTCGAGCAGGGTGTCTTCGGTCAGCAGCCCTACGTAGCGCGGGAAGTCCGTGTGATAGATACCCACGACGGGGAGCTTCAGCAAGTTGGCGGCCAGCAGTCCAACCAGGCCGACGGGGCCGGGGGTCGAAATGATCAACTGCTCGTAGCCCCCCTCTTCAAGGTGAGCGATCAGATCGAGGACGGGCGGGAAGACCGCCTCCTGCTGGGGATATTCAGGCAGGTGAAAACGCCCGACGGGTGGGAAGTTGCAAAGATTGAACGCGGCAGCGTCGGGCGGCTCATCGAGGGACGTCAGGACGGTGATCGGGCGATTTTGGCGCTGCGCCAGACTGGCAAGGGTCTTGATGGTGTGGGCGACGCCATTGACATCGGTGAGCGTATCGGTCAGCCAGGCGCGGCGGCCCGTGGCGGACGCTGTGCCCGCCCCCGCCGGGTGGCGGGCAGCCACGGCGGCCAGGAAATTGCGGTCCTTATGCTGGGCGGCGCAGGCGGTGAGATACGGGGCCATGCCGAGGAGGATTGGGCCCAGCGCCGAGAGCGCCTGAAGGCCCTCGATAAGCCGACCGCGTTCGAGCTGCTCGGAGAAACGGCGGAGGCAAGCATAGCTCAGGGCATGGCCCAGGCGGGCCAGTTCGGGAAAGCGCGAGGCGCCCGGGGGGGGAGCGGCCGGCATATTCAGGCGCCGGGCCTGGAATTCGGCCAGCAGGAGGCGTTCGATTTCTCCCATGCCCCGCATGCGCCGCCGGCCGACCCAGCGCCGGAGCACGGCGGGCACCCAAATTCGGAGGCGGCTGGCGGTCGGGGTTTCGTGCGCCAGCAGGCGCTCGAACAGGGCGCCCAACAGACCGCCGCCCGAGGCGCGGCCACCCAGGCGTTCGCGGTAGTAGCTGCCGGCGATATGATACAGGCTGTGGGCC
>JAIPIQ010000129.1 GCA_021734645.1 Fidelibacterota bacterium | reverse complement strand
CCAGGCGGCGCTTCAGCAGCGCGAGGTTCTGACGCACCAGCGGGGTATTGCCGGCGTGCATTTTCCGCAGGGCCTCGAATTGCTCGAGGGCCTCGGCGAATTGGCCGATTGAACGCAGATAGAGCCCGAACTCGCGGCGGTAGTCGTGGGTGAACGGTTCGCGGCGCACCAGCTCGCGCCAGGCCTCGAGGGCACGGGTCTCGTCGCCCAGCGCGGCGTACAGATTCGCGCGCCGATGGAGGATTTCGCCGTCGCCGGCATTCAGTTTCTCGGCGCGGGCGAGCCATTCGAGTCCCTCGGCGGCGGCGGCGGCGCGTTCCTCGGGATCCCAGGTCCAGGCGGCGCGGAAGAGGGGTTCGTGCGAAAGGGCCAGCCAGCCCTCCCAATACCAGGGCGCCAGGCGGGTGGCGGCACGATAGTGCCGCAGCGCCGGTTCGGGGCGCACCAGGTTCTCGCGCTCGCGCCCAAGGCGCAGGCGGGCGTCGGCCAGGGCGGTCAGCCCGGAGAATACAGCCAGGGTGGCGAGCGCCAGGGCCGTTGCCCAGCGCGCCGACCGCCACGTACGCTGCGGCCAGTGGCGGGGGACGCTTTCCGAACGGGTCAGCCCCAGGCACAGGCCGATCACCAGGGCCAGCACCAGCACACATCCGAAAATGTGAAAATTGAAGTCAAAGCAGGCGTGCACGGCCGAGGCCACCAAGGCGCCCAGCGCCCCGGCCGCCAGGGCGCCGTCGCGGCCGCTGCGCAGGGCGGCGCGCAGCAGCGCCACCCCCAACCAGGTCAGCAATACGGCAAACAGCGCGAGACCGGGCAAGCCGTAATCGGCCGCCGTGTGGATATACTCATTATGCGCATAGCGCACCCACCGTTGAGACAGGAGCGAGCCCTTGTAGGAAGGGAACAGCCAGCGGTAACTGCCACCCCCGTGGCCGAACCAGGGGCTGTCGGTCACCATGGGCCAACTGTCGCGCCAGATGGCCACCCGCGAGACCGCCGAACCGCCGAAATCCTTGGCATTGAAACGGTGACGGATGATTTCCGAGCCGAACCAGAGCGCCGCGGCCGCAGCCACGGCCAGGGTCGGCAACCCGAACAAGGCCCACAGGAAACATTTTCGCCCGCGCCGGGCGCTCAAAAGCAGCAGGGTCACCCCCAAGCCGACACCCAGCCCCAGAATGCCGCTCCGGGACTGCGTCAGCAACAGGGCTGGCAGCATGATCAAAATCGAGTAGCCGGCCACCACCCGGCGCGCCACGCCGCTCGAGCGGGAAAACATCACCCCCACGCCCAACAGAATCAGGATCGCCAACAGGTTGGCAAAATGATTGGGACACATGTAGGTGGCGGAGGCGCGCATGGCGTAATCCGTGGGTCGTTCCAGCCACCAGACGCTGCGCAGGCCCTGCTGATGCAGGATCAGCGCATACCAGGCCAACAGGGAGCCCCCCAGCACCAGCACCAGCAAAAACGCGCGGGCCAGCCCATGATAGCGCCGCCCGAAATCCCAACCCCACCAGCAGGTCAGCAAGGCCGTGCAAAGCAGAATCCATTCCAGGCCGGCCAGGACCCGGAACGGGGTGGTGAAAACCAGCAGGCCCAGCCAGAGCAGCAGAACCGCGCCCGGCACAAAGCCCGGCGGCAGAACCAACGCCTCGCTTTCCGCCGGCCGCCGACGCACGAACCACGTAGCGCCCCCCAGCAGAATCAGCGTGGACAGCCCATTGGCGGACCAAGGCCGGACCGCGCCAAACAGCAGCGGCCCCGCCACCACCGCCAGCAACAACCAGACGCCCAGTGCACCGTCCCACCCCGGCCGGGGCGGCGGCCCCGCCCGGCGCCTTACCCCCCTGGTGTGGCTGGACGGTTCCTCCGGCATGTCAGAAAATGCTCCGCGGAACCCTCACCACATCACCCGACTCGAGTTCAAAGTCCTTCTCCGGGTTCCGCTCGATATCCGTCAGATTGACCGAAAACGTTTCATCCCCGCGGGCCACCGTAATCCGGCGTGGATTGGCGAACTCCGTATAGCCGCCGGCCGCCGCCACCGCCTGAAGAATCGTCACCCCACTGACCAACGGAAAACGCCCCGGCTGGCGGATTTCACCCTGAATGAAGTAGAACCGCGACGGCTGCAGAACGGTCACGGTCAAATCCCGGTAAAACGCCCCGGAAATATACTGTTCCCGGATCTCCCGCTCGAGTTCGGACGCCGTCCGACCCGCGGCCCGGATACTGCCCAGCAAAGGAATCTGGACCATGCCCCGATCATCCACGACCGTTTCAATCGTCTGCTCACGGGGGATCCCGCGCAGATAGATCATCAACGGATCAGCCGGACGCAGACGGTTGGCAATCGAACTGGCCGGCGACAGATCCGGCGATGACGAAAGCCGCGAGCCCCCCTCGCCCGCCACCAGGGAAGGCAGGCGTTGGGCCGCCACCTCCTGGCGCTGGGCCACGGTATACGTCGAGCCGTCCCGGCGCCCGCGCAGCAAGCCGCAGCCGCTGCCCAACGCCAAGGCCAAGACCAGCGCCGCAGCCGCGACGCATCGGAATCCATTTCGCTGCATGCCCATCTCCGATCCCCCTACAAGCGGTCTTCCACGCCGTCCGTCCCGCGATCATGCTCTTTCAAGCGGGCGTCGTCACTGTAATAATGCGAGTAATAGGTGTGATAATAATGATAGTAGTCGTCGCGCAGAATATTGATGTTGTTGAGCACGACCCCGACGATCTTGCCGCCCACATTCTCGATCAGCCGCTTGGCGCGCACGGAAATCTCGCGCGGATACTTGCGATACTGCACGACCAACAGCACCCCGTCCACTTCACTGGCCAGCACCGAAGCGTCGCTCAAGCCCATGACGGGGGGTGAATCGAAAAACACATATTCGTACCGCGCCTTGAGGTCCTGGATCAAATCGTACATCCGCTTGGATTCGAGCAGGCCATAAGAGGAACGCGGCAGCTTGCCGCTGGGCAGGATGTGCAGATTGGGCACGCTGGTGGACTGGATCATCTCCTCGACGGGCACATCGCGCAACAGGACATTGCTCAAGCCCATGCGGTTGGTAATGCCCAGAAAGCTGTGCTGCACGGGCCGCCGCATGTCCGAGTCCACAATCAGGGTCTTGCGCCCGGCAATGGCGCACACGTAAGCCAGGTTGAACAAGGTCGTGGATTTGCCCTCGCCCATACCGCCGCTCAGCACGGCAAAGGCACTGGCCTTGCGGTCGCGAATGGCGTAGTCCAGATTCGTGCGCAACACCCGGTACGCCTCCGCGTGACCGCTTTCCGGCCCTTCATCCACCAGGGGCACCACCTTCTGGGGCACAATCCCCAGCACCGGCAGGGCCAGATACCGCTCGACTTCATCCACGGTCTTCATCGAGGTATCCAGATACTCGATGAAATAGGCCAGGCCGATGCCCGCGCCCAGCCCGAGTACCAGGCTGAGGAAAATGTTCAGGAAGAAATTGGGGCTGACCGGTCGTTGGGGCATTTCCGCCGGATCAATGATATCCACGGGGGTGCGCGGTACTTCCAGCTCGATGCCTTCCTGGGCCAGGCGCGCCCGGACGGCGTCGAGAATCGCCCGCTGCACCTGCACCTCCCGGTCGGCGCGCTCGAAGGGCAGCATCTTGGTGCTCGACGCGGCAATGTCCACTTCCCGCACCTGGGCCAACTCCGCCTCCAATGCCTCGAACTTCTGCTTGGCAATTTCGTAATCGGCCCGCAGCCCGCGCTTGAGCCCCAGCAACGCGTCGTTCAATTGGCGCTCGATCTCCGCTTTGCCGGCCAGCAACTGGCGCACATCAGGATGATTTTCGCCCAGGTTCTCGAGCATGAGCTGCAGGTTGACATCCACGTCCTGCGCCTGGCGCCGCAGGTTGGCAATCAACGGGTCGTTCACCACGTAAATGATGGCATTGAGCAGTTCCTGGCCATCGAGATCCGCCAACTGCTCGAAGCGTGCCTTGCGCACGAGCATGTCCACCCGCGCGCCGATGCGGTCTCCCTCAAGCTGGGAAACGCGCATCGAATCAGCCCGCACGCCCTGCATCCGCCCGATCAAGGCAATATCCAGGTCCGAGCGCAGAACTTCCAGGCGCTCCTCGGCGGCGCTGACCACGTCCTGCTGCTTCTGGAGTTCGTCCTGCAAGGCATCCAGGCCCGCCCGGACTTCCTGCCGCTTCTGATTGAGGCGGTAGGACCGGTAAACCTGCGCGATTTCATTGGCGATGCGCATGGCCTCGGCCGGATCTTCCCGGTAGACATTGATCGCAATCAAACTCGTTTCGCGATACTGCTCGACTTTCAGACTGCCCCGCAGCTCCCGCAGGGCGGCCTCCCGGGAAAGAGGCGTGCCGTCTCCGCGGGTCTTGCCCCAGACTACCTGCAAATCAAGATTCCGCACCACCTCGTTGAGCATCGGGCGGGACTGGATCACCTCGTATTGGGTACGCATGAAGAACGGACTGAACCCCATGACCGGTTGACGGGAGAATACGTCCAGCGCCATTTCATCCTGGCGAACCAGGATGCGGGCCTGGGCCATAAAAATGCGCGGTAACATGAACGTGACCGCGCTGCCCGTGAGCACCACCAGAATGGCGACCGCGATGATGATTTCCTTGCGGGCGCGCACAACCCGCCAGTAATCCAGAAAATGAGTGGTTTCAGCCTGGGGTTCCATATGTTCCTTTCCGCGTCCTACCGTCTATCGCCCCCCAGTCGCGGTCACGGCGCCCCGCAGGGGGGCGCCCTCTCACCCGGCCTGGGGCCCGAGCCTACAATTGGGCCTTCCAACCGATGCTGATCCGGTTCCGCTTATAGTCGGTGCCAATGTCCGTATCCACATCATTGTAGTTCCAACCCAGCTCCAGCCAATGGGAACGATGAATGCGGAAGGTCATGCGCGTGCTGAACGACAGCACCTGCTGGTCGGCATCGCCGATTTCCGTATCGATCAGCTCGCTGGCGGGCAAGTCCAGCGCCCACTCGGGCACCCCTTGCCGGACGGCGGGGGGCAAATCGCGGATGCGGGCGTCGCCCGGAATGTCCTCGGCCTTGTAGTGGCCATTCTGCCAACTCAAGGACGTATTCCAGGCCAGGCGCTCGGTCAGGTCGTAGGTCAGGGCGCCATACACCATGGTCCGCGTCTGATTGGCATAGGGGAAAGCCCCCGAGTCGTAAAACGAATAACTGGCGCCGCCGTTCAGGCGCAAATCGGGCTGGGGGAAATAACTCAAGGACGCATCCACATAGGGCGAGGACTCGTCATCCGTGTCGTCGGCGTCAAAGGACTTGTTCTCGAAACCGGCGCTCACCTGGCCCATGAGGACGGGGGAGAAGATGTGTTCGAGCGTGCCGCCGACCCGCACGGACTGGGTATCGCGGTTGATCGCGTCTTCGGCGGTGTCGTAGTCCGTGGCCGCATAGCGGAGATCGCCGGCGACGGCCGAGGCTTGGTTCAATTGTTGGCGCAGGGTGGCGCCGCCGGTGAGCTTATCGTAGTCTTCGCTGCTGGCGACATCGCTGTCATCGTAGCGCAGCAGCTCATGCCGCCCCGACAGATCCAGGCGCAGGGCCGGCGCGACCAGCGTGGCCACGGTCACATTGGCGGAGTTGTAGTTGAAGTCGTTGCGCTCACGCACAATGTCGCCGCGCTCGATCAACTCGGGCAGTTCCGCCCGCCGGAAGGTGTCCTTGAAATTCAGACTCACCCGCGGCGAAAACTGATGGTTCACAATCAGGTCAAAGTCATGATGCACATCCAGGTCATCCTCCGGGCGATTGTCCCAGTAAATGATCGAAGGCCGGTAGCGCAGGCCGAAGTAGGTATGGGGCCCGTTCATCTCCAGCCACAGCTCGAAATCCGCAAGGTACTTGAGGCTGTCCTCTTTGGGATTTTCCGCTGTGTCCGGCGCCTGGCGGATGTTATCGTCGTACTCGAGGCGGAGGCGGCTGGTGATCTTGAACGGCGTGCCCTCGATGGCCATCGCCGAAGAGAGGCACAATCCGGCCACCACAACTGCGCTGAGAATCTGTTTCATGACTTACATCTCCTGTATCTTTTGTTACTTTCAGACTAAAGGGGGTCAATCCGGGGTGGCCGGGCGCCGCGCCTCGCGCCGCCGGACGGCTTCCTGCAAAATCCGATCAACTTCCCGGCGGGTCAACGGGCGGACGGTTTCATTGTAGCCCACGTCGGTGCCGAAGTGGACCTCGGTTTCACCGGAGAACTTGTCGCGGCGCTGGAGGGGATCCGTGCTGGACGCATCCCGGTACACATTGGGGGCAATCGGCTCGGTCATGGGGTTCAATTCACCCGTGGCATCTTCGACCGTCTCGAGGGAAACGCCGAGGCCCTCGAGGAAATCAATCCAGCTCTGCGGATCGTCGGGGTTCTCGATTTCGTCGGCGCGCCGGAGGGCCTGGACCACCAGCCGTGCCAGCAGCGCGCGGGTGACAATCTCTTCGCCCTGCCAGCCGTCGGCAGGGGCGATGTTGTTCTCCATCAGCACGGCGAAGCACTGCTGATCCGTGGGCGCGGCCGGCAGAAACCGCCCCAAGCCCAGCAGGTTGACAAGCAGGCGGGCCAATTCAGCCTGCGTCATGGGTTGCGCCGCCGTCTCGGGCGCTTCCTGGGGCGCTTCCTGCGCCCAGCCGACCGGCGCCGAGCCCAGCACGCCCATGACTAAAACCAAACCCCAAACAATCAATGACTTATTCATGATGCATCCCTCATTATTCTTGCCTTTGCTCTACCGGCTTATCAACCGATCCACAACGATGTTGAATCTATTTCATCCAATCACAGAGACTATAATCCCGTCCGCCCCAGCCCGTCAAGCCGCTAATTCGCTTTTTTTATTCCCGAATCTGGCCCTCGCCGTGGATCAGGAACTTGTAGGTGGTGAGTTCTTCGAGCCCCATGGGGCCCCGGGCGTGGAGCTTGTCCGTGCTGATGCCGATTTCCGCCCCGAGGCCGAATTCGGCGCCATCGGTGAAGCGGGTCGAGGCATTGACGTAGACGGTGGCGGAATCCACGGCCAACTGAAAGCGTTTGGCGGCCCGTTCATCGCGGGTGATGATGGCGTCGGAATGATGGGATCCGTAGCGGTTGATGTGTTCGATGGCGGCGGCCAGATCCGGGACGATGCGCACGGCCAGGATCAGGTCCAGGTATTCGGCCGCCCAATCCGCTTCGGTCGCGGGTTTCATTTCGGGGACAAGCGCGCAGGCGGCCGGATCGCCGCGCAGCTCGACCCCGCGGGCCAGAAAGGCCGGGCCGGCGGCGGCCAGAAACGGCGCGGCGACGGCCTGGTGCACGAGCAGGGTTTCCATGGCATTACACACGCCGGGGCGCTGGCACTTGGCATTCAGGCTGATCTGCAGGGCCTGCTCCAGATCGGCCTCCTCGTCCACATAGGTGTGGCACACGCCCTTGTAATGCTTGATGACCGGCACCCGGGCATGCTCGACCACAGCCCGGATCAGCCCTTCCCCGCCCCGAGGAATGATCAGGTCCACCAGCCCCTCGAGCTGACACAGCGCCCGGACGGCCTCGCGATCAGTGGTGGCAATGAGCTGGATCGCTCCGGGCGGCAGCCCGGCTTTTTCTCCCCCCGCCTGGAGGGCCTCGGCAATCGCCGCGTTGGACCGGGCGGCCTCCTTGCCGCCTCGCAGAATGACGGCATTGGCGGTCTTGATGCACAGCACCGTCGCATCGGCGGTGACGTTGGGCCGGGCCTCGTAGATGATGCCAATGACGCCAATGGGCACGCGCACCTTGAGGATTTCCAGGCCGTTGGGCCGAATCCAGCGGCTGATCCGGGCGCCCACGGGATCTTTCAACGCCACGACGTTGCGAATGCCCCTGATCATGGGGTCAATCCGCCGATCCGTCAGCGCCAGGCGGTGAATCAGGGCGGCCCCCAGCCCGGCCACACGAGCCGCC
>JAIPIQ010000128.1 GCA_021734645.1 Fidelibacterota bacterium | reverse complement strand
AATGGTGGCCGGGGTGGGTGGCGGGGGGCGGGGCGCCGGCGGGCGGCGGGGCGCCCACCGGGTCCGCACGCCGGACCACGGCGGCGCCCACAACCAGAGCGGCGAGGCCGCCGGCGCCCTGGGCCCATAGCCCGGCGGCCCCCACCGGGCGCCAGCCCTGGACCAGCAGCAGCCCCGCCGCCAGCCGGACCAAGCTGAACAGAATGCCCGCCGCGCAGAACCAGACAAACAGGCAACGCCCCTGCAATACGCCCTGCAGCACCGGTTGCAGGCTCATGACGGTCAACAGCACGGCCAACCCCACCATCAAACCCGGCGCCGCCATGTGCAACGCCGCCGCCAGACGTTCCCGGCCAACGTAGGTCCCCGCAATCAAGACCAACCCCAACCACGCAATCCGCCGCACCCAGCGCCACATGAGCGCCCCACCCCGCTCCGCGCCCGGGACGCTCCCGTAATGGGCCAGCGTATTCTGCACCGCCTGCAAGGGCATGGCCACGACCAGCGTGATCCCCAACAGGGCCACCAGGGCGCCATATTCCGCCGGCGGCAACGCCCGGCCCAGGGCCATGTGAAAAACCACGTTCAGCACACTGCCCACGTTGGCCAGCACCACCACCAGCAAGCTCTGGCGCATAAACCGGTCAAGCCACCGCATCCCCATGGTTCAGCCCTTGAAAATCAGAAACCGCCGGCACACATAATTGATCATCAGCGCCGCAAAGGCCGCGGTGATATAGGTGGCCGTGGTGCTCAAGGCGAAGCGATAAATGAGCCAGCCGCCCAGGCCGGTCCCCAGGAAGAAGGAGATCCCCGACACGGCATAGAACAGCCCCAGCTCGATGTACCAGCGATGCCGCCCCCGCGTGAAGACCCACAGGATGTTGAGCAGGTACGCGGTCATATTCGACGCAATGAACGCCAGGGCCTTGTTGAGGGCGAAGTGCCGCAGGCGCACGCTTTCCTCGAGGGCCGGCACGGACAGGTTCAGGAGGCGCAAGAGCGGATCATCGGGGGCCAGCGCCCGGAAGACGAACCAGGACAAGCTGTAGAAGACCAGAATATCCGTCAGGGTGGCCAGCCCGCCGGCCATGGCGTACTTGATGAACTGCGCGAACGGATGGGCATCCCGGCGGTGGAAATCACGCCAGAGCGCGCCCCATTGCGCGCGCCGCTTCGTCACGCCGGCTCTCCCTCGGCCCACGCCTGCACCGCCGGCGGCAGGACGTCAATGGCTTCGATCAGTACGGCGCACATCCCGTCGCCTTCCTCATCCGGCGCCGAAACTGTCTCGCCCGCCCCTTTGCCCAGCAAGGCCCGGGCCAGCAAACTGTCGCAGGAAATGATGCCGAGGGCGTCCTCGCTGTCCCAAATGCCCAGAATGCAATAGGTGCGCCGGGCGCCACTGGGATAGAGCAGGCGGACCTGGCAGCCGGGAACCACCGTGACCGGTGCGGCGGCGCTGAATTCCATCACCCGCACCCGCCCGAGCATCTGTTCGAGCTCGGCCTGGCGCCGCATGAGCAGGCCCTGCTTTTCCTTGGCGGCCTTGTATTCCGCGTTTTCACGCAGATCCCCATACTCGCGGGCAATGCCGATGTCCCGCGCCACTTGCGGCATGTCCCGCTCGACAATCCGCTGCAACTGCAATTGCCGGGCGCGGAACATGCGCGGCGAGGTCAGGGGCGCCGCCTCCGCGGCGCTGTCGCGCTCCTCGCGGCGCTCGATAATCGTCTCCTGCAATTCCGGATCGGCCTTGACCAGGTACGCGAGCAGGGAGCGGCGGTCCATGGGGGGCCAGGCCGGACTGTCGCGCAATGCGCGGGCCAATTCGCGTCGGCCCGGCGGATCAAGAGCCTCGAGGGCGCGGGTCAACCAGGCGGGCTGTTCAATCCGCTTGCGGAGCTCATTCTGCTGCTTGAGGCCCTCCCCGGTCTGCCGGACTTCCAGGGCGCGCAAGGCCCAGAGGGCCAGGTCGCCCACGTGCCCCAGCGACCAAGTCGCCAGGCAGTCTTCGTTGCGCAACAACCACGAAAGCAGGGGCGCGCCGATGGTCCGATCCTCGACCTGCTGCCGCACCCGGGCCTGGACCGGCTCGGCCTGGCCGCGTTCCAGCAACAGGGTCAACGCCTCGCGCAAGGCCGTGCTCTCCAAATCGCCCAGGTGGGTCAACAACGCGCGCTGGATCATGGGCGCATCCATTTCCGCCAGCGCCCGCAGCAACCGGCCTCGGTCCCGCGCCGGCAAACGACTCAAAACCGGCAGCAAGGCCGACGGCTCAAAATAGACCCGCAACCCTTGCTCGTGATCCAATAACGCCGACGGCAACCTCAGGGCATGGGCCGCCAGCAGGGCGCGCACCTGCAATTCCGGATGGCGTACCGCCCCTTTCATCACCAATTGCAACCGGTCGGCCACCTGCGCCTGCCCGTCTGCATCCAAGTCTTTGAAGCACGGCGAATCCAGTTGATCCTCGATCAGTTTCAGAATGCGGGGCATGGACCGCTCGCCGGCCAGCGCGCGCAACGGATCGGCCGCCGCCTCAACGGGTTGTTCGGTCCACCGCAAGGGCTCGGTCCGCTTGACCGGCACCACGCAGCACGGGTCGGCCTTCAGCCCCTTGCGCGCCCCGTCCCAGAATTTTTTCCATTGGTCGGCGGGGAAAATGCGGGGCGTGAGCTGCTCCTGCAATTGGGGAATCGTCAGCGGACCGAAACTGCGCAAGGCCATGCGCGCCACCTCCGCGGGATTGTCCCGCGCCAACTGCCGCAGCTCATCGGGCCGGTCCAGGACCCAGGCAATCAGATGGTCTGGCTCCACAAGCTGCAACGCCTCCGCCGCATACACCAACGCCAGGCCATGCCCCGCCCGGTTCTCGAAATCAATAATCACGCGCCGATCAAACCAATCGAGACGCGCCACCCGCCCGCCGCCCCAAGTCTTCTCGTAGACCAACACGCCGGGGGCCAACCGCCGCTGGGTGTCCAACCGGCGAAAAGCCTCCGGCAACTTCACGGCGTCCTGCTCGAACCCCGCCAGTTCAACCATCAGCCGCGCCTCAGGCGTATCCCCCAAACAGGCCAGCACCCGCCCCCGGCAACCTTCCCGGAATGAGGCCGGCTGGGCGGACCAGACCGCCTGGCGCTCAAGCAACGGCAACGCTTCCGCCCCCGCCCCCCGCTCGACCAGCACCCCCTCGAGCAATTCCGCCGAAGTCCGCGCCCGCTGCCATTGCCCCGTCGCCGCCAGTTCATCCAGCCACCCGATCAAGGCGCCAACGTCCTGCTCATCAGCCTCCAATTGGGCCAAAAACCACTCTTCACCACGTTGCGCTTCAGATTCCATAATCGCCCTTCATTCGCCGCCTGTCACGCCTCGCACCCGGCCCGACAGCCAATAGCCAACATTCTTGACCCAAAACCCTCGCAGCATAACGCCCCCGCGCAGGATTGCAAGACTCGGTGCGCTCATGCTTTTCTCACGGGCGCAGGACAGGATAGTTACCGGCATGAGATCATGCAGTGATCGCAGGGGTTCTCGGCCTCCTTGGCTGTATATCTTGAAATACAACGAGCTTTGTCGTGGTTGAGCTTTGACGGTCCGGCAGGGATTTCTCACGAAGGCACGGGGAGGCAGTGATCAGTTTCCAGTGATCGGTGATCGGTGGGCCCTGCACTTACCCGCCACCCTTGCTCGGATACGCTTACGCGATAGCCTTCCGTCGAAACCCATCCGAAAAATCGCTCAAGAGCAGAACCAACATCCCGCCCCCCCCAAAGAGATTCGAGTGTAGGAGTACGTGTACGAGTACGGACTTCTTCCCTCATCCTGCGCGCCCTCGCGCCAATCCCCGCGAAGCACCGGCGGCGGGATCTGTGGTTCAGGGCGGGCAATGAGGAACGGCGAGAGCGTTCATCCCCACGAACTCCTACACCTACTCCTACACACCGATCTCTTCATCTATTCGGCAGAATACGCAGACGAAAAGAATGTAAAATCTTCCTTTAGCAGGGCTCCGGCCGCAGACGTCCGGATCAAGGCCGGACCATCTTTCGTGTGTTTCGTGTATTTCGTTGTTGTTGAATGGTTTTCCTAACGCCCAAGGCCTAGCGCCTGACTCCTGGGGGCGACTGAACTGGCCATGGGCCAGGCCCCCGGCATCCCCGGCATCCATGTCGTTTCAGTGCTTCGGGGTTGCCGACGGGGGGCGGGAAGGGTATTGTGTGGTTGAGCCACGGGCGCAATGCGATTTTGCAGGCGCCCGGGGTTACGAATAAGCCGCAGGCCAAGCCAGGAGGCAGGAGAGACAATCATGCAGTACAGACAACTGGGCCAAACGGACTTGATGGTATCGCGCATCTGCTTCGGTTGCTGGCAGCTCTCGCCCCGGTTCTGGGGCGACGTGGCCGTCGAGCCCTGGGAGGCCGCCGTGCGCAAGGCGCTGGACGTGGGCGTGAACTTCATTGACACGGCCGATGCCTACGGCGATGGCGCCGCGGAGGCGGCGCTGGGCAATCTGCTCGCCAGCGAGGGACTGCGCGACCGGTTTATTCTGGCCACCAAGTTTCTGTGGAACTTTGAAGGCCCGGTCCGGTATCCCGATACGAGCTATGACTACATTCTGCGCGCCTGTGAAGCGTCGCTCAAGCGCCTGCGCACGGACCGGATTGACTTGTATCAAATGCATCGTTTTGATCAGTTGACGCGGCCGGAGGAGGTCGGCGCGGCGCTTTGCCGACTGAAGCAGGAGGGCAAGATCCGGTGGATCGGGGTCAGCAATCTGAACGTCGAGCAAATGCGCATGTATCAGCGGCACGTCGCGATTGACTGCCTGCAGCCGCCCTACAGCCTGCTGGCCCGCGACGTCGAGCAGCATGAATTGCCCTATTGCCTGGCCGGGCGCATCGGCGTGATCGCCTATTCCCCGCTGTTCCGCGGGCTACTGACCGGCAAGTACGCCCCGGGCCATGTTTTCACCGACTCGCGCCAGAACGTGAAATACTTCCAGGGCGCGGCGTTCAAGCGCATCAGTGCGGCGGTGGCGTCCCTGAAGCCGCTGGCCGAAGAGCATGGTTTGACGCTGGCCCAACTGGCGGTCCGCTGGGTATTGACCCATCCGGCACTGACCTCGGCCATCGTGGGCATCAAGCATCCGGGCCATATTGAAGGCATCGTGGCGGCCGCGGAGGATATGCTGCCCGCCGCGGACTGGCATCACATGGCCGATACCCTGCTCAAGGCCAGGAATGAATAGGAGACCCAGAACTTGTGTCCGTCAACCTTTGTCGTCAACCTTTGTCTTGAGCTTTGAGCTTTGTCAGATTTCCTAAAGCCTGGCGCCTAGCGCCTAACGCCTATACGAAGGGTGCAATAGAGATTGGCGGATACGAACAGGCTCAAGCCGCCGGGGGCCGTGCCATGGCGTTGCCGGCGAGCCAGCCGGAGCTGAAGGCCCATTGCAGGTTGTAGCCGCCGCAGGGTCCGTCCACATCGAGGATTTCGCCGGCGAAATGGAGGCCGGGCTGCAATTGGCTGGCGAGGGTGCGGGGCTGAACGTGCCCGAGCGCAACGCCCCCGCGGGTACCCATGGCCTTCTGCCAGCCGCCGGTGCCGGTGATGGTCAGCCGGCATTCCGTGAGTAGATCCCGCAGGCGGTCCGCCTGAGAGCGGGCAATCCGCGCGGCGCAGTCCGCCCCGATGCCGGCCTGTTCACAAAGCGCGGCGGCCAGGGCGGCCGGACATTCGAGGGCCAGCAGGTTGCACAGTTTGCGCGCGCCGTGTTGGCGCCGGGCAGCCGCCAGCCAGTCCGTCCATTCCGCGGCCCCCCGTTCGGGCCAGAGGCGCAACCCGATGGAAACGTGCCCGGCGCCGGCGGCCAACAGCGCCGCCACCGCGCCGGACGCGTCGAGGGCCGCCGCCCCTGAAAGTCCTTGATGCGTGAACAGCAGCGGCCCCCGCCAGGACGTGCCGCCTGTGCGGCCGCTACCAATGCGCAATTCCACGGCGGGCAGGGAAATGCCGGCCAGCGTCCCCGGCCAGGCTTCGGCAGTCACCAGGGGCGCGAGGGCGGGCGCCGGGGGGACGATTTCATGGCCCAGGGCGCGCGCGAGCTCAAGGCCGGATCCGTCCGCCCCGAGCGCCGGATAGGAACAGCCGCCGGTTGCCAGCAATACCGCGCGCGCGGTCAGCGTGGCGCCTGCGTCCCCGGTGATCTGCCACTGGTCGCCCGCGCGGGTCAGGCGGCGCACGGGGGCGCCGGTGCGGATCTCAACGCCCGGGCGCTCGAGCGCCCGCAACAGCACGTCCAGTACGGCCTGCGCGGATTCGGCTTCCGGGAAAACGTGAAATCCGTCCGGGGCGTGGGTCGGCAGGCCCAGTTCGGCCAGCAGCCGGCGCAGGGCGGTTGGGTCCAATCGCCCCAGGGCCGCCCGCATGAAGCGGCCGGCCGGGCCGAAGCGCCGCAGCATGTCGGCGGCGGGCAAGGTATTCGTCAGATTACAGCGTCCCCCGCCGGTCACCAGCAGCTTTCGTCCTGGCTGGGACTGCTGTTCGAGCACGATCACGGTCGCGCCCGCGCGCGCCGCTGCCAGGGCGGCCAGCAACCCGGCGGGCCCCGCGCCAATCACGACCACGGGCGCCGTTTCAGGCGCGGTCATCGCGGGCCTTCCTTGCGCGCGGCCGCTTTCACGGCGGTAGAAACAACAGGCGGCGGGCGCGGTTATCAAAAACCAGGCGCCAGGCGCGGAAGAAGGCCTGCCCCAGCCGGGGCCGTTCGTCGGGCCCGCCGTAGACCGCGGCCAGCGGCGTCACGGGGAGCCGCGCGGGCGGCAGCGGGCCGAGCATCAGCTCGCGCGGCGGCCCGCCGGCTGCGGCTTCCGGCAGGGCCACGGCGTAGTCGCCAGCGAGATCGAGCACGAATTCCCGGGTGATGCCGTCGAGGGTGGCCGTCACCGTATAGGCGCCCCGCTGCCAGTCCAGGGGCACGCTTTCCGGCATCAGTCCCGGCGGCAAACGGAATTCGCGATCCACCGAAAGGAGGACCCGCCGCCGGGGATAATCCACCGCGAACCAGCGGAAGGCCCGCCAGAAATCCGTGCCCAGCACGAGCTGGACGTTGGGCTGACCGCGGGCGAGGGGACCCAGATCACCGTGGGAGGTCAAGACGGCCATTGACACGCTTTCCATGCGCAGGAACTGAGCAACGAGGGTGCGGGCAACGGCCACCTGGGCGGACAGTGGGGCGGATTCCCAGGGCACGGTGAGGGAAAAGGCGCCGGGGGGCGCCAGTGGAATCAGATCGAGTGTGTCAGCGCGGGCCAAGGGGGTCCAGGACCAGGCCTGGCTGGTATCGAGCAGGGCCGCGTGCTTGCCGCCGAAACGGTCCTCGATGGTCACGCTGGCGGCGGCATTCCGGCGTCGGTCGCTGAACTCGAGCACCGCTTGCTGACCGGGATGCAGCCGGTTGACGTTTTCGAGCTGGAAGGCGCCAGCGGGGAGGCGCGCCACGCGCACCCAATGCAGGCGCGGATCCTGGGCGCCTTGCAGAAAAGCCTGGATTGCATCCGGCGTGGGCGGCGGCCGCTCGCGGTTGAGGTGCGTGCAGCCGCTGCTGCCGAGTCCGAGGCCCAGCGCGGCGAGCCCGCGCCACCAGCCGCGGCGGACCGGCTGGCCGTTCCAGATGGCGGCCCGCCGATTCATGGGGTGGCGCGGGCCAGGGGCGGATGCGGCTCGAGTTCGAGGGTCCAGGGCGTGGGCCACGTGGCCGGATCCTGGGTGCCGGCCCAACCGGCGATCATGGCGGCATTATCCGTACACCATCCCGGCCGCGCCAGCAGCAGGCGCACCCCGCGCGCCGCGCACAGGGAGGCCAGACCGGCGCGCAACGCGCCATTGCAGGCAACCCCCCCCGCGCAAACCACCGCGCGCGCGCCCGTGCGTTCGAGCGCCCGGTCAAGCCGCTCGAGCAACGCCC
>JAIPIQ010000003.1 GCA_021734645.1 Fidelibacterota bacterium | reverse complement strand
GGCGAGATGGACGCGCCGGAAGACTTTGCGGAGGAGGCGGAGTTGGAGGAGGCCGGGGCGCCCGGCGGCGCGGGGCGTCCGCGGCGCGGGGGCGGGCGTTGGTTTGCGCTGGGGCTGGCGTTCCTGCTGGTCAATGCCTATGGCGTGTGGCGGTGGGCGCCGCAGCCGGGGCATACCACCCCGGGCGCCGAGGTGCTGGCGCCCCCGGCGCCTCCGGCGGAAGCCCTGCGCCTCGAGCAGGTGGCCCAGGTGAACTTGGGTCACGTCCGGGAAGTCACCCTGCGGCTGGAATTCAACGTGCCGCCGGACGCGGCCCAGTTGCCGCGGTTTCTGACGCTGACGGAAGAGGGCGGGCAGGAGGTGGCCTTTCAATTGTTGGGCGAGAGCGCCGGCGAACACGTGTTGATCGAAACCGAGCCGGTGATGAGCGACCAGTTGAAATATCACTTGGGGGTGGGGCTGCCCGCGGGCGCCGGGCAGGCGGCTTCGCCTTCCGCGCGCGAACAGAGCGGGAAAACCGGTCTCAGTCGCGCCATGCGTTTCCTGAAGTGCACGGCCGAGAGCGCCTCCTTTGGCAGCGACCAACTCGATATCATGTTTACCGCGACGCCCCAGGCCGACGGACTGGAGGAGTACATCGCCTTGGATCCGCCCGTGGCCTACTCGATCCATTATACGGGTGCCGGCCGGGCCAGGCTGCGCGGCGATTTCAAGCCGGGCGGCGTGTATACAGTCACCCTGCGCGAGGGGCTGCCCGCCGAAAATGGCGCCCCGCTGCTGGCGGCCGTCACGCGGACGATCCAGTTCCCCGACCGGCCGGCCGGTTTGCACGTTGACGCCGTGGGGCGCTACCTGGCTCCCACCGGGCGCCTGGCCCTGCCGTTGATCACGGTCAACCTCGAAGCCTACGAGGCGACCCTGTATCCGGTCCTGGCCAACAATCTGGCGCAGCTTGTGCTGCGGGATACGGAGCATATGTATGGGTATTACGGGTATGACCGGGTGGTCCAGCATCTGCACGCCCGGGCTGTGACCCACACGAACCTTGTGACCGCGGCGCCGAACGAGCGCGCCCGGACCGTGCTGCACCTGCGGGACTTGGCCGGCGCCAACCCCCGGGGGGTCTACTGGCTCGATCTCGGGGGCAAGCATATCCCATCGCAGGGCCGCCTGGTGGTGATCAGCGATCTGGGTTTGACCGCGCGCGTCCATGCGTCCGGCATGCTGGTGTGGGTCAATTCCTTGCTCGCAGCCGAGCCGCTCGAGGGGGTCGAGGTGGCGGTATACGCTCGCAGCAACGAGGAACTGGCGCGAGGGGTGACCGATGCCCGGGGCTGCGTGCAATTCGACGACTTTGACAACGAGGAGCCGTTCCTGGTGGTGGCCCGCCGGGGCGATGATCTATCGTACATTGATTTACGGCGCACGCGGGTGAATCAGGGCCCCGGCCTCGAGGGGCGCGAGTATTTGGCGGCCGGGGCGACCGAGGCGGCGGTCTATACCGAGCGCGGCGTGTACCGGCCCGGGGAGACCGTGATGATCGAAGCCCTGGCGCGCAACGACCAGCTCGAGGCGCCGGGTGAGTTCCCGGTGGTGTTCCGGGTACGGCGGCCGGACGGGCGCGTCTTCCGCGATCTGCCGGTCACGCTCGATCCCTACGGCGCCGCGCGCGCAACCGTCGAGCTGCCCGCGTATCTGCCCACGGGCCGGGATACCCTCGAACTGGCGCTGCCCGGAACCTTCACCGTACTGGGCGAAACCACCATCGCCCTCGAAGATTTCGTGCCGCCCCAAATCCGGGTCACGATTGACGCGCCGCCCGAGCGCGCCCCGGCGGGCGCGCCCAGTGCCTTCGGCGTCTGGAGCGAGCATCTTTTTGGCCGGCCGGCGGCCGGTTTGCCGGTCGAGGGCCATGTCACCATCAAGCCTGTGCCATTCGCGCCGGCGGCGTGGACCGGCTGGACCTTCGGCGACCCGGAACGGACCTTCGCTCCCGTGCAACGGCCCTTGGGCCGGCAGGTGCTCGATGACGAGGGCCGGGCGCGGTTCACGGTCGAGACCCATGCGGCCTGGCGTCCGGCCGCCGCCCTGCAGGTTGTATGTCAGGCCACGGTGCAGGAAGCCAGCGGGCGGGCCGTGACGGGCTATGGTTCCGCGGCGCTGGACGCTTATCCGTTCTATATCGGACTGCGGCCGGCGGCGCGCGGCGCCCTGCGGGTAGGCGATCCCCAGCGGGTGAGCGTGGTCGAGGTGGCCCCCGACGGCACGCCCTATGACGCCGCCAAGCCCCTGCAGCTCACCTTGGCCCGGATCACATGGAATTCGGTGCTGCGCCGCAATAGCGATGGCCGCTACGAATGGAAATCCGAACGCAAGCAGTCGGTCATTCGCGAGGATACCCTGGCGGGGACAGGCGCGCCGGCGGACTGGACTTTCAGCCTGGACGCGCCGGGGGAATATACCCTGCTGGCGCGGGATCCGGCTTCCGGCGCGGCCACGCGCCTGACCCTGTACGCCGCCGATCCCGAGCAGCGCTGGGTGGCCTGGAGCCGGGAAGAACCGGGCCGGGTTGAATTGGCCTGGGACCGCGCGCACTATGCGCCGGGAGACGTCGCCCGCCTGCAAGTCCGGGCGCCCTTCAGCGGCATGGCCCTGTTGACCATCGAAACCGACCGGGTCCGGGCGGCCCAGATCGTGCGCCTGGAGAAGAATACGGCCGAGCTGGAAGTGTCGGTTGATGCGACCTACGCGCCGAATGTATACTGTACCGTGACGGTGATCCGGCCGGTCAGCGCTGAAACGGTCGGCAGTCCCCACCGCGCCCTCGGCGCGATTGCCCTGCCGGTTGTCCGGCCGGGGCGGGCATTGCAAGTCGAGATCGCCGCGCCGGCCGTCCTGCGGCCCCAATCCCGCCTGGCGGCCACGGTGACCGTGCGCGACGAAGACGGTCAGCCGGTAACGGGCGCCGCCACGCTCATGGCCGTGGATGAGGGCATCTGCCTGCTGACGGCCTTTGCCGCGCCGGATCCGAATCAGCTCTTTCGGGCCCAGCGGCGGCTGGGGGTCATGGCCTTTGATTTGTATCAGGAATTGCTGCCCCTGGTGGACGAACAGGTGGCGGTCGTTTCAGCGGCCGGCGGCGATATGGAGAGCCTGCTGCGCCGCCGGTTGAATCCGATCCGCGCCCAGCGCTTCCGACCGGTGGCCCTGTGGCAGGCCGGCGTCGAGCTGGACGCGCAAGGCCAGGCGACGGTCGCGCTGGATGTGCCGGAATTCAGCGGGACCCTGCGCTTGATGGCGGTGGCCTACAACGCGCGGCAGATCGGCACGGCCCAAAGCCAGGTGCAGGTCAAACGCGATGTGGTCGCCCAGGTCGCTCTGCCGCGCTTTCTGGCCATTGGAGACCGGGCCGAAGCGCTGGTGACGTTGCACAACGAAAGCCCGATCGAGCGCGCGGTCCAGGTGCGGATGACCGTGGGCGGTCCCTTGCAGAATGCGCAGCCGGACCAGACCGTGGCGCTGGCCGCCGGCGCTTCAGCCCACGTGCCCTTTACGCTCACGGCCGGCCCCGGTTCCGGCACGGCCCGCTGTGTGGTCGAAATCGAAGCCGGTCCGGACTCCTCGCGCGAGGTCATCGAGCTGGCGGTGCGGCCCGCGGCCGGCACCCGGATTCAAACGGAAAACCGGGTGGTGCAGGCGGGCGACGAGATCCGGCTTGATCCGCCGCCGGACTGGCTCCCGGCTTCGATTTCCCAGGCGGGCGCGCTGTCCGCGCTGCCCGCGCTGCGCTGGGCCCGCGCGCTCGAATACGTAATGTACTATCCCTACGGCTGCCTGGAACAGACGGTCTCGGGCGCCTTTCCTCTGCTCTACGCCGCTCACTGGCCGCTCCCCCCGCGGCCCGGCCAAACCGCCGTCGGCGACCTGTCCGAGCGCGTGCCGCCCGCCATCCTGCGCGCACTCTCCATGCAGCGCGCCAACGGCGGGTTCGCCTATTGGCCCTTCGCCCGGGAAGTCGAAAGCGAGGCCTCGCTCTACGCCACGCATTTTCTCGTCGAGGCGCGCGCGGCCGGCTTCCCGGTGCCGGCCGACCGGCTCGAGTCCGCCCTGGGCTGGTTGCGCCAGCGCTTGCAGCACAACCCGCCCATCGTGGTGGGCGAGGCGCCCTGGCTCGCGGATATGAGCGAGCGCGCCTATGCCTGCCATATCCTGGCCCGCGCCGGCACCCCGGATGTCGGCTGGAACGCGCGCCTGCGCGAGCAGTTTGACCGCCTGTACTACGACGGCCAGATTCACACCGTCGCCGCCCTGCTCCTGGCGGGCGAACCGCGCCAGGCCGTCGAGCGTCTGCACCGCCTGCCCATGCCGCAACCCCGCCCCCGCCTGCCGGGCGTCATACTCAACAGTGATGTGCGCGAAGCCGCCCTCCTGCTCTCGGCCTGGCTCGATGCCGATCCGCGCGCCGAACAGGTCTTCCACCTGGCGCGTTACCTGCAGGACCGCCAGCACAACGGCCATTGGGGCAATACCCAGGATAACGCCATGGCCCTGCTGGCCCTGGGCAAATTCGAGCAGCACGCCGCCGCCACCCGCCAGCCGTTCACAGCCGAACTGACCCGCGCGGAAGGCCACCGCCAGACGATTGCCGACACGGACGAGGAGACCCGCTGGGCGGTCGAGGCGGCGGCGGTCGGCCCGGTGATCGTGAAGAACCATGGTCCGGGTGCGCTTTACCTCATGGTCCGCCACGAGGGGGTGGGGCGCGAACCCGAACCCGCCGGGGATGCGGGGGTCGCCATCCGGCGGGAATTCCTCGACCGGCAGGGCCAGTCGCTCGACCCGGAGACCCTCGTCCAGGGCGATATGGTGGTGGTGCGTCTGACGCTCGATTCCCTCGGGCGCTCATTGGACCAGATGGTGATCGAAGATCTGCTCCCGGCCGGTTGGGAAATTGAAAACCCGAAGCTAGCCACCAGCCAGCAATTCAACTGGGTGCCCAAACAATTGCTGCCCACCCGCCACCAGGACATCCGCGACGACCGGCTCCTGGTCTTCACCGGTTCCTTCCATGGCCGGTATGCCTTCTACTATGCCGTGCGGGCCGTGACCCCCGGAACGTATGCCCACCCGCCCGTCACCGTTTCGGATATGTACGATCCCGATATCCGCAGCGTCCACGGCGGCGGAATCGTGGAGGTCACAACACCCTGAGCCCATTTCCTGATCTGGATGAGTGAATCGTCAATGGACCGGGTCTGCGCAGTATGTGGGTAGAGCGGCTTGATCGCCTGGCTCAGCGCGGTGCGGGCAGGCCTGCATTGGGTTTGTCAGACCCTTGCCAATTTGCCCTCGTGTCTCTGGAATTCAGATTCAATCCGTTCCGACAGGAATATCTTTAACAATGACTGATAGGGTACATCGCGTTTGTTCGCCAGAAGCTTGAGTTCCTCAAGCATCGCTTGAGGAAGGCGCAGGGAGATCGTTTGGGTTGAGGGCTTGAGATTCGGAAACACGACACGCTTAGCTGTCGACCAATCAACATACTCGGTCGAGTCGTGGGACGCCCAGAATGCCTGCTCTTCGGCTTCCGTCTTGAATGTCGGTATTTTTTTCATAATTCGTACACCATTCTTTCCTTCCTCTTCATATCTCGTGCGGAAATGACGCGAATACGCCCTTTTCGCATCGTGAATGCAACGAACAGAGGTCTGTCTTTATCTGTTTGACCAAGAACCAGATATCGCTTCTCGAATCGAGAGTGCTTGACGTCGGCGGCGACGACAAGCGGGCGGTTGAAAAACACCTGTTCCGCTTCCTGTGGCGTTACTTGGTGCGCGAGCCAGTTCTTCTCAATGTTTCCCGCGTCCCAGTCGAAGCCCTCGAATTCGGGCAGTGATAAAGTTTCTATCATGAGCAAACGGTATATGCTGATGATATACGTGTCAATGCTATTTCTGAGGGCGCGTGCCTGCACGCGCTTTCTGACCCGGAGCCTGCTCCGGGAGAAGACTTCCAATGCCGGCGCTGGCGCCGGCGTATAAAGCGCGTGCAGGCACGCGCACTCAAAAGGTCTTGTAATCAAAGCGCATTCCTCATGACATCACTCGTGAACGGTTACGGGTTCCCGTGCCCCCGGCTCGATGAAGTGCACGGCAAAGGTTGCGATGGAGTTATACAGTCGGAGTTTACGAGGCAGTTCACGAAACAGTTCGTGCGCTGCCCACTCTTAATCGCCACCCTTGCTCGGATACGCTTACGCGATTTCCTTCCATCGAAACCCATCCGAGAAATCGCTCAAGAGCAGAACCAACATCCCACCCCCCCCCAAGAGATTCGAGTGTAGGAGTACGTGTACGAGTACGGATTTCTTCCCTCACTGCGCGCCCTCGCGCCAAGCCCCGCGAAGCACCGTCGGCGGGATCTGCGATTCAGGGCGGGCGGTGATGAGCGGCCAGAGAGTGCCTTTCACTTACTCTTACACCTACTCCTACACGCTGATCTCTTCGCTTATTCGGCAGAATGTGCAGTAAAGAATCCCCCCGGAAACCCGGAAGGACCTCGCGGAAACGTCTCCAGCCCTTGCGTGAGGATGCGTTCCAGCTTCTCTTTTTCAAAATCAACCAGTACCGCGTTGATGCGGAATGCGTAGTCGCCTTCCAGAGCGCCCAGCTCGCCGCCATGGTAAATGGTGTTGTCATAATCCAGCAGGCTGGCCGTCAAATAGCCCGCGCCCACGGGCTTCAAAAGGCATTTAATATGTCCGATCAGGGGTTTTCCCGCGTCCCGCAGCCCGGCTGCGATGCCCTGCAGAATTTCCGCTAAATATTTCCTGAGCTCTTCGGAACCAAGGCGCCGCGCGACAGATCCCGTTTGTTCTCGGGAAACCGCCGTGAAATATCGAAACGAGTCAAAGACCTGGTTGCCGGTATTCATCTGCCGGGCATGGAAATGACTGATGTGATTGATTAAAGCACTGAGCGTTCCCGCATCCCGGTAATCCAGACGAACGATGGGCGCCTGCGGGTTGTTTAGCCGGATGAACGCTTCCGCTTCACCGAACACTGGACCCGCGACCAGATCGGTCTTGGTCAGAACGACGATGTCCGCGTCCTGGAGGCTGCGTTCAATGAAGAAGCTGGCCTTTTCCTGGATGGCAGCCAGCCGCGCCAGATCCAGCAGCATGAGTAAACTCAACGTTCCCTGCTCGCCTTTCTTATGATTCCAGAGCGCGTCCTTGATCATGCCGGGCGAGGCGATGCCGGAGGGCTCAACCAGCAAAATATCCGGATGATAATTGTCATAAATGTCATCGAGGGCTGTGGTCAGATGGCCTTGCAAGGTACAGCAGATGCAACCGGCATAGATTTCCCGGACTTGGTAGCCTGCGCTGCTCAATATGGCTCCGTCGATCCCCTGCTGCCCGGCCTCGTTTTCAATGATGGCGATCTTGAAGCCGGCCTCCGTGTAGCGTTTGGCCAGCTCGAGCAACAACGTGGTCTTGCCGGCCCCAAGAAAACCCGCTACGACTACCCTTTGCATGTTTGATTCATCTCCCGGTCACCGCGCCGCCGGTTGCCGGGACCGGGCGTTCGATGGTGCTGGCTTCGCGAATGGCCCGGCAGCGCCAGCCTTCGGCCGTGCGGATCCAATCGAATTCATATTCACGCCAGCCCTGGCCCTGTTCCCCCCGGCCGCGGGCCGTCAGGCGGGCCGCCAGCAGCATGCGGGCCCGATCCCGCCCCGGATCCCATTCGATCTCGAGACCATGCAGCTCGGCGCGCAGGTACTCGAGCCGGGTCCGGGCCTGGAAAGCCAATGAAATCAATTCGGCCCGCGCGGTCACCGTCGGCGCGTCGCGGATGGTGATGGTGAGTTCCGGCACGAAGAAGCGGACCAGGGCCCGGCTCCGGCGGGCGGCGACCACCGCCGGCTCCGCGCCGTCAAGCTGAACCGCCGCGAAAAGTTCCCGCGTGAGGCGGCGCAATTGACGTTCGTCGCGGGTGCGGTAGCGCTGAAGCCCCCACAGCGCCACCAAGATCAGCAGGCCGGCCAGCGCCGCCCGCTGGGTCCAGCGCCCGCTCACCACAAAGCCCCCGCCAGCCGCCGCCGCCGCACCACCCCCGCCACATGGTCGCCCAGGGGCGACCCCCGATTGTCCCCCGCCACAAAATAGGCGTCCGCGTCCAGGGTGATCGGATCCATGTTCCAGCCCCCCCGCAGCCGCACATAGGGCTCCGGCATCGGCGCCGCGTTGATGCGCAACTGACCGTCCGCAAAGGCTACCGTCTCCCCCGGCAACGCCAGTATCCGCTTGAGATAAAGCAGACGCCCGCCCGGCCCGCGAATCACCACGATCTCCCCGCGGCGCGGAGCCCGGTACCGGTAAGCCAGCAGGTTGGCAAACCGCAAAGCATCGTCATTGACCGTCGGCGCCATGCTCAACCCATCCGTCCAAATGGGACGAAATAACAAGCCCGCCAACACCACGGCCAACCCGGCCCATAACAGGGTCCGCAGCAGCGTCCGGCGCACATTGCGCCCCACCAGCAGGATGCGCACACGCGACCACCCGCCCCGCCGACCGTCCAGTTCAGATTGCCGATCATTCATAAGCAAACAACTTAAACGCTCACCGCCCAAAAGCAAGCGCGCCCGCCTGACACAGATCGACAACGTAGCTCAGGGACGTAGAATGTATCCGCTCCAGACTGGAATTGCTGTAGCCGGGGCCGGCGGCCCCGGACGTCGTGGGCCCGGCGGGCGTATGGGCATACGGGGCACGACTTCTCTGTCCCTCTTCCCACTGTCCCTCTTCCCATATTCCTCGGCTTGCGCAGGGCCGGTGCGCGGCAATGACGCCCGACGCCGGACGCCCGACGAATTACCTGTCTTCGGCCTTCCCCCTGGGAGTCGGGCGTCGAGTGTCGGGCGTCCGGCACTGACGAGTGAAACACGTTGGCGCGTTCCAGCGCCTGTAATGGAGCGCGAATTCCGTTCCAGCGGCTGTAATGGCGAAGAAGCCGCGGCTGGCGCGTCTCCGTCGCGCAGGCGGCCCGCCTGCAGAGGAAGAAAGGATGCAGGTGAGACGCCTGCGCTACGGATCACAGTTCACTGATATGGGGACAGACCCTGGGGCGTTATCCGGGCGCCATCCGAAATCGGTGGCGGGCGCAAATATATGCGTGTCCTAATATTTTTCGGTGAATACCCATGGAGGGTATCGCCTGCCACCCCACGCTGAACTTGAGGTTCCATTTTAGAACCTCAAGTTTGTACGTTCTTGCTGCGTAAGGCGAAATGCATGATCTGGGGGAAACCGCTTGAGATTCCTGGCTACCGCCATGTTGAGGATCTTGGTTTCCACCCCGTAGATTTCCGCCAGGTCACTATCCAGAATCACTTTCTCCCCCCGGACGGTGAATATCCGGTCTTGGAGATCAGGTGCGACGGCAACTTCCTGCCTTTTTTGTCTCACGTTGGTTGTGCCCCTTTCTTGCTCTCCGCAATCTCGATGTCGGTGGCCGTGATGCCGTACAGGGAGGAGACAAGGCGGTCAATCTCGGCTTCGAAAGCGGCAATATCGGCGGCTGGGTCGGCGGTCTTGGCCGCGAGAATGCGGTCGACCAGATCAATGATGGGCTGCTGCTCTTCAGACGGCACGTCCGGAATCGAAAGCTTCTTCCAGTCGTCGGGGTAGAGATGGATGTTGCTGCGGCGGTTGGCGCGCAGGAAGTCGCAGGCTGTCGAGGAATTCATTACCCCAAGCAAATATTTGACGGAGAACCGACGGCTGGTCTTTTCCAGGTCCTCGCGGCGTGGCAGGTCGGGGCGCGGCGGTTTTTCATCAGCGTAACGCGCGGCTTTCTTGAGCGAGTTGTTGCGGACGCCGGAGAGATGGTGCCAGGGAACAAAACCTACGCATGCTGGTGTATAAATGAGTTGCAGCATGTCATAAGAGATTACAGGATCAGGGCCAGGGCTTCGTTGGGCAAGAATTTTTTCTGGGCCCTCATACAGTTCGGCAAATGTCGGACGGCAAAAACGAGAAGGAGCCCGATCCGTTCCCCATTCAATCCATAAATGTGTTTGTGGCAGCCAAGGTCCGAGATGCTTTCCTTCAACATAGGGTTTGCAGTGTATTTTATCCTTTTCCTCAGAAACTAAAGCTGCTGTGGAGAATTCACCTTTGGCTCCCTTTTCATCACTGTTTGGGCGCAATCCGTATGATACATAGCAAATCTGGTCCAATGATATTGTAGCGCCTGAAAAGGTAGCTACCTTGCCCTCCTCTGGGAAAAACGCCCTGTAGGTTAAGTTTGCCTGCATATCGGTTGGCAGTAAGGTGACATTGCCAAAGACTTCCTTGTGAACGCGGCGTTGGGGTTTCCACTCGGTGCCGTCGGCCCGTTGAATGAAAGGGATGACGTTATGGACAGCGGCATCGAAGATTCTAAGGTCGCCGCAAAAATCGAGACGCAGGATGAGGCTGTTCTTCAGCAGCCAGTTCTGGCACTTCTGGGCGTATTTGGCGTGGCAAAAGGCGTCGGAGACGATCAGGGCGCTGACCCCGCCACGCTTGAGGAGTTTGTATGAGCGTTCAATGAAAGGAACAAAGAGGTCCCACTTCTCCCAAAGGGTTTCATAATCGCCGCTGGCAAGAATTTGCTGGCGTTGGTGCTGGTTCCAGTCGCTCTGTTCATCGGCGCGGACATACGGCGGGTTCCCAATCACCACATCAAACCCGTCCTTCAAAGCCCGTCCGAACATCCAATGCGGATCGAAGAAGTCGGCGGAGGATTGTGGGTCGAAGGGGTCCCATGCGGCGACATGATGCGCCTTCTTCGTTACTTCAGCATTCTTGCTTGCCCCCAAGCCATTGACGATGGCGTCGGCAAGTTTCAGGCGGAGCGTTTTGATTTTCTTTTGCAGGGCCAGCTTTTGATCGCGACGCTGGATAGCGAAATGGCTGTGATAGGCTTGTTCAATTTCTTTCTCGATGGGCTCGATCAACGCCTTTATAAAAAGGTCTGGCTCGGGGATGGGCAGGCCGATGAGGGTATCGGCGGCGACGAATTTGGTTTCGAGATTGGGCAGCGGGCGGATGCCGTGGTTTTTGGCTTTGTCGCGATTGGACTTCTGGTCGCAAACAAGGGAGATGAAAAAGCGAAGTTTGGAGATTTGGATGGCGATGGGTTGGATGTCCACGCCGTAGAGGCAGTTTTCGATGAGGTAGAGCTTGCGGCCGTAGTCGTCGTTGTTGTCGGCGAAAGCGCGTTCGAGTTCCTCGCGCATGGGAGCGGAATCGAGTTTGGCAAGCTGGGTCTGTTTCCACCGGTCATTGTCGGGATCGAGTTTGCCAAGGATATAGACGAGCTTGTGGAGCACGCCCATGGGGAAAGCGCCGGAGCCACAGGCGGGGTCGAGGATTTTCACCTCGTCGATGGCGGTGATGAGGGTGGACACTTCGGTGGGGCTGAAGGCGTGCGCCCGCTCGGTGTAGGTGAAGAGGATGTCGAGCCCCGTCTTGGCGTCGCCCTCCTTCATGCCGGCCTTTTCGACCAGGCTGCGGGAGAGGTGGGCCTTGAGGGACTCGTCCACCATGTATTCGACGATGGGGCGCGGGGTGTAGAAGGAGCCGGTCTGCTTGCGGGCGGTGGTTTTGGTTTCCTCGTTGTAGGAAGCGAGGAGGTTTTCAAAGACTTTGCCGAGCAGTTCGGGGTCGAGGGCAATTTCCTGATCGATGGGGGTGTTCTCGACGATGGTGAACTTGTAGCGGTTCAGGATGGTGATAAGGCCGGTGACTTTTTCGGACTTGCGCTTTTTGTCGCCATAGACCTCGGAAAGGTCGGCGGTTTCCCCGCTGTCGAAAAAGAGGCGGTCGGGTACCTGGGGCCGTTTTTTGGGGTTGCGGGAGAAGCCGTCGAGATAGAAGGTCTTTTGGTCGTCTTCGTCGCGTTTGTCCAGGCATTCAAATAGACCGCCGTTGAGGAATGGAATATCCTCGAAAAGGGCGAGGGCCTCACAGGACTTACCGTGAAGAGTTTCTCGTATCGAAAATAGTTGTTCAGGTCGTGATTCTTTTTGTTCTTCGGATACCCCTCATCGAACACGAATCTCCGATAGGGCTTTCCGCTGCTGTCTTTGCCCATCCGTTGATTGAGCGTGGCGAAGAAGAGATTTTGCAGGATCGCCTGGTAATAGGTTGAGCTGGTCTCGCTCTCGGGATCGAAGCCCTTGAGAATCTTTTCGAGCTCGGTGGGGTGGAAAAGTCCCTCGGGGATGAGGTTCTTTTCCTTGAGAAACCAGCAGAAGACCAGGCGCGTGAGCAGGCGGATGAGGCCAGTGGCGCGGCGCTTTTCGGCGTCAGGTTCAAGGTCGGCTGGGAATTCGACTTGCGGGAGCGCCCAGAAATACCAGTTGGCGAGTTCCTTGTAGAAGCGCTTGTTGAGGAGTTCGACGTTGAAGACTTCTTCCCAGGCGGCGTGGAGGGTGTCGAAGTCGGTGATGGGCTTCTTCTGTGGGTGGACGAGATTCTCAAAGGCAAAGGAGTCAAGGATGTCGAGGTGGCCGCGGTGGGGGCTGGCGAGGGAGATATCACGGATGATGGTGACCTTGCCGAGCACGTCCTTGTCGGCCCGCACTTTGTTTTGGCGGCGGTTGAGGACGGCGATGGAGAGGACGGGGGTTTTGTCCGTGAGGTGCTTGATGAGCACCATAACGGGCATGGGGAAGACACGGTTGATCTGGCGGGCAATGGCAGTGAGCTTGCCGCGGGCGTAGTCGCCGCCGGTCAGCTCGATGGCGAAGAAGAGGTAGGAGCGGAGGAGGCCTGGCTTGACGGTGGTGTCCTGGAAGAGACTGGCTTCGCGGGAGATTTCCTCGTCGGTGAGCTGGAAGAGGAGGTCGGCGGATTTCCACTCGGGGAAGAGGGCCTTTTTTCTCGTCGAAGTCGGCCTCGGGGTTGTGTTCCGCGATGAAGTCGAGAAAGGCCCCGGGCTTCGAGCCTTCGAGGGCGACGGTTTTGTCGCTGCGGTAGCCAAGGGCGCCGAGCAAGTCGAGGGCGGCCTGCCGCACGGGTACAGCGGCGAAGGCTTTCAGGCTGGTTGCGATTCGGGGGCGGTGGTCGGTCATTTTTAAAGGATGAGGGTTACAGGTTGAAGATTGAACTATGAGGTTTCGGATTTGGAAAGCAAGGCGCGGCCTTTTTCGGTCAGGCGATATTTCTGGAGGCGGCTGGTGGGTTTGTCTGGAATGGTGCGCTCGATGAGACCGGCTGCCAGAGCGGGATAAATGTAGTTGTCGCGAAAGGTCGGTCTGTGCTTGAGGTCAAGCGATTGCCGCAGCTCTCCCGCCGACTTGGGACAGACTTCCAGTGCCAGCAAAAGGCGGTTGACTGGGTCGGTCGAGTGGGTCGGTGACTGGGTCGGTGACTGGGTCGGTGACTGGGTCGGTGAGGCGTCCGACTCTGGCCCCGACTGGCGTGGTTTCTGGCCCACTTGCGGGGTGATTGGGGCCGACTTCATGCGGGCGAGCCGTTGAATAATAGTGACGAAACCGTCGGTTAACCGGAAGTCGGGCTCGGGCAGGCCTGCCTCCCGGCATAGGCGGATCATGTCGCCCGTTCCGGTTCCGTAGCGCTCGATGTAGCGGACGAGATAGAGTGCTTCGGCAAAGAGTAAATTACGGGGGAAGGAACGATGCTCGTGACGGAGTAGCTCAAGGGTCAAAGGGGGCGGGAGATAGCCGGGATTCCAGATTTCCAGGCGGTCGGCAAACAAGGAGACCTGCACACTGGCATTACTGGTGTAGTCGCGATGGGCTACGGCATTTACAATGCCTTCGCGGACGACTTCAAGCGGTATTTCATACGCGACCGGTGCCTGGCTGCTCTGTTTACGGGTGCCCACGCTGACGTTGATTTTTGACAGGACGAAATCAACAGCACCATTGACCAGTTCAAATGCGGTACCCCTGACATCCAAGTGAGCGGGTATCGGTTTGGCGATAGTGGTTCCATGGAAATGAGCGCATTTGATGAGGGAGGCGGGCAGGAATCGCTGGGGTTCGCGCCCGAAGAGCAGAATGGCTCCCTGGGTGGGGGCATCCCCATTGAGCATGTGAAGCTTGTCCAACACTTCGGCGGGCGAGGCATCCTCAGCTAGTGGGAAGTTGCGCCACTTGCGGGCGCCCCGGACGAATTTCGCTATGGCCTTTGCATCCACATCGCCGAGAGTTGCCCCTCTCGCGGGCGTTGCATCCCACGGCAACTGGTGCAGGACGCCGGTGGATTCCAGATGACTTACGAGGCTGGCGTAGATATTGGCGCGTAAATCGTCGTAGGACTCGAAGCGTCGCCGTATGATTTCGTTCCCAGCAGCGTGAATCAGGTTGCGCATCTTCGGGTGCTTGTTTTGATCGTCTTGTCCTTTGACGTAAATCAACCGGGGAATGTGCAGTTCGGCAGCCTTGTTGAATTCCAAATGGGTCGGCGAAAGGCCATCGCTGTTTTCCCAGCCATATTCGTCGCCAAACAGACCCAGGTAGAGGTCGCAGCGGGCCAATTCGTCGAGGTAGACCGCATCCGGGCGTCGGTCCGTGGCCGGTACATCCCGTTCGAAAACAAAGGTTTCAAATTGTTTTCCGAGTAGCGGATCATCCGCAATAAACCGGGCGAGGGCGGTTCGCTCTGCCTTGAACTCCTTTTGGACGCTGCTGATGAAAATACGTGAACTCATTCCTTGCCCCCCATGATGACGAGCCAGGTGACGAGTTCGAGATCGGCGCTGGAGGCCGGGGTATCCTGGGCGGACGGCAGCTTGCCATCACGGCCGGAGAACAAGGCGGCGGCGGCGCGTTTGCCGAAGGTGGCTTTGATGGATTCGACGGCGCGTTCCAGGAGATTGTTCTCGTGCGCCATGTCGGCGCCGTTCCTGGTGCGGTCGTCGAAGAGGTCGCAGAGGGGGTTGAGCGGTGACGACTGGCCCGCGGCGAGCGTCCGGAAGAGTTCCAGGGACTGCTTGGGCTGGGCGAAGGTGAGGCGCACATTGCCGTCGTCGAGCACGTACACGAGGTAGTGTGGCGCGAGGGGGTTCACCTCGGTGGGGCGGCGGTCATCGCGTTGACGGAAACAGAAGAGGATGCCCGGCTGGGTGGCGGGGAGCTGGGGATCGGGAGGGATCACGGCGTACAGCCCGAGCGGAGAAGATTCCAATTCCTCGCGGTTGGCTTCGAGGAAGCGGAGGAGATCGAGCCGGAAGTCGGCGAGGGAGAAGTCCGCGAGGGAGATGGAGTCCTCGTTGAGGTCCTCGAGGTCGAGGATCTCGTGCTGCAGGCGTTTGAGCTGCAGATTCCGGTAGTGGAGATCAGAGGCGATCAGGTCTTCGAACTGCTCGACGTTGAGGAGGTTGTCCTCGCCCGAGGCGGTGAGGTCGACCAAGGCCATGCGGGCTTCGACGCGTTGTTTGACGTTGAGGTAGGCGTCGAGGTCTTTGGTGGGCCAGAAGTTGACCCGGGAAACGCGCGCATTGCGGGACCCGATCCGGTCGATGCGGCCGAAGCGCTGGATGATGCGGACGGGATTCCAGTGGATGTCGTAGTTGATCAGGTAGTCGCAATCCTGAAGGTTCTGGCCCTCCGAGATGCAGTCCGTGGCGATCAGGAGATCAATTTCCTCGTCCTGCGGGAGTTCCGGCCGGCGATCGCGCCCTTTGGCTCGGGGGGAGAAGTTGGTGAGGATGTGTTCGAAGTCGGTTTTACCCAGCGTGGTGCGGTTGGCCCCGCCGCCTGAAATCAGGGCGGCGTGGGTGCCGCGTGCCGCATGCACCGGCTCGGCGAGGTGCTTCCAAAGATACTGAGCTGTGTCCGCGAAGGCGGTGAAGACGATGATCTTGCGGATAGGCTCGCCCTCCCGATTCGTCGAGGGGTGATCGAGCTTGTGCTCGACCAGGGCGCGGAGGCGGAGAAGCTTGGCGTCCCGCGCCGGATGAATGGGCGCGGCGTGATCCAGCAGGTATTGCAACTGATCGCGATCCTGGCTGACGGCCAGTTTCCAGTCGGGGAGATTGAGGTCTTCCAGGCTGATCTTGTGCTTGCCGCCGATCTTGAGGTCTTCCGGATCGACATCGAGATCATCGAAGTCCTCGTCGCTGAGATTGGCGAAGTCGAAGGTCGGATTTTGATTCTTGGTGTTCTGGAAGCTTTCGATTTTGGCCTTGAGGTCGTCGATCTTCTGGATGGTGCGGCTGAGGGTGAGGCGGAAGGAATCAATGGAGCTTTCGAGACGCTTGAGGAAGTTCACCTTCATCATGGAAATGAGGATCCGCTCCCGACCCTCCTGCGTGAAGTTGCCAATCCGTTGGGCGTATTCATCGAGAACCGGCTGCGGCAAATCCTTGCGGAGGTAGGAACTGGGGTGGTAGAGGCTCAGGGTAAGACTGCTGATCTTGGCATCGAGTTGCTGGAAGGTGAGAAATTTCCCCTCGGCGTCAATCTCGGGGTATTCGGCATGGGGTTTGGATCTGTCCGGAAAGCCTCCCAGGGTGGCGAGTTCTTTAGCGTAGTAGCGTTTGATCTGGGCCCGGGAACGCGCGATGGAGAGGCCATCGAGCAGCTTGAAGAAGTCGCTCCCGAGCTGATTGATGAGATCGCGGGTCTGGCGCTCCGCGGGCGGCCTCCTCGTCCAGGTGGTGAATTTGCTCTGCGCCTGGCGGGCGGTTTCCTTCACGCTGGGCACGCCGAGGTTCTCTTGGAACGCGCCATCGTGCGCGGGGTTCTCGGAGCGGGCAACATCCCCGCCTGCGATGAGGGATATCTGGTTGCGGATGTCGGCGATCTGGTTATTCACCGGGGTGGCGGAGAGCAGGAGCACTTTGGTTTTCATGCCCGCCTGGATGACATCCGCCATCAAGCGCTCGTAGCGGCTCCGCCGCCGGGAACCGTCGTCCTTTTCCTTGCCGCCGGCGTTGTTTCGGAAGTTATGGGATTCGTCGATGACGATGAGACCGTAGTTGCCCCAGTTGAATGTGCTCAGATTGTGCCCATCCGACTCTCCTTGAGTGCGGGAAAGATCCGTATGGGACAAAACATCATAGTCAAGTTTGTCCTCCGGTAGTTGGCACAATGAATTCTGTGGACGGTAGGCGGTCCAGTTCTCTCGCAGCTTCTTCGGGCACAGCACAAGGACTCTCTCGCCTCGGAGATTAAAAAACTTGATGACCGCGAGCGCCTCGAAGGTCTTCCCCAGTCCAACGCTGTCGGCCAGGATGCAGCCATTATAGGAAAGGATTTTATTGATCGCGCCTTTAACGCCGTCCTTCTGGAACGAGAAAAGCATGTTCCAAACCTTGGACTCAAGGAGCGTTGTACGCTTGAGCGTGTCGTCTAGATCGCCGGCGCCTTCGAGTTCCTCTCGGAAGATGTGAAAGAGGGTGAGGTAGTAGATGAATTCCGGGGAATGATTGGCGTAGAGGCGCTCCAAGTAGCGCAGCACCTCAGCTTTCACGTCTTTGGTGAGCGCGTCGTCACGCCAGACTTCCTCGAACCAGTCGAGGAGATCATTGCGATCCCGGTCGGAATCGATGACGAGGTTGAGTTCGATATTGTTGCCGGAATGGCGGAGGCCCAAGCCCGGCACGGTGAAATTCGAGCTGCCAAGGATGGCTTTGGAGGCATTGCCGTTCTGAATGTGGTATGCCTTGCCATGGAGAAATCCGGATTGCCGGATCGAGCGAATCTCGACCATCCGATTGATCCATGCCGCACACGCCTTGGCGGCGGGACGCTGAGCCAGTGAATGAGCGAGTTCAAGCCCGCCCTCAGTAAGGCAGAAGTTCTTCTTGGCGTGCTTGTCGGTATCGATTTCCGAAATGAAGGACGGTTCCCCGAAGAGAAAGCGGAGGCTTTCGGCGGATTCGAGTTCGGACTTGAGCGCATCGTAGGCGCTGACGGTAAAGTAGGCCGAAACGAACGTTAGCTTCGCCTCGGGCTTAATTTGAGAACGAAGAACAGCGAGGCGATATGAACTAGATATTGAGTAAAGAAGGTACGATCATGCGCACCGCCACCATTTTCTTTGTCCCTATTGGCCGACGCGCTGCCTCTCCGTTTATGATGTGGAAAACCACCATTGCGGACCCGATTATACCGCAGTTGCTAAAACAATGGCCAGCTGACAGGCTTCCAGATAGCGCGCAATGTCCACGTACTCGTTCAAATCATGCGCATGGTGATTGCCCGCATCGAACGTGAGTGTTGGAATGCCTTTCTCATTGAGAATATTCGCATCCAACCCGGCGTTGATGACCTGTGTGCAGGCTTTGCGGCCCGCTTGCGGCGCGGCCTTCAGGAAGCGTTTGACAACGGGCTCGCTCATTTTCAGTTTAAAGGCCCGGTAATCGCTGAATGCTTCAAACGCCACCGAGCCGGATTCGCCCGCATCGTTTTTCAGTTCACGGGCGGCTTGCTCAAATGCGGTTTTCCATACCTTGGAAATCTTATCCAGCGAGGCGGCGCTGTGGCTGCGGCACTCGCCGGTCACAGCGAGGCGATCCATCACTTGGTTGTCCACTTCACCGCCATGGATGGACCCGACATTGGCCGTGCCGGTGAGCGCTCCGTTTTCGATCCGTCCGCAATATCCCTGGGCCTTGGCCGCGGCAATCGCATGGGCTGCAATAATCGCCGCGGAGATGCCCCCCTCCGGATTGACCGCTGCATGCGTGCTCTTGCCGCGAATTTCCGCCCGCCAGCGGATCGCGCCCAGTGCGCCGATTACGCCGCCGCGCGCGCCGCTGCCATCGAGGTTGAAGCACATGGCCGGATTTCCGCCATGGGACGGATCAAACGCCTTGGCTCCGTGCAGGCCATTCTCTTCGCCAACGGGAAAAAGCAGGGTAATTGGCGGGCGGGGCAGATCGTTTTTCAGGACCGTCTGCGCCATCGTCACGATCGCCGCAACCGACGCGCGATTGTCGCCGCCGAGCCCCGTCTTGCCTTTGGGAACGATCCGGTCTCCTTTGATGATCGGTACAGCACCCTGACAAATCGGCACCGTATCGAGATGTGCCGAGAACATGAGGCGAGGGGCGTTCACCGTGCCGGGGATTTTGACGATCAGATTGCCGATGGTAAAGTGCTTCGGCAGGCGGCGCTTTCCTCTGAAAGAGAACCACGATGCCTGGGCGCCGGCCGCCCGCAGCTGCTTTTTGACCACCTCGGCCACCGGCCCTTCGCCGCCGCTCGGCCCCTCCGCCGCCAACAGATCCATCAAATTCTGCACGGCAACATCTTTATAATCCATTTTGTAGTCCATAAGTGTGTCCGATTAGGGGTGGCGGTTGAGGATATGGTCGTAGAGGTCGGTGAGGGTGGCGATGGTGCGGTGGCCGTCGAAGTCGCGGGAGCGTTCGAGGGCCTGGCGGGCGAGGGCGGTCATTTGTTCGGGATGGGCGGCGGCGCGGGTGAGGCAGTTGGCGAGGGCCGGGACGTTGCCGCAGGGATAGATGAGGGCGTTTTGTCCGTGGGTCAGCAGTTCGGCCTGGCCGTCGCTATCGGAGGCGATGACGGGATTGCCGACGGCCAGGGCTTCGAAGAGCGTATTGGGGGTGCCTTCGAAGTGGCTGGGGAAGAGCTGGACATCAAGGGCTTGGATCAAGCGCAGGACGTCGCGTTGGAAGCCGAGGAAGCGGATGAATTGGCCTTGGGGGTGGGTGCGGGCCCATTCGGTGAGGACGGGGGTATAGGCGCCGTCGCCCACGACCCAGAGCAGCCAGGGGCGGTTGCGGAGGGCGGGGTGGTTGGCGGCTATTTCGAGGGCGGCGAAGACATCGAGGTGGCCCTTGTGGCTTTCGAGGCGTCCGACGATGCCCAGCAGCCAGGTTTCGGGCGGCACGTCGAAGCGCGCGCGCAGGGCGGCGCGTTGGGCGGCATCGAGGCGGGGGATTTTATCGAGCAGGATGCCGTTGTAGAGGGTTTGGACGGCGGCGGCGGGGATATGCCTTTTGTGGATCAGGAACTGGCGGGTGGATTCGGAGACCGCGAGGGCGTATTTCGTGCGGGGGCCCAGCAGCCATTCGACCGGGCGCTGGAAGAGCGGCACCGTGCCGTAGTTGCAGCGGCCATGGACGATCACGGGCAGTCCGAGCCAACGACCGGCCAGGCGCGCCCAGAGGCAGGCGCCATAGCCGTGGGCATGCAGCAGGCGCGCGTTTTCCCGGCGAATGAGGCGCAGCAGGGCCAGCAGATTGCGCGGATCGAATTTGCCGTAGCCGAGATAGTAGGGCGTGAGGCCCCCGGCGATCATTTCCTGCGCGGCTTTGTCGGGTCCTTTGCGGGAGCAAAGCAGGACGCGGTAGCGCGCCGGATCAAAGAGCGGCAACTGCCATTGGAAGCTGCGGGCGACGCCATGCAGGCTGGCTTCGCGCCCGCCAAAGTGCTCGCAGACATGCAGGATGGTGACCGGGTCGCTCATGGCGTCCCCGGGTCTTGGTCCGCCCGGCGGTCGCGCACCAGCCGCGCGGGCACCCCTGCGGCAATGTGATAGGCGGGCACGTCGCGCGAAACCACCGCCCCGGCGCCAATGATGGCGTGTGCGCCAATCCGGAGGCCGTCGAGCACAATGACGCCCGCGCCCAGCCAGACCCCCGTCTCCACGTGGATGCCGCGCGAAAAATGCCCCTGCTCCAACACCGGCACATCCAGCCGGTCCGCCGGATGCCCGCCCCCCACCAAATAGGTATAGGCCGCCACCAGAACCGAGTCGGCCAACTCGACCCGGCTGCCGGAAAAGATCTCGCAGCGAAAGCCGAGATTGACCCGGTCCCCCAGAATGATGTCGCCATTCTTGCAGCTCAAGATCGTGTCCCGGCCGATGAACGCGCCCTGGCCGATGCGAATGCCCTCGTTGTCCGTCCCCTTGGCATCCAGGACCACGTTGTCATCCAGGACCGTGCCGGCGCCGAGTTCAATCTTGTGGGGGTGGCGCAGGGTCAGGCGCGCGCCGAACACCACGCCCCGGCCACAGGACTTGAACAGCATGGGATAGCATTTGCCACGCAGGAGAAGCCCGAGGGCGCCGGGCAGATTGGCCAGCAACAACTGGGTGAGTTCGAAGCGTAGCAGGGGCCATAGGCCGGGGCGGCCAATGACCAGGTCGCGATAGGCCGCCCACTTCGAGCGCTGGCCCCCCGCCATTTCTTTTTGGATTTCCACGGATGGCGTCATGCTTGATTTTCCTTGGGAGTGAGGGCGGGCGCGCGCCGGATTGGCAGCCAGCCCTGGGCCAGGTAGGCGCGGGCGGTGGCCCGCAGGCCCTCAGCATTGTCCATCTGCGGCGTGAATTCGAGCACGGTCCGCATCTTGGTCGTATCGAAGTAGCGCTGCTTGGTGAAGAACGCCACCCGGCGGCGATAAAGGGGCGGCTCGATGTGCAAGGGACGGCAGGCGATTTCGCACAGGCGGGCGGCCAGGAAAAAGGGCGCGGCCGGGAGGTGTACCGGCCGGAAGGGCCGCCCCAGCTCGTCGGCCACGAGGCGGCCGATGGCCTCGATCGAGATGGGCTCGCGGTTGCCGATGATGAAGACTTCGCCCGGGGCGGCGGGATGGACGGCGGCCTGGCAGAGGGCGGCGGCGAGGTCGTCCACGTGGATCAGATGGTAAAGCGTGGGTTGGAAGCCGAGCAAGGGAAAGACCGGCCAAGTGGCCATTTTGAACAGCTTGAGCAGGCGGCGGTCGCTGGGACCATAGATGCCGGCGGGCCGGATGACGGTGACTGGCAGTCCCGTGCGGGCGGCGAAGCCCTGAATCCATTGCTCGCCCTCGGCTTTGGTGAGCTGGTAGTCGTCGCCGGGCGCAAAGGGCGCGGTTTCGGTTGCGGGCGGCTGGGTGATGTCGCCGTGGACGCCAATGGTCGAGACATGCACGAAGCGCCGGAAGCCGGGCTGGGCGTGGGCGGCTTCGGCCAGCAGGCGGGTACTGGTCACATGCACCCGGCGGTAGGCCTCGAGGTCCAGCTTGGCTTCGCGGTAGGCCGCTGCCACATGGAAAATATATGCGCAGCCGTTGACCGCCGCGGCAATGGCCGCCGGATCATAAACCTGGCCGGTCACCCATTCGAGGTCGAGGTCGGCCAGGGGCGCGCGGTTGGCGCCGGGGCGGGCCAGGGCGCGCACGCGGCAGCCGACGGCCGCCAATTGCCGGGTCAGGACCTGGCCGGTGAAGCCGGTGGCGCCGGTCACCAGGACCAGCGCGCCGGCGGGCGGCGCGAGTGGTTTTTCCGTGGAATTCACGCGGGCTCCTGGCGTTCGAAACGGGCAATGATGGGGGAGCCGAAGAGGCGCGTCAAGCCCAGCAGGCGGGGCGGGGCTTCGAGCGCGCGGGACAGACGCGGGCGCTTGAGGGCGCGATGCAGCACCATGGGCCAGAAGAACTGAGCGCGGCGGCCGGCTGGAACAAAGCCGGCCTGGCGCATGGCGTCCGCGACTTCCCCGTGGCTGAAAGGGCGGAAAGTGCGGGTGTCGCCCTCATACTTCTTCTTGGCGGCAAAGAGCAACCCGGCCAGGCAATTGACGCTGCGCCGGGCCGGGTAGTCGAGCACCACGGCCCGCCGGGCGACCCGCGTCAGCTCAGCGATCAGCTCGGGCCAGCGCGCGCAATGGGTCAGCAGGCGAAAAGAGATGGCCGTATCGAACGCTTGATCGGCAAAGGGCAGGGCGATCACGTTGCCGGTCTCGAAGGCGAGGCGCCCGGCCATGAGGTCGTCCTCGATCAAGGCGCTGCAGCCGGGCTCGCTGCCCAGCACGGTCACGGTCCGGCCCGCGGCCGCCAGGGGCCGGGCCAACTGGCCGTGTCCGCCACCCACATCGAGAATCGTGTCCGGTTGATCCCGCAGGATCAGCGCGAGGGCCAGGCGTTCCTGGACGGCGAGCAGCCAGGCGCCGGCCGGGCCGCTGAAACGCCGGGCGTATTGCGCCGATGACGTTTCGATATCGGCCGTTTCCGGATAGAGGCGCGCCGCGGGTGGCGTGGGGCATTGCGCGGGCGCCGCCATTCAGAACATGACCTTGAGGCTGGCCCCATAGGCATAATGCTTGAACGGAAATTCCGCGCGTTCCTCGACGCCCAGGCGGGTTCCCTCCCGATAAGTCAACTGGTAAAGCACATCCACGGAGATGTCCATCTGACGATAGAAGAAATCCACGACGATATGCTCTGCCGGGCGGATCTCGAGTCCGGCCGTATAGGCGGTTTCGTCGCTCGAGTTGACATACATATTGCGCCGCTTGCTACTGGGAAGGTCGGCGGGATTCGAGCCCCGCGCGACCCATTGATCATAGCGCGCGTCATACTGGTCATCAAAGCCCCAGTGCCACCAGCCCTCGGGATCGAAGGAGGCTTCGTAGCGGGCGATGCCGATGCCGGCATATGGCACCAGCCAGTCCGTCAGCGGAATTCGCAGATAGGCGTCAAAGACCGGCCCCTTGAGGTAGATGTCGCCATCGCTGTGCATGTCGCCGGGCAGTCCGCCCGCGATCCGGTGCGTGACCGTGGCCGCGCCGACCTGGTCCCAGCTCACCCCGAGCGCCAGCCAGCGACACACTTCGTAGGTGATGACCGGGTGGATCTCCTTGTCATCAATCGGATCGAGCAGCGTGATGCTGCCGAGGAAGGAATTCTCTCGGTCGGGCCGTTCGTTGTCATCGAGCTTGAAGGTGCTGACGCGCGCTCCGGCGGCCAGGCGCCCGCGGATGTAAGCGCGGTAGAAGTTTTCGAGGGGGGTGGCCGGTGGCTCGGGCGCCTCGTCGGGGATTTCGAGCGACCGGGGCGGGGTGGGCCATTGGGTTTCCGCTGGGGCGGTTGTTTCGTCTGCGGCCGGGTCCTCGGGCGTCGCGGGCGGCTCGGCGTCCGGCGGGTTCGTTGATGCCGGCGGGTTGGGTTCTGGATTGGACGCCACCATCGCCGTTTCGGCGGCGGGATTTTCGGCGGCCCAACCGCTTGGCATCAGGGCGCTCACCAGGCTAATCAGCAGCCAGGTCATCGGTTTGCGTATCCGGCTCATGGTATTGCTCCCTTCAGGGTCCATAAATCTGTTCGAAGGTCGGCACGAATTGAATGTCCTTGAAATAGTCGGCGGGGCGGAAGAGGGCGGGCGGCACCGGTTCGTTCACCACCAGGTTTTCGATGCGCGTGCTTTCCGCGCGCTCCTGGCCGTCAAGCCAGGTGGTGGCCTCATGGCGCAGGGGCAACCAGAGGCCGGGCTGCACTTCGCGGTGGGCGCTGAAACGCAGGCGCAATAACGGTTGCCGGTCGGGGCCCTGGAATAAATCAATGCCCGCCAGCCGGCGTTGCTCGTCCAGGAGCAGCAGCCCCTCGCCGTCGGGCAGGGTGTAGCGCCAGCGGTGCGGGAATTCGGCGTCGCCGGGCAGGGCTTCTTCCGCATGCCCCGCCAGGCGGGCGAGGTATTCGCCGGGCGCGCCAGGAACGGCTTCGAGCCGGGCGCGCCACTCGGCATCCAGCTCGGGCACGGGACGCGAAAATCCCTTGGGATCCCCCGCGATGTAATAAAAGAAGTTGGTGCCGTCGCATACATAGCGGCGCCGCAACGGGGAGAAGTTTTCGACGTGCAGGCGGCGGGGCCGTTCCCAGGCCACGCGACTGTTCATGCGCACGCGGCCCTCCGGTCCGTCCCAACCGCGGCGGATGTCGCACTGCACGGTCTGAATGTCGTCATACGCGGCCAGCAGTCGCCCGGCCTCCTGTCCCACGGCTCCGAGCGCGGGAACCAGGCTGCCCACGATCGCAGCCAGGACCGCTTGTCCGGCCCGGCGGCGCTTACCCGTCGGCTGCATGGGGGATTCCTTGCGTTTGGGGGCGGGCGCGCCCGCCCAGGCAGCGGCGCAGGAGCGTGCGTGAGTAGGCCAAACCGGCTGGCCCGGCCAACAGGACGCCTGCCCCGAACATAAGCCAGGTGAAACCATAAATGCCCGCCCCCAGTGCATAATAGAAGCGGCGGCCGGTCCTGACGGCGAGCAGACCGCACACCAATAGCCCACCCCACCCCAGAGGCTGATTGGTGAGCAGCAGCACCATCCCCCACCAGAAACGGGGCGGGAGCCGACCCCGCTCCATGGGAATACCCGGGAGCGCCGGGGTGCCCGCACACGGATCCACCGCCGCGTCTGGGACCGGGCCGGCGGGAACCAAACCAACGGCCGCCATCGGGGCACGCGGGTCTCGATGGCAGCCATTCACGGTTTGCGTCCGGTTCCGGTTCTAGTTGCGACCCCGGCCGCCCACGCCCTTGGCATTGGCGGCAATGGTCTGCCCCTGGGATTGGGGCCGCAATTTGCGCACCGCGGCGCCCGCGCGCCACATCTCCGAATCACGGATGGCGGCCAGCTCCCGGGCCAACCCTTCCTGGTAGTTCGGCGCCCCGCAGGTCTTGATCACCCGCTCGGCCTCGCGACCGCTCTTGACGGCTTGATACAGCTCTTTGAAGACCGGCAGCACCGCCTTCTTGAACCGGGGCTTCCAGTCGAGAGCGCCCCGCTGGGCCGTGGCCGAACAATTCGAGTACATCCAGTCCATGCCGTTTTCATCCACCAGCCGGATCAGGCTCTGGGTCAATTCCTCGACCGTCTCGTTGAAGGCCTCACTCGGGGAATGTCCCTTGGCCCGCAACGTGTCGTACTGGGCTTCCATCACCCCGGCTAGGGCGCCCATGAGAATCCCCCGCTCGCCCACCAGATCGCTGTTGGTCTCGTGCGGGAAGGTGGTCGGGAAAAGATACCCCGAGCCGATCCCGATGCCAACGGCCAGCGCGCGCTGCTCGGCGCGGCCCGTGGCGTCCTGAAAAACGGCATAGCTGGAATTGATCCCCGCCCCGCTCAGGAAATTGCGCCGCACGGACGTCCCCGACCCCTTGGGGGCCACCATCAACACGTCCACATCCTTCGGCGGAATCAAACCGGTCTGCTTGCGATAGGTGATGGAAAATCCGTGGGAGAAATACAGGGCATCGCCCGGATTGAGGTTCTCCTTGATGACGGGCCAGACCGCGCGCTGGGCCGCATCGCTGACCAGCATCATGATGATCGTGCCCCGCTGGGTGGCTTCGGCCATATCAAACAGCGTCTCGCCCGGCACCCAGCCATCCTTGACTGCGCGCTGCCAGTCCCGCTTGAAGGACTTGGCCTGGCCAATAATCACGTTCAGGCCGTTGTCCTTCATGTTCAACGCCTGAGCCGGACCCTGCACGCCATAGCCAATGACGGCAATGACCTCCTTCTTGAGCGTCTGCCGGGCCTTCGCCAGGGAAAACTCCTTGCGCGTCACCACGCGCTCCTTCGTGCCACCAAAATCAATCGTCGCCATGAGTCTGCTCCTTCATCCCAATTATGCATACCAAAGTTAGGCGCCCTTTTCCGGCGCAAGTCTGAATCCCGACTTTTTAACGCATTTCACCATTCCGTCAAGGCTCGAATTTTCCCAGTCGAGTCGCGGGGCACAGATGACAACTTTCGTGACCTGTGCCCAAATCGCTGGGGGAAGCCGTCGCGGCTTGACGGTGGCGGGGCGGGGTGCTATCTGTATTTCCGTTGAACGGTTTCCGGGCTGGGTGAAAGTGAGGTACGGCATGAAATGGGCGATATGGTTGTGCGCGGGCTGGCTGGGCGGGGTCAGTTGTGTGTTGGGCGCGGAGGCCTATGAGATCAAGGGGGTGCGCCGGACTGCGGGGACGCAGAGGGGCAATGTCCAAAGCGTGGGGCGCATGGAAACCCGCGCGACGGAGCAATCCGTGTACTACGAGTTCAGTTTCCGGCGGTTGCAAGCCGCGAGCCCGGAGCAGGTGACCGCCCGCTGGCTGCTCTTGTTGGAGGCCTCCGGGGGGGCGGTTTTGCCGGCGGTTCACGCCCGCGAGACCGTGCAACTGCCCTTGGGGCAGATCGTCAAGGTTGAAACGGAACCCGTCACGCTCCTCGGGCGAGAATTCCAAGGGCGGCGAACGGGCCAGGTGGCCGACCAGATTGCGGGATACGCCGTGCGCCTGCTGGACGAGAATGGGGTCGTCGTCGCCGAAAAGTACGAGCCCAAGTCCCAACAGCGCGCCTTGGAACAGGCCTTGGTCGAAGCGGAGCGGCCCAAGCTGCCTCGCGCTCCCGATGCCCCCAAGCCGCCCCTGCCCCCCGGCGGCTGGCCTCTCCGCCGCCCGCGCCCGCGGCGCTAGACCGCCCGGCGGGGCAGAGCGGCCGTTTCACGTTTACCGCGATGCGCGGGGACAGAGGGGACGGTGCCGTAGCGCTCTCCTGGTTGACATCAAGGCATCACTCATGCTATGTTTGGATGCATGAGAACGACACTGACCTTGGACCATGACGTGGCCGTGCAGATAGAAACGCTTCGCCGGGAGCGAAAGACGACCCTCAAAGGCGCCGTGAATGCGGCGTTGCGCCAGGGGCTCCGCGTCATGGCGGAAACGCAACCGGCTCGGCGGGGGGGACGCACGCGGGAGGTCGCCCTCGGTCGGTGCCTGCTGGCCACCATCGACGACGTCTCTGAAACGTTGGCCATCGCGGAAGGGGAAGCATACCGATGATCCTGCTCGATACGAATTACTGGTGTATGCCCATGTTACATCGTTCTCGCAACATGCGGAGGCTAGAGACTGGCTTGATGGGACAGAGGGGACAGAGACGTAGTGTCCGCCGAGAATAGCCTCTATGCCCTGGAATAGACGTCTGCCTTCTTTTGATACGGGCGTGCGGTCAAGGGACCAGGCGGAAAAACCGTGAGGGGCTGTCGGGGTTCAAGGGGATCGAGAAGGTGGTCAGGCCGTTCGCCGTCGTGTTGGTCGCGACAGGGATCCAGTCGCCGTGGTTGAGCTGTTCCCGTGCCTCCAGTATGAGTTGCCTGCCGTTGGCCCATACCGCTCCGATCTCAAGCGCCAAGCCCGGCTGCATTTCGTCGCCGCTCATCGTCGCCGTCGGCAGCCAGATCTGTACCGGGCGATCCGCATACAGGGCGTTCGTCCAGCCTGCGGCATCGGGCAGGCGATAGACGATGACATCCAGCGATTCATCAAAGAGCCGTGAACCATGCGAGGGCCGCGCCCCTTCAAAATACGCTCCCATGAGATTGCCGCACTGCGCAAACGTCTCCCCGCGGCCCGCGCCAATGGCGGTGACGTTGCCGGGAATCCGAATACGAGGCAAGCTCGAACAGCCAAGAAACGCATATTGCCCGATTGACGTTACCGTATCGGGAATCCGCACCCGGCGCAGCGCCGTGCAACCGAAGAATAGCGCAGAGGCAATGGTTGTCAGGCCCGGCGGCAAGTCCACTTCCGCCAGTGATACACATCCTTCGAAGGCGGCTGCCTGCACGTGCCGGATCGTAGACGGAAATTCCACGCCCCGCAGTCCGGCGCTGGACGAAAAGGCCTGCGCCACCACCTGCGTGACGCCGGTGGGTATGACATACGGGTCTCCGGGCCGTGCGCCGGGAAAACGAATCAATTCGGTCAAGTCCTTGGAGAAGAGCACCCCGTCGATATCGGAATAAACCGGATTGAGCGCGTTCACCTTAATAGCGTTCAGGGCCGTACAGCCCAAGAATGCATTGGCCCCGATCTGTGTTGCGGTACTTGGCACCTCCACGGAAGCAAGATGAGGGCTGTTGCGAAAAGCCCCTTCTCCGATGCTTAGCATTCCTGCCGGAATGGATAGATGCGTCAGACCGGACACATGCATGAAGGCATGGTCACCAATGTGCGTGACGGTTTCCGGAAATACATAGTGCCCGGCCCGCGCTGGCGGATACAAAATAAGTGTAGTTTGTGACTTGTTGTACAGGACGCCGTCTACCGACACGAAAGCGGGATTCGCGTCGTCAACGACAATGAACGTCAAGCCCGTGCAATTCCAAAACGACGACGCCCCCATGGCCGTCACAGACGCGGGAATGATGATCTCACTCAGCCCCGTGCAGTGACTAAACGCGTTGGCGCCGATGCTCGTCACAGCGTTGTGCAGCACCACGTTTGTCAGCCCCTCGCATCCTGAGAAAACGTCCATGAGCACCTGAGTGACCGACGGCGGGATCACCATGTTCGCCAGGCTCTTGCAGTTACGGAAGGCGCCGCGGCCAAGCTGGTTGATGGCTCCGGTCCACTGAATGTGGCTGAGACTGACGCACCCTGAAAAAAGGCCGTCGGAAATGTCGGTGATGTCTGCACCCAGCAGGACATTCGTGAGCGTGATGCACCCCGCCAATGCATCCCGGCCCACCTGCGAAATGCCATCGGGCACAATAATATCAGTGATGGAGATCTGATTTTGAAAAGCCCCATTGCCGATCGCAACAACGGGTTTTCCGTCCAAATCACCGGGGATCACCACGACGCCGCCGGGTCCGGTGTAGCCTGTGATGGTGGCGGTTGTTCCGAAATAATTCGTCGTATAAGTGAAATCCGCACAAGCCAAACCAGCGAACAGCGCGCAGCATAAAGCCACACCGACCAACGCCAATCCACATCTACGATACGATAATATCATCTGCTTATAATACAATTCAGGGTCTGTGCGGTCAAACCCATAACTTGGCCCAGACCTTGGACCCCTCCGTTAAGCCCTTGACAGCCGGGGGTCCGGCGTTACCCGGCGACTGTCCGCCGGAAACGGCATTCTGCTCGATTTTGCTTGCGGCGCAAGGGGAAAGAACCTACAAGACCCAAAACAGGAGCTAGGAACTCATATGACGGAACAATCCGTGGCATGTGGATTTTGCGGGCAGATCGTGTATGCGGCGCCGGAGGCGCTGCGGCAGGGGGTGTCCTGTCCAGCCTGCGGCAAGCGCGTGAGCGCCGCGGCGCCGATTGCGGCCGCCGAGGCGGCGCCGTCCGGGGCGGGGCGCCCGCCATTGGCTGGCGGGCCGTCTTTTGGGCGTTTGGTGCTGGCCGGGTTGCCGTCCGGCGTACTGGCGGCGGTATTGACGTTGCTGGGCGCCTGGTTGTTGTGGCGTCCCGGCGTGCAGCCGGCGCCGGATCCGGTGGCGGTCTACGCCCCGGAGTGGGCTGCCCCGCCGGGCGCGGCGGGCGCCCGCCGCGAAAATACCGCAGCGGTGGCGGAGTCGGCCCCGGCCGCCCTCGAGCAGACCGCGCGCCCGGCGGCTGCGCGTCCGGCCACGGGACCGACGCCCGAGCAACAGCGGGCCCGCCTGTTGGCTGAACTGCGCCGCCAGCTTGATGAAACCCATCCGCTTTTCCAACAGGACGAACGCGTGGCCCTGCGCGAAGTGACCGGCCGCCTCCATCGCGGCGCCTACTTGGGCCGCAAGACCGATTCGGTGGTGGTCCTGCGGGACGGCGAACCGGTCGAAGTCGCCCTGCGCAACCTCGATGGCACGACCCGCATCCGCTGCGAGCCCGCCTATCGCGATGCCTATCTCGAACAACTGGCGGACCGCCGTCTGCGCGAAGCCGCCGCCCCCACCCGCTGATGACCAGCGCCTGAGCAAGGAGTAGCCCCTCATGCCCCGCAACGCCGCCGTGGACGCCTTGATGGCCCAATTCCCCCACGAAGCCTTGACCTTTGACGATGTCACCCTCGTAACCCAATACGCCGATTTTCTGCCCCACGAGACGGAATTGCGCACCCGGCTCACCCGGCGGATCGAGCTCAATATCCCGTTCCTGAGCGCGGCGATGGATACGGTCACCGAACGCCGCATGGCCATTGCGATGGCCATGAACGGCGGGTTGGGCATCATTCACAAGAACCTTGATCCCGAGGAACAGGCCCGGCACGTGCGGGCCGTCAAGCAGCACTTGAACGGACTGATCGCCCGCCCGGTCACGTTTCAGGACGATGTCACCCTGCGGCATATTCAGGCCGAGCGCGATCGGCGCGGGTATACCTTCAGCGGCTTTCCGATCCTGAATGCCGCGGGCGAACTCGTGGGGATTGTGACGGCCGCGGATGTCAAGTTCGCGCGTGACCTGGATACGCCGGTGACCCAGATCATGACCCGCAAGGTGATTACCGCCCCGCCGGAAACCACCCTGGCCGAAGCCTATGACCTCATGATCGAACACCGGATCGGCAAGTTGCCCCTGGTGGCCGCCGGCAAACTGGTCGGGCTCTATAGTTTTGCGGACGTCCAGGCCCTGATCCGCCAGGAGCATCCGCTCTATACACGCGATGAAGCCTATCGCCTGCGGGTCGGCGCCGCCCTGGGACCCGCCGACCACGCCCGGGCGGAAGCCCTGGCGGCCGCTGAAGTAGATGTCTTCGTGGTGGATACGGCCCACGGCCACTCGGCCGGCGTACTCGAAATGGTGCGCTGGCTCAAAACCCACTACCCGGAGCGGGATGTGATCGCCGGCAATATTGTCACCGGCGAGGCGGCCCTGGCCCTCGAAGCCGCCGGGGCGGATGCGGTCAAGGTCGGAATCGGCCCGGGCTCGATTTGCACCACGCGGGTGGTGGCCGGGGTGGGCATCCCCCAATTGACGGCGGTCTATCACTGCGCGGCGGCGCTCGAAGACCGGATTCCGGTGATTTCCGACGGTGGCATCCGCCATTCCGGCGACGTGCCCAAGGCCTTGGTGGCCGGCGCGGAAGCGGTCATGATGGGCTCGATTCTGGCGCGCACCGAGGAAAGTCCCGGCGAGAAAATCATCAGCCAGGGGCGGCAGTACGTGGTCTATCGGGGCATGGGTAGTCTGGATGCCATGAAGAGCCGGGCCGGCAGTCGCGAGCGCTACGGCCAGCCGGACGCGGCCGAGGACGATCTGGTGCCCCAGGGGATCGAGGGCCTGGTGCCCTATGCGGGCACGGCCGACAAGGTGCTGCGCCAGTTCGGCGGCGGGCTGCGCGCGGCCCTGGGCTATTGCGGCTGCCGGACGGTATCCGATCTGCGCGCCCGCGGGCGCCTGCTGCGCATCACGCACGCCGGGGTGCTCGAGGGCCACGCCCACGACGTGACCATCACCAAGGAAGCCCCGAATTACCGGACTTGACCCGGCGCGCGCGGCGCGTCCCGGCGGAGCAATGATGCAGATTTGCGTTTTGGCCAGCGGCAGCAGCGGCAATTGTACACTGGTGCGCACGCCGCGCACGACCGTGCTGATTGACGCGGGCCTGAGCGCGCGCGAGACCAGCCGCCGCCTGGCGCGTCTGGGCCTCGATCCGGCGGCGCTGCAGGCGATCGTCGTCAGTCACGAGCATTCCGACCACACCACGGGCCTGGGCGTGCTGCACCGGCGCTACGGCATGCCCCTGTACGCCAACCGCGGCACGGTGGATGGCCTGCGGCGGCGGCAACCCAAGCTGGATCTGCCCTGGACGTTGTTTACCACCGGCGCGCCGTTCACCATCGGCGACCTGACCCTCGAACCCTTTGCCGTGCCCCACGACGCCTACGAACCGGTCGCCTTCGTGCTGCGGGCGGCCGCCTGTTGCGTCGGCATCGTGACCGACCTGGGCATGACCACCCACGTGGTCCGCGAACGCCTGCGGACCTGCCAGGCCCTCGTGCTCGAAACCAACCACGACCTCGAATTGCTGCGGGCGGCGGACCGGCCCTGGTCCCTCAAGCAGCGCATCGCCGGCCGCCAGGGCCATCTGTCCAATGACGGCGCCGCGGAACTGGTGGTCGAGCTGGCCCGCGGCGGCCATCTGCGCCAGGTCTTTCTGGCCCATCTGAGCCGTGATTGCAACGCGGCCGACCTGGCCCGCGAAACCCTGGCGCGCGCCCTGCGGGCCGCAGGGCTGGCCGAGGTGCTGCTGAGCGGCACCTATCCCGACCGGATCAGTGCCGTCTGGGAGGGCGCGCGTTTCAGTATGGCGAATCAGCCGGAGACGAAATAAAAATGAAGCGCTTGAAGCGGATTGGAGTGGGGGGGGTGTGGAGCTTCGGGGCGTGCTGCCTGGCGGGGTGCCTGACGGTGGGGCCGGATTACGAGGCGCCGCGAGTAACAACGCCCACCCGTTGGCAGGCGGCGGCGGGTGAGGCCTCCGAGCCGGAGGCGTTGGCTGCTTGGTGGCAGGTATTCGATGATCCGGACTTGACCGGGTTGGTTACGGCAACGCGGGAGCAGAATCGGAGCCTGGCGGCGGCGGTGGGGCGTTTCGATGGCTATCTGGCGGCTTACGGCATTGCGCGAGCAGGTTTCTATCCGGCGGTGAGCGCGCAGGCAGGGGTGGCTTGGGATCGCCGCAGTGAGCGGGTGCATGTGCCGCTGGCGTTCGAGAGCACGGATAATCCGGGCTGGTTGTATCAGGGCGGCTTTACGATGACGTGGGAGTTGGACCTCTGGGGGCGGGTGCGGCGCGGGCGCGAAGCGGCGCGGGGTGAAATGCAAGCGGCGCTCGAAGACGTGCGACACTTGCTCGTCATGCTGCAGGCGCAGGTGGCCGCTGAATATATTCTGCTGCGGACGGCCCAGCAGCAGTTGGCGTATGCCGAGCAGAATCTGGCGCTGCAGGCGGAGACACTCGAGATGACTCGCGAGCGGTTCGAGGCCGGGCTGACCGGCGAGTTGGACGTGCACCAGGCCAAATTGAATCTGGCCGCCACCACCGCCCAGACCCCCCGGATCCGGGCACGGATCACCGAGGCCCTCAACGCCCTCTGCCTGCTGACCGGCAACCTGCCCGGCGCCCACGACCATTTACTCACGCCCGGCCCCGTGCCCCAAGCCGCCGCCCCGCCCGCCCTGCTCCCCGCCGAGTTGCTGCGCCGCCGACCCGATATCCGCGCCGCGGAACGTAACCTCGCCGCCCAAACCGCCCGCATCGGCGTCGCCCGCGCCGACTATTACCCACTGCTGACCCTCAACGGCGCCTTCGCCGTCGCCTCGACCTATTCCGCCGAAGTCTTCCGCCCCGCCGCCCTGAATTACAACCTGGGCCCCAGCCTGTCCTGGTCCATCTTCAATGCCGGGCGCGTGCGCAATCGGGTGCGCGCCGAGGAGGCCGCCACCCGGGCCACCCTGGCCCAGTACGAACAAACTGTGTTGGCCGCCTACCGCGAATGCGAGAACGCCCTGGCCGCGCATCAGCGCGAGGCCGAGCGCCTCGAGGCGCTGCAAGCCGCGGTGGCCGCCGCCGACCAATCCGTGACGCTGGTGAACGAACTGTACCGCAGCGGGTTGACGGATTTCCAGAATGTCTTGGATATGCAGCGCCAGTTGGCCGCGCACCAGGACGCGCTGGCCCAATCCCAGGGGCAGTTGGCGGCGCAGTGGGTGGCGGTGTACAAGGCGTTCGGCGGGGGGTGGAGTCCGGCGGCAACCGGCAGCCACCCCGCGCCGGAAACTCCATAAACGAGAAGGCGGAAGCTCATGAAACTAAAGAGAATGAACCGGATCGGGCGGCTGGCGGGCCTGTTGCTCCTGGCGGGCGCGGTGGCGGCCGTTTTTCTATACCGGGTGAAACCGTCGGCCGCGGAGCCCAGCACGGTGGTGCGGCCGATTCAGAGCCTGGTGGTGGGCGAACCGGTCGCCCGGCCCACGCTGGCTTTCCCCGGAACGGTCCACGCCGACAAGGAGGTGGACCTCTCTTTCGAAGTGCCGGGGCGACTGATCGAATTCCGGGTGCGCCGTGGCCAGTTGGTTGCGCAGGGCGAGTTGCTGGCCCGCCTTGACGCCAGCAACTTCGAGAATCAGGTCAAGAATGCCGAGGCGGATCTCGAGCGGGCGCGCAGCTCACTGGCGCGCATCGAGCGGGCGCTGGCAGCTAATGCGGTCTCGCAGGAAGAGTTCTCACAAGCCCGCGCGGCAGTGGCCAAGGCCGAAGCGCAGTTGGCCATCCAGGCCAAGGCGTTGGCCGATACCCGGTTGACGGCAAGTTTCAGCGGGGTGGTCTCGGATACCTTTGCCGATAATTTCGACACGGTGGCGCCCGGCCGCCCGGTGCTGAAGCTGCAGGATGTGGCCACGCTGACGATTGCCGTCGCGGTGCCCGAACAGTATGTGCTGCGCGCCACACCCGAACGACTGGCCCAACGGTCTTTATCGGTCCGGTTTGATGCCCTGCCCGAACAGACGTTCCCAGTGACGCTCAAGGAATTCGCCGCGACCGCCGATCCGGTCACCCAGACCTACCGCACCACATTCACCCTCGAAAAACCCGAAGGGGTGCTGCTGCTGCCGGGCATGACCGGCACCGTGCTGGCCGCCGTGCCACAGGCTTCGGCCGGGCCAACGGCGATCCAGGTTCCTTCCGATGCCGTCGGCTTCGGCGATGACGGCGCGCCCTTTGTCTGGGTTCTGGACGCCCGCGAGGACGGTGATTTTGACGTCCGGCGGCGGCCCGTCCGCCTCGGCGCGCGCAGCGGCGTCTGGCTGGCCGTCAGCGACGGCCTGGCGGCGGGGGAACGCATCGCCACGGCCGGGATCACCATCCTGACGGAGGGCCGGGTGGTGCGCCTGATGCCCGCCGCGACCGAGCACGCGCAATGAATCCCGCGCAATGCTGCATCGAAAGGAAGGTGGTCACCTACGTGCTGACGGCGGCGCTGCTGCTGGGCGGGCTCTGGGCCTATACCCGCATCGGGCGCCTCGAAGATCCCGAGTTCACCATCAAGTCCGCCCAGATCGTCACCCTGTATCCCGGGGCCACCGCGATCGAGGTCATGGAAGAAGTCACGGATCCCATCGAGGTCGCCGTCCAGCAACTGGGCCAACTCAAACGGGTCACCAGCACGTCCTACCCCGGCCGCTCGATCATCTCCGTCGAAATGCAGGATAAATACGGCAAGAAAGACCTGCCCCAAATCTGGGACGAGCTGCGCCGCAAAGTCACCGATATGCAGGCCCAGTTGCCGCCCGGTTGCGGCGCCCCCCGCGTGATGGACGATTTCGGCGATGTCTATGGGGTCTTCTACGCGGTCTATGGCGATGGCTATTCCTATGCCGACTTGCGCGCCTACGCCAAACTGCTCCGCCGCGAGCTGCTGCTCTGCGACGACGTCGCCAAGATCGAGCTGATCGGCGATCAGCCCGAAGTCGTCTACGTCGAAGTCAGCCGCGCGCGCCTGGCCACCACCGGCATTTCACCCCCGCAAATTCAGCAAGTCATCGCCGGCCAGAACAATGCCGCCGATGCCGGCAGCATTCACATCGGCGAAAAATTCATCCGCCTCGAACCCACCGGCAAGCTGCGCGCGGTGACCGAGCTGGCTGAGTTGCTGATCATCCCGCCCGGCGGCGGCGACCGCCCCGCGGTGCGCCTGGGCGATATCGCCACCATCCGGCGCGGCTATCTCGACCCACCACAGAAATTGCTGCGCTACAATGGACACCCCTGCATCGGCCTGGGCATCTCCACGGTGGCCGGCGGCAACGTCATCACCATGGGGGATTCCATTGACGCGCGCCTGCGCGCGCTCGAGACGGAAACACCCATCGGCATCGAGTTCGGCGTGATCTCGCACCAGGCCGACAGCGTCAACGTGGCCGTCAAAGGGTTCGTGGTCAACCTCGTCGAGGCGGTGCTGATCGTCATTGCCGTGCTGCTGCTGACCATGGGTTTACAGAGCGGGCTGTTGATCGGCGCGGTGCTGATCGTGACGGTGATGAGTACGGTGCTGATCATGCAGGGCCTGGGGATCCTGTTCGAGCGCATCAGTCTGGGCGCCTTCATCATTGCCCTGGGCATGCTGGTGGATAATGCCATCGTGATCACCGAAGCCGTCCTGATCGCCGCCCAGCAAGGCCGCGATAAGGTCAAGGCCGCGGTGGCCGTGGTCAAGCAAACCCAGTGGCCGCTGCTCGGCGCCACCGTCGTCGCCATCCTGTCCTTCGCCCCCATCGGCGCCTCCCAGGACAGCTCCGGCGAATATTGCCGGTCCCTGTTCCTCGTGCTGCTGATCTCCCTGCTGATGAGCTGGCTGCTGGCCATCACCCTCACCCCCCTGTTGGCCGCAACCTTCCTGCGCAAAAAAGAATCCGGCGCGCCCGACCGCCCCCCCTACAGCAGCGCCTTCTACCGCGGCTATCGCACCTTCCTCTGCGCCTGTCTGCGCCACCGCGGCCGGACCCTCCTCGTGCTGCTGGCCTTGCTGGCCGCCGCCATCGGCGGCTTCACCCGCGTCAGCAAGAGCTTCTTCCCCGACTCGACCCGCCCCCAGTTCATGGTCCACCTCTGGATGCCCCAGGGCAGCGCCATCCAGGCCACCGACCAACGCCTGCGTAGACTCGCCGAAACCGCCGCCACGCTCGACGGCGTCGGCCATGTCACCGCCTTCACCGGCACCGGCGGACTGCGCTTCCTGCTGACTTTCAGCGCCGAGAATCCCGATCCCGCCTATGGCCCCCTGCTGGTGGACGTCGCCGACTACCGGAAAATTCCCGCCCTCGCCGAACAGCTCACCGAACAGGCGCGCGACATCATGCCCGAAGCCCTGGTCTATGCCCAGAAATTCGTGCTGGGCCCCGGCGACCCCCAGAAAATCCAGTTGCGGATCATCGGGCCGGACGGCGCCGTCTTGCGGCGCCTGGGCAGCCGGGCCCTCGCGGTCATGCGCGCGGATCCCCGCTTGGTGGAAATTCAGAGCGACTGGCGCAACCGCGCTGACCTGATCCGCCCCCTGATTTCCGATACGCGCGCGCGCCGCCTGGGCTTGACCCGTGCCGAGATCGCCGCGGGCCTCAAAACCGCGACCGTCGGCTATCCCATTGCCACCTACAAGGACGGGGACGACAGCCTGCCGATTCTGTTGCGCGCGCCGGACAGCGAACGCGCGGATCCGGACTCGCTGCTCAGTGCCTGGTTCTGGAGCCCGCGGCTCAATCGGCCCGTCCCCCTGGCCCAAGTCGTCGAGCGCTTCGAAACCGTTTCCGAAGAAGCCCGCCTGCCGCGCCGTGACCGCTCCCTCTGCCTGACCGTCAAGTGCAACCCGGCCGGCGAGACCGCCGCGGCCGCCTTCCAGCGCCTGGCCCCACGCCTGCTCGAAGCCTTGAACGACCTGCCCGGGGGCTATCGCCTCGAGTGGGGCGGCGAGCACGAAAGCTCGGCGAATGCCAACGCGGCCTTGGCCGGCAAAATGCCTCCGATCTTCCTGCTGATGCTGCTGATCGTGATCGCCCTGTTCAATTCGCTCAAGCAACCCCTGGTGATCTTCATGACTGTGCCCCTGACGGTCATCGGTGTGACCGCCGGCCTGCTGGCGTTCGGGCAACCCTTCGGCTTCATGGCCTTGCTGGGATTCCTGAGCCTCGTCGGCATGCAAATCAAAAATGCCATCGTGCTGATAGACGAGATCAACGCCCAAACCGGCGCGGGCGCCGCGCCCTTCGAGGCTGTGGTCAACGCCGCCGTCAGCCGCCTGCGGCCCGTCGCCCTCGCCGCCCTGACCACCGTCCTGGGCATGCTGCCCCTGCTGCTGGATGCCTTCTATGCGGCCATGGCCGTCACCATCATGTGCGGCCTGACCTTCGCCACCGTCCTGACCATGATTGTCATCCCCCTCAATTACGTCCTGGTCTACCGCATCCCCACCCCCCCGCGCGGTTAGCCCGTCTTTCGCTGTTCGCGGCCAAAAACACAATATTCCCTGGGTTTCAGATCAAGGGGCTTCACTACATATTTTTTTCAGATCTTCCAGTCGGGGCGGTGGTTGCTCCGGTAAAGAAAAAAGACGTTGCTCAGGGCGGCGCGGGGGCGAGAATCGTCAGCGCCCGGTGCAGGATGTCCACTTTGATGTGCCGGTCGGCGGCGCACAGCTCGCCATCCATTTGCAGGGGGGCGGATTTCTCGCGGCGGACGGTCAGCTTGCGGCAGCGGCGGGTCATGACTTCATCCAGGCCGTCGAGGGTGCCGTCAAAGAGGCGGTTGATGTTGGCGAGGAGGCGCGGCCAGTCCCGCTGGCGCATGATGATCACTTCGAGGTAGCCATCGTCGGGACAGGCCGTGGGGGCGATGCGCGCGCCGCCGCCGAACTGGGTCAGGTTGGCGACCGTGAACACGACGGGGTCGGGGATGCGCAGGGTTTCGCCATCATCAAGGACGGCTTCGAGGGGCTGGGGATCATAGCCGAGGTATTCATAGACGCCAGCGAAGACATAGGGCAGGACGCCGCGGATGGGGAATTTCTCGAACGTGCGGACCAGGGCGGCATCCCAGGCCATGCTGCAGGTCACAAAGAACGGGCGGCCGTTGGCCACGCCCACGTCAATTTTCTGGCGGCGGGCGTTCACCAGGGTTTGCACGGCTTTGGCGGGGTTGAGCGGGATGTTGAAATGGCGGGCGAACCCGTTGCCGCTGCCTGTGGGAATGACCCCCAGGGCCACGTCCGTACTCAGCAGCTCGCTGCCGATGGAGTTGATCATGCCGTCGCCCCCGGCCACCAGGATCGTATCCACGCCCTCGGCCACGGCCCGCCGGGCCTTGGCCTGGCCATCCGCCGCGTCCCGACTGAACTGATAGGTGATGTCCTGCTCCGGCTGGTCCCACCCGCGTTCGATTTCCTCCTGAATCGCATCAAAGGACGAGGCTGAACCTGAGTTGGGATTGATCAGGACCCTGATTTTCCTGGGTGACTCCGTTTTCATCCGTTTCTCCTCACGCTAGGGATGCCACACGCAACGCAACCAACTCACCTGGCCTTCCGCCTCGCGCCGCAGCAGGGCCCAGGCCTCGCGCGTGCGTTCCGCCTCGCGCGCCCGCGCCCGGACGGCAAAGTGGCGGCTGCGCACCGCGAGGTAGCGGGCGAGGCGCGCCTGCAGGGCCTGGTCGGCGCCGGCCTGCAGGGGCTCGAGGTCATCCAGCGGCCGGGCCTGGCGCTCGATCAGGAGTGCTTCGACCCAGGGCTGGTGTTCGAGACCGAGCACGGCCAGCAGGACGGGGCGGGACGCGCTGTTGACGTTTACGCGCCAGGGCTCGCGGCGCGGGCCGGGGATGATTGTGAACAGCTCGGCGGGCGGGGTGGCGAACAGCGGCGGCGCCTCCGGCATTTCGGGGCGGGGCGTGAGCCACGCCGGTGCGAAACCGGGCACGAAATCGAGTTCGGCGGGGGCATCGAGCCAGTAGTTTGGCGGGCGCGCGTCCGTATCGGGCCAAGGGGCTTCATGGAAGCCGTCCTGGTCGGGATCCATCCAGTCCCGCAGGGCGGCCAGCCGTTCGCCGGGCGCGGCCTCGCCGCTGAACCGGAAGGCCTCGCCCAGGATGTCGGCCACCGTGCGTCCGCCGCCCTCGGCTTCGGCGGGCTCGCCCTCGATATACAAGTTGTTGAGGTCGAGTTTGCGTTCGAGATCTTCGAGGGTGACAGTCACGGTTGTGCCGGGGGCGGGGGACCATTCAAGTTGCGCGAATCCCGAGCGCAACAGGTTGGTGGCATCGCCTTCGGTGGCGGCCGCCAGTTGCCGGGCGGCCCCCCGCACCCCCTCGAACGCCAGGCGCCGCAAGCGAGTTTCGGCGGCGTGATGCCCTGCCGCCCGCCGCCGGATATACGCGCCCAGTTGCCCCTGCGTCACCAGCGCGGCCACGGTCGCCACCAGCAACAGCACCAGCAAGGTGACCGTGCCCCGTCGTTTGGCGGGGGCCGCCGGTTGTGACGCTACCGGGTTCTGTGCGCGGTGTTTCATGGTCGGGTCTTGTTCCGCTTCAATGCCACTGACGCCAGAGCTCGTCAAACATTCCCTTGCCGCCGCGCTGCACCCGCCGCCAGAAGCGGTCCAGCGGCGGATCGTCCGGCTCGGCATAGGGCGGCGGGCTGACCTCGACCTCGGTTGGATCTAGGGTGCGGGGGCCGGCCTCGTGGCGCGGCCCAAAGAAAAACGGCGCGGGGCGGCCCCCTTCCTGTTGGGCGACCTGCCGGAATTCGGCGCCAGCGGCGATATAGATGAAGATGGCGATGGCCACGAGGAAGATTTGCCCGCGGAAGAGACCGATCAGGCCCATGATCACAGCCAGGAATCGGCCGACCCGCATGGCGAGATAGGTGGCATTCAGGCGGCCCAGGCGCGGGGTCATCCAGGCCCGGAAGATCCGGCCGCCATCCATGGGGAAGGAGGGCAGGAGGTTGAACAGCGCCAGGAATAGATTGATGAACGCCAGGGCCATGAACACGCTGGACACCACGGACCAGAAGGCAAATAAACTGGCGGCGACCCGCCCGAACACGAACAGGGTCAGGCTCACGGCCGGCCCGGCCAGGGCGATCAAGATTTCCGCGCGCGGCTCCCGCGGCAGGCGTTCGAGTTTGGCCACGCCGCCAATGGGCAACAGCAGGATTTCCCGCACCCGGCAGCCGTACCGCCGGGATACCAGCGCATGCCCCAGCTCGTGCAGGGCCACGCTGACGAACAGACCCGCCGCCGCCACCAGCCCCGCCCCGAAGGAAACCCCGTCCAAAAGATTTGCGAACTGGAGGGCGAACAAGGGCAGGCACAGCCACAGGGTGATATGCACTTGGATCGGAATGCCGAACCAGATCCCGATTCGCGTGCTATTGGCCATGACACGCTCCCGCCCCTTGGCCAACCCCGCACACCCATTGATCTCGCCTATTCATCAATCCATAGTGCCACAGGTCCCCCGCATTATCAACACCGGCCCCACCGACCCCGGGATTTGCAGAAATGCTTATGGTTTGAACTGTGCCGCGCAACTGGGCTATGGTGGCCGGACAATGCGCACAGGCGGTGGCGCGGCGGAACCAGCGAAAGGAGCAGAAAATGTGGCGTGGTAGATTGGGATTAGTGATCTTGACCGGGCTGGGTTGGGTTAATGCGGTGACGGGGGCGGGGACCGATGTTTGGCAGACCGGCCTGAACCTGGGGGCCACCCTGACCGAGGGCAACGCGGAATCCCAGCAATGGAATCTGGGTGTGCTGACTGAAGGCGAGCGGCCGGGGCTGGGCGCCATCCGGGCGGGGCTTGAAGGCCATTACGCCGAAAACAAGCCGCGCCGCGCGGCGGACGCAGCGGCGGAGGACACAGGGCGGGAGCGGGTCACCACCATGAACAAGGCCCTCGGGTTCATCAACGTCCAGAAGGAGTTGCCGCGCCACTGGTTTGCGGCGCTGGATCTGGCCGGGCTGCACGATGACTTGGCGGAAATCGCCTATCGCGTCACACTCAGTCCCGGCCTGGGCTATCACCTGCTCAAAACGGAAACCCGGACGCTTTTGCTCGAAACCGGCCCGGCATACATCTGGGACAAGGTCGCCGGCGCGCGCGAGGAATACCTGGCCTGGCGCCTGGCCCAGCGTTTCGAGCAGCAGGTGAGCGAGTCGGCCCGCATTTGGCAAAGCCTCGAGTACCTGCCCAAAGCTGATGATTTCAGCGCAGCCCTGCTCAACGCGGAACTCGGCGCCGAGGCCGCCCTCAATCAGCGTTTGAACCTGCGCCTCGTCGTGCAGCACCGCTACGACAGCGAACCGGGCGCCAACTTGGAGAAAAACGACCTGATTGTTCTGGCCGGGATCGGGTGGACCCTTTAAACGGACAACCGACGAACCCCACGGCTCATCAAGTGTCGGCGAAGTGCATCACCTCGTAGCCGAGGTAGTTCGTGAACGCCTCCCGGACGGCCTGCGCCACATGACCCGGGCTGACGCTGACATGATGACGATACCCTTCCTGGCCGACATACTGCAGTACCGCCTGCAGATTCGGGATGCGGACCACGCCGGCGCAGCCGAAGAAGTCCTCCGCGATGGGGTCGTCGGTGATCCGCCCCTCGCCCAGATAGCAGCACAGTTTCCCGTTGTGGGTCTTTGAGCTGGCGAACGTGATGGACGCCGGGGCAATCCGCCCGACATTGCACCCCCACCCGCAGCCGGCGCCCATGGCCTTGGCGAACATCGGGTGGTCAACGATCCGGCCTTTGGCCGTCATCAGGCTCTGCGGAACCGGTCCACAGTGGAAGAGGATGCAGCGGTCCGGGTCCTCGCCGTAGTTGTTGTTCCAGTCCAGGCAGGTCGCCGGCCGGTTCGAGGCAAGCTTGAGCGCATGCATCGGAATGGCGTTGCAGACATCCAGCTCGCACGCCGCCGCTATGCCCCGGTCGTTGAGCTCGCTCAGCAACACGCAGGGCGACACCCCCAGCTCCTTCTCGATCTCAATCCAGCAGCGCAGCGCCAGGCAGTCCATCTGATACTCGGCGAGAATGCCGTCGAGCACTACGCCCAGCTTGGCCAGCATCTCAATTTTCTCGCCCGGAACCCCGTCCCAGTTCGTGTAGTTCCGCAGTCGCTCCCGCTTGGCGGCCAGGGCGTCGCTTCCGGACGGCACCCCGCGCACCCGCAGAAACACCTCCGACAAATCCAGCACCTCGGTGGTGATCCCGTACCGCTGGAGCGCCAATTCATCGAAGCGGACGGTCTTGACCGCCGTGGTGCGCGCGCCGATGCCGCCGACGGTCATGCGCCGCATGCCATTGACCACCCGGCACACCGCGGCAAACTGGCAGATCTGCGTTTCGAAGGTTTCCGAGGCGGGGGCCACTGTATGCGGCGGGACCGTGGTGAAGGGCAACCCGTACTGGCAGAATACATCCATCACGGAGAACTTCCCGCAGAACGCATCCCGGCGGTCGGA
>JAIPIQ010000127.1 GCA_021734645.1 Fidelibacterota bacterium | reverse complement strand
GGGGTTGCGCAGAAAACGATGGGCTTAAGCTGAAGCGTCACGAGCGCCCCACTGTGGGTGGGAAGGTTCTTCAGCTTACAAAACGCCCCGCGATGCAAGCCGCTAGGCGCAGCTTCGCGGGGGGTTTTGCAAGAGCCTCAGCATGTCAGTTTGAAATATCAAATTCGAAAGGAGTAACCGGCGCGATGACCAATCAGCAACCGAACGTGCTTTTCATTCTGTCGGACCAGCACAACGCCAAAGTGCTTGGCCACCAGGGACATCCTGATGTGCGGACGCCCAATCTTGACCGCATGGCGGCGGGGGGCGTCCGCTGCGACAATGCGATCACGCAAAACCCGATCTGCACGCCCAGCCGAGTTTCCTGGCTGTCCGGCCAGTACTGCCATAATCACGGATACTATGGCCTCTCCGGGCCCATTCCGAAGGGTCTACCCACCGTGCTGGGACATTTTCGCAAGGGTGGCTACCGGACCGCTGCCATCGGCAAGATTCATTGCCCCGAGAACTGGGTCGAGAATGACAGCGACCTCTTTCATGAAACTGCCGGATGCAGTATCGGGGGCCGGTCCAGTGAATACGCCGCCTATCTTGCAGAAAAGGGTTTGACCGACCTTGAAGACCACTTGGCCCTACGGGAGTTTGGGGATAACGGTATCCAGACCGTTGAAGGAAGGCCGTCGGCCGTCTCCTACCAGGATGGGCAGGAAGGCTGGAGCGTGCGCCAAGCAATGGCGTTCATGGGGCAATGCGCTCAAGAGGCGGTTCCTTTCTTTGCCCATGTCAGCCTGCCCAAACCCCATCAGTGCTACACGCCCGCGCAGCCATTCTGGGACCTGTATGACGAATCCAGGCTGACGCTGCCGTCGAACGCGGATTATGAGATGAAGGACAAAGCGCCCCACATGCGACGATCAGCCGAGGGGTGGCGAACCCGTGAATGGCAATTGATTGAACCGAAAACATTTGCGGCGGGACGTCTGCGCAAGCTCCACGGGTACTTGGGCAGTGTCAGTCACGTTGATCATGCTGTCGGTGAATTGCTGGATTGGCTCGAGAGCAACCATCTAAGTGACAACACGATCGTGATCTATTCGTCTGATCACGGCGACTACGCCTGCGAACATGGCATCATGGAAAAGGCCCCGGGCATCTGCGCGGATGCCATCACCCGCATTCCCATGATCTGGCATTGGCCCGGCCGATTCAAGGCGGGGCATGTGGCAAAAGAGATCGTGGAAACGGTTGACCTGGCCAATACGCTGTGTGCCCTGACGGGGTTAGAGGCAATGGAAACCGCGGACGGGAAAGACATCTCACAGATGTTGAAAGGGGCGTCTGGCGATGTGCGGCGCCTAGGGGTCACAGAGTTTGCCTGGAGCAAGAGTGTCCGAAAGGGGCAATACCGTCTCGTTTATTACCCGCCAGAGATGTTTGCGGACGAGTATCCGGAGGGCTTTGGTGAGCTCTACGATCTGGCGCATGATCCTTGGGAGATGCGCAACCTGTTCTTTGTGCCGGAATATGCGGACGTTGTCGGCGAGCTACAGCGAGAACTCATGAACTGGCTCATCACAACGACTCGCCCGGCAACCATTTATCCGCCGGCAATGCCGACCTCCGCACAATCACCCATCCAGTACCAGAATGCGGTCAATGCGGACGGCAAGGTTCACCCCGACCGCGTTCGGACGGTGAAAGACCAGAACTACAGGAACTATATTTGATCGGGTTCCAAGCCCGGGTTGTCTTGTTTTGGGCGGGAAGGCTCTGGGGAAAAATATGAAGGCACTAAGAATCGGCATCATCGGCACGGGTGGCCGGGGGGTGTTGGGCGACAGTTATCTGACACCGGAAGACCAGGTGAAAATCGTTGCCGGGGCGGATATTTCCGCTCAGCAACTTGAGCGGTTTCAAGCCCGGGTCAAGGCGAAACAGGGTGATCCGCCCAATGGTTATTTGGACTATCGGGAAATGATTGCCAAGGAACAGCTCGACGGCGTCTTCGTTACCTCGCCGGACTTTTGTCACGAGGAACAGGCGGTCTTTGTGCTGGAGCACGGCATCGGGGTTTATCTGGAAAAGCCGATCGCCATTTCCATGGCCGGCGCGGACCGTATTCTGGAAGCGGCCTACAAGCACCGCAGCAAGCTGGTGCTGGGACACAACATGCGCTACATGTCATTTGTCCTGAAGATGAAGGCCCTGGTTGACAGCGGCGCCATCGGTGAAGTCAAGGCCATCTGGTGCCGTCATTTCATCGGTTACGGCGGCGACGCCTATTTCCGCGACTGGCACGCCGACCGCCGCTATGCCAACAGCCTGCTGCTGCAAAAGGGCGCGCATGACATTGATGTCATTCACTGGCTGGCGGGTTCCTTCACCAAACGGGTCAACGGCCTGGGAACCCTGGCGGTGTACGACCAGTTGCCCCGCCGGAGCCAAGACGCGCAAACGCCGGTTGACGTCACCTTCAACGTCAACCACTGGCCGCCCATGGAACAAAAGGATTTCAATCCGGTCATTGATGTCGAGGACCTCAGCATGATCAACATGCAGCTCGCCAACGGGGTTCAAGCATCCTACATGCAGTGTCATTTCACGCCTGACGATTGCCGCAACTACACCATCATCGGCACCAGGGGACGCATCGAGAACTACGGCGACCATCAAGAGGGCGCCACCATCGAGTTGTGGGACGACCGTAAAGGCGGCTTCCGCCTGCACGGCGACGCCACGTTCAGGACGTCGCCGGGCCAGGGTGGGCACGGCGGTTCCGACCCGGCCATCGTCAGAAGTTTTTTTGCGGCCCTGCGGGGACAAGGCACGCCTAACTCGACGCCGCAGGCCGCGCGCTACAGCGTCGCCACCGGCTGCCTCGGCGCCGACTCGATCCGGTCCGGCGGCCTGCCGTTCGCGGTGCCCGCCCTGCCCGATTATCTCGAAAACCACCCATTTCACAAATAGAATCCTTGGAGTTGTGCCATGCGCAAGTTAACGATCGGGATGCAGGGGGATGGTAGATGGATCTGAAGGGCAAGGTGGTAATTGTCACGGGTGCAGGCAGCGGCGTTGGCCGGGCGCTGGCGTTGGCGTTTGGCCGCCAGGGGGCGCGCGTGGTCGCCGTTGCGCGCAGGCGCGAGCGCATCCAGGAGACTACCGCAGCGATCGAGGCCGAGGGGGGCCTAGCGCTGGCCATCCAGGCCGATGTGACGGATCTCGCCCAAGTGGACCGGATGGTTTCGCAGTCGCTCGAGGCCTTCGAGCAGATTGACGTGGTCTTTAACAACGCCGGGAGTTTCGCGGCGCTTGGGGCCGTGTGGGAGGTTGATCCGGACTTGTGGTGGAACGACGTCACGGTGAATCTGCGGGGCACCATGCTCTGCTGCCGATCGGTTCTGCCGCACATGCTGAAGCGGGACAGGGGGATTGTCATCAACATGAGCGGCGGCAACCAGATCCCTGGCGGGACGGGGTATAGTTGCTCTAAAGTGGGTGTCATCCGCTTCACGGAGTTGTTGGCCAAGGAACTGAAACACAAAGGATCGTCCGTGCTGGCGTTCACGATGGGCCCGGGCTTCGTACGCACCGAAATGACGGAGCTTCAGATCCGCACCCGCGAGGGTCAGGAGTGGCTGCCGTCGAGCAAGGCCGCGGTGGAACAAAGCAAGGACCGGCCACCGGAGGACTGCGCGCGGGCGACCATGGCCCTCATTCGGGTAGCTTGTTCCGAACTGAGCGGCGGCGCCTTCGGGCCGGATACCGATTTTGAGGACGCGTTGCGCAAAGCGAAGGAGGAAGGCCGAACAAGACGCTGAACCTGACGGTGCTTCGCGGGAATTGGCGCGCGCGCGCAGGCTGCGCGAAGACCTCCGTACTCGTACACGTACTCCTACACTCGAATCTCTTGGGGGGGGGAGGGATGTTGGTTCTGCTCTTGAGCGATTTCTCGGATGGGTTTCGACGGAAGGCTATCGCGTAAGCGTATCCGAGCAAGGGTGGCGATTAAGTGTCAACGGTTAAGCGTTGCGATTAAGAGTGGGCAGCGCACGAACTGTTTCGTGAACTGCCTCGTAAACTCCGACGGTATAACTCCATCGTACTCTTTGCCGTGAACTTCATCGAGCCGGGGGCGCAGGAGCCCACTTCGTCGCCACACTTTGGCTCGAACACTTGATCGCCCCCCTTGCTCGGATACGCTTAGGCGACCCGCTTCACCGCCTTGCACCGAAGTTCGACGCGTCCCTGATCTCTCTCGGAAGAAATGAATAGAATGATCCCCACAGAAACCCGGAAGCGCCTTGCGGGAACGGGTCCGGGAGAAACTGCGGGCGGGCCTGATTGCCGATTGAGGATTGGAGAATGCCGACTGCAAAGAATCGTTTTTCTTTCTCGTTCTCGTCGTCGTCCTCGAATTATGGGGGTTTGGCATCGAGCACGAGGGACGGGAATGCGTGCCGGTTCCTTTTGGGTTAGAGCGAAACCGGCCTACTTTAACCCTTTGGAGGTGTTTTCCCTAGTTCGCTAAGGATTCGGGAGCATTGACGGACACAACTTCTGTATCCCCGACGCCGACGCCCCATGACCAGTGATCGGTGAAGGAATTCGGGTTGTTTCACGGTCAAGAAAGGGGTTGACAGCCCACGGCCAAAAGTTACTATACGTTTACTTAAGCGAGGCCCACAGGCAAGCGAGGCAGCGATGAAAATGGAAAACAGAACGGACGGCACAGTGGTTGAGGCGCGGACACGGCCACCCAGGCCCTTTGGGTGCAGGCACAGCGGTTCAGCTTTCACGCTGATCGAGCTGTTGGTGGTGATCGCGATCCTTAGCATTCTGATGACGCTGTTGCTGCCGTCGCTGGGACGGGTCCGTATGGCGGCGCTCGGCATGGGGTGCCTGAATAATTTGCGCCAAATCGGAATTGCCGAGACGCTCTACGAGTCGGAAAAGGGCTGCCTGGCCTACGACGGGGTCCGCGGCAACACCACGTGGCCCCGGCAGAATTCCGCCCATCTCTGGGGGTATGAAACGTTCTATCCCTACCTGGGCCTGTCCGCGGGCGCCGACCGCGCAAATAGCCCGTATTTCTGCCCGGGCACTCCCATCGAATGGCGGAGGAACAGCCGCTGGTTCTCATCTTATGCGCGGAGTATCCGTCAATGGATCAGGACGGGGGGGTGGCACCAAGATAAATCGCATTACACGAAGGCATTACGTTCTTCGATGGTGGCCCAACCCTCCCAAACCATCCAGCATTTCGAGAGTTTCACCGGCTGGGCCGCGGACAAGACCCCCACGGCGTATAATTTGGCGTCTTGGTCTGAATATCAGTACGGCTACCACGATCCCGAGCGCGTCAGCGCGCTGTATTGGGATGGACGCGCGAAGAGCCACCTGGCGCCCATCGAGCCCGTCGGGGGCGATAATGACGTGCCGTGGGTTAATAATCTGTTTGGGCCCTAAAACCCCGGAGTCTCTCCGGGCGCCTGGTGGACCGCCTGCGCCGGAATCAACCGGTAGGACGAAACGAGCGGCTCGCCCTACTTGAATGCCGTGGGTAGAACGATCTCAACCCGAGACAAAAGATCAGGAAGATTCCCCGCATCGTCTCAATCTGTGCCCTCCCGGGTCAGACGGTAGGGCGCGGGTGGCGGGGGGGGGATTAAGAAGCCGCCCCCCCCACTCGCGCCGTCGCCCGGCAGACTACTTCACAAACCGCCGCCGCATAGCCAGCGCCAAGCCACCCAAACCCAGCAGCAGCAGCGAGCCCGGCTCGGGGATTACGGTCAGATACCCAGTGGCCTGGTCAAACTCGTAAGTCGGATTAACCGTCTTGGTCCACGTCCCGTCGCCCTGATCGGTAAAGTCCGCAATAGCGAAGGTCGCGCCATACGTCTCGGTCAGGCCCGCATGATCAACAATCATCCAGCTATGCCCCACCGTCGAGCTCGCGGCCGACAGATCCAACCGGAATGCTCCGTCCAAATTGACCGTCCCCGTTCCGAGCAACGCGTTGTTCACGCCGTCGCCCTCGATCTTGAAGAGCAGCTCCCCGCCATCGGCCAAGGTCAAGGTCCCGTCGTCGACCGTGGTGTTGCCCGTGTAGATGCTCGCGCCACTCAACGTCAGCGTGCCCGTCCCGATCTTGCCCAGCGCGCCGTTGTCGATCGCGCCGCTATACGTGGTGCTCGCGTTATTGTTACCGAACTGCACCGTCTTGCCGTCCAAATCAACATCCCGGCCGCCCGTCAGCCCACCGACCACATGCGTGCCCGCCGCAATGAATTCGACCCGCCCGCCTGTTTGATCGGACGCGCCGACATCCAGCGTGCTGTTCTGCAAGGCATGCGTGTTATACAATTCGAGACCGCCCACGCCGCCAATGCTGGTGGGGTAAGTCCAAACCGTATCCCCCGTGAACGTGTTGGCGGCACTCAGCCGGACGTTGCCGTTGTAGGAGGAAGTCGCTGATGGTTTCGTGTACCCGATGCCGCCGGCACCCGAGATCGCTCCGTTCATGAACACGCGCGCCGCACCGGTTTGCCCCCCCATAAAGCGGAGCCTACCGCCCAGCAACCCGGACCCGAGCACCACGGGGGCATTCACCGTGAGCGATTGACTGCTCCCCGTCACACCGAAACGCGAATTACCATTCGAATAGTAGTTCAAGTTGAGCTTGTTGTTTACCGCGTCGGTCGTTTCGATCACGAAATGACCGGCATCCCAGCCGCTTATGGGTACGTCAGAAATAAGCGCATCGGCGACGTCAATGGTTATGGTAACCGTGGCGCCGGGACCGCCCTGCGTCCAGGTGTGCGCGACGCCGGTCGTGGGATAGGGCGAAGTGTCCCAACCCTGATCGCCGGTCACCGCCGCGATATCCGACCAGTTGCCGTCCCCCCCGACCCAGGCATAGTTGGCGCCCTCAACCCGGGCGCCCGCCGCCAACCAAGCCACTCCGACCGCCACTACCGCCTGCCACATGCTGCTCATTTTCATCTCCGGCCCTTTCTGTTTGGCTTTGCCTTTGCCGCCTGCCTGGCCCGCCGCGCGAGCCAGAACAAACAGTAACGTCCTAACTTTGAATACCCATTTAGCGCCTCCCAGAGAATTTGTCAACCGTTTTTTTTATTTTTTGTAACCACCCATATACCTGCCCGCGGCCGGCGGGCGGTCGAGCGCATTGGCCCCAGTCGAAGCAGCAGGGAATGCTCGTACCCTGCGCAGGCCGCCCTGATTCGGGACCGTGCCCGCCGCGAAACTGCGGCCTCGGATCGTCGTCCGGGTTCGGCGTGGATTCCCGGCAGGCGCTATCGCTCACCGGCCCCATCCCGTGCCGCGGCGGCATTCTCCATCGCCCTCTGTTCAACGGGTCATGTGAGCCACGCGGTCCGGCTGAATTTCGTAGCGCAGCGGTTGCCCTTTGAGGGCGCGGTCAATTTCCTCGGCCATGGCCGGCAGATATTGTCCGTAGCGGCCCGTACCGGCGTTGTGGGGGGTCAGAATCACATTCGGCAGGTCCTGGAGGGGGTCTGCGGGCGGCAGCGGTTCGTCATGGAAGACGTCGAAGATGCCGGTGAACCGGCCGGTTTTCAGTGCGGCGAGGAGCGGCGCGCGCTGGATGAGTTCCGCCCGGCCCAGATTAATCAAGCAGGCGCCCGCGCGAATGCGGTCCAGTTGTTCGGGCCCGACCCGGTCCCGATTGGCCGCAGTCATACCGGCCAGCACAAAGATCACATCAGCTTGGGCGAAGACCTGGTCGAAATCGGCGGGCGTCAGTCCGTCGCGGGCGGCATCCGCCGCGCTGAGGTGGCGGCTGGCCACGAGGATTTGGCGCGGGCTGTAGGGTTTGAGGTAGTGGACCACCCAGCGGGCGATATCGCCGTAGCCCCAGATGCCGATCGTGAGATCTTCGGGCACGCGGATGTCCGCCATGCGGCCGGCGTCCCAGTCCATGCGCGCAGAGCGGAGCCCCAACTGGCTGTTGCGGTGGACCTGGCGCAGGCCCATCTGCATCAGCATGAAGCCGGCCTCCGCGACGGTGCGGGCCATCAGGGGATTGGCGCTGGTGACCCGGACCCCCCGCGCAAAGAGTTCAGGCGAAACGTGGGGGGCCACCGAACCGGCGGCGTGCGCCATGATGCGCAGATTCCGGTTCCGCGCCAGAACGGCTGCGTTCAGGCGCGGGGATCCCCAGGTGGTGATGACCGCC
>JAIPIQ010000126.1 GCA_021734645.1 Fidelibacterota bacterium | reverse complement strand
GATGCCCAGGCTGGTGGGTTCGGTCAGAACCACCATATCCGGCCGCAGGCCTTCTTCGCGCACGATGTACTGCCAGCACAATCCGTCACAGTCTTCCTCCTGTACGGAGGCGACAACGTACAGCGTGATTTCCGGCGGCAATCCCCGCCGCTTGAGCAGCGCCCCCGCAAAAATCGCCGCCACCACCCCGGCCTTCTGATCGCTCGCCCCCCGACCATAAATCTTGCCATCCACCTCCGCCCCCCCGAAGGGATCGTGCGTCCAGAGGCCGGGATCGCCCACGTCCACGGTGTCGCAATGACCGTCCAACGCGATGACGTAGGGTCCGCTCCCCATCCGCCCCCGCAAATTGCCCATGCCGTCCACCACCACTTCATCGTAGTCCAGACGCCGCATGGTCTCGGCCAGGTATTCGACCACCCGCCCCTCGCGCCCGCTCAGGGACGGAATGCGTATGGCTTCAACCAGGCCGCGGGTCAGTTCGCCCCGCAGCTCCTCGGCCGCTTCAAGAGTATTCATGCCCATAGCATGCCTCATCGCCCCGAGATTTCAAGCGTCATTCAGCGTTGCGCATTAGACATTTCCGCGGGAGGATGTATGCTTGACAGCATCAGGCAGTGAGCTGTGGTCGGGTGACGCGTCACGGTCTGTGCAATCAGGAGGAGTGCAACATGAAAGTCGGCCAGCGCTGGAATCTGGGTTGGGTGTGGATTTGCCTTTTGGCGGTTGGGCTGTGGCCCCGTGCGGGGTGGTGCGCGGAGTTAAACGTGCTCTGCACGACGTTCCCCATATATCAGATCACGCGCAATGTCGCGGTGGGGCAGGCCGGGGTGGTCGTCGAGCTGCTGCTGCCGGCCTCCCTGGGATGTCCGCACCATTACTCGCTGACGCCCCAGGACATGCGTAAGCTGGCCCGCGCCGACTTGCTGGTGGTCAATGGCCTGGGCCTCGAGGCGTTTCTCGGCGCTCCCGTACAGAATGCCAATCCGCGCCTCACGGTGGTTGACAGCGCCCGGGGCGTGACGGAACTGCTATTCTACGAGGAAGGCCCCCATGACCATGACGCTCACGCGCCATGCGAGCAGAACGGGAGCGCCTGTGTTCATGCCCATCAGAACAACGTGAACCCGCATCTGTTTGCGAGTCCGCGGCAGGCGGCGCATCTGGCGCTGAACATCGCAGCGGGGCTCTCCCAGGCCGATCCGGACCACGCGAGCCTGTACGTCCAGCACGCCCGGGCATACGCCGACCGGCTCAACGCCCTGGCCGATGAGATGGCCGCGCAGGTGCGAACGCTACGGAACAACCGGATTGTCCAGCCCCACGGGGTGTTCGACTACCTGGCGCGCGATACCGGCCTCGAGATTGTCGCGGTGACCCAGCCCCACGGTCGGGAACCCTCGGCGGCCGAGATGCTGCACTTGGTGAAGACCATTCGCGCCCGGCAGGCGGGCGCCCTTGTCACCGAGCCCCAGTACGCGCCCAAGGTCGGCCAGACCCTGGCGCGGGAAACCGGGATCCCCACCCTCGAGCTCGACCCGGTCGCCTCCGGACCGGACGACGCCCCGCTCGATTACTACGAATCGGTCATGCGCCAGAATCTGGAGGCCCTGCAGACCGTGCTCGGGCGGCTCGGCCGATAAGCGCCACGGCCAGCACGGCCACGAGCACCTGGCACAGGGCCGCCGCCAGGAAAGGCATACGCAGACCGAACGCCCGCGCCAGGAACCCGCCGGTCAGCGGGCCGAGGGCAATGCCGATCAGGCTCAGGGCCGAGGCCGCGCCAAAGGCCTTGCCCATGTGGCGCGGATCCGTCGCTTGCTGAATCATGGTGTTGGCCGCCGGCATGGTCCCGGCCACCGCCATGCCGAACAACAGATGCGCCGCCGCCAGGCTGTACAAGCCGGCGGGGCAAGGGTGCCCGAGGGAGGCTACCGCCGCGGCCAAGCTGCAGATGACGACGATCCGCCGGTGACCCCAGCGGTCGCCCACGTGACCCAGCCCCGCCGCGGTCACGGCCCCGGCGAGCCCCGCCGCCGCCATGATCCCGCCCGTTATGCTGTTGAGGCGCTCCGGGGAAACCAGCAGATCCCGCACCACCAGGGGAAAGGACGGATTGATCAGGGTGTTGCTGTACCGGACGGCGAACAGGATCAGGACCGCCGCGGCAAAACCGCCGCTGGCCAGCAGCGCCCGGAACCCCGGCAGGGATTGCCGCTCCTCCGCGTCCGGCGGGGTGAAATCCTCATGCGCGGCAAAATGCACCAGGAGCCCGCCCAGCAAGACCACCAGCCCCCCTACCCGGAACGCCACCCGATAGCCAAAGGTGTCCGCCACCATGCCCCCCAGCAGCGGCCCCACCGCCACCCCCAGCAATACCGCCGCCTGCATCATCCCCAACGCAAACCCGCTGCGGTGCCGGGGCGTAACGCTCGCCACCAGCGCGACACTGGCCGAGACCGTCCCCGTCAGCGCGCCTTGCAGCAAGCGCAGGATGAACAGATGCCCGATGGTGCGCGAATAGGACATGAGCACCAACACCAACGTGCCACAAAACATGGAACGAATGACCATCGCCTTGCGCCCGAAACGGTCGGCCAAATAGCCCCATAACGGCGCGAACAGGGCCAACGTGAGCCCGGTGGCCGCCAGCGTTACCCCCGCCCACCAGGCCTGACTCGCCGTGTCCCCTACGCCCAACTCCCCAATGAAAAACGGCAGAAAGGGCAACGCAAACGAGAAGCCGACGATGGATAACACCTGCGCCACAAAGGCGCTGACAAACGTTCGTTTCCATGTGTTCATCGGTAGCTATCCGTTCCAGCGGCTGTAATGCGGCCGCTTTTCCGTTCCAGCGGCTGTAATGGCCACGCAATTCCATTACAGCGACTGTAACGGCGGTCATTTTCCGTTACAGCGGCTGTAACGCGCCGGCCCGCCGTGCGTCGTTCAGTCCGCCCCGCGCTCGCTGGGCCCGGGCTCGGCCAGCAGCACGAAGCGACGGCGGCGATGGCGCAATTCATCTTCGAGCTCCAGCAGGGCGGCATACTCCGGCACGGGGATCAGGCCCGGCGATCGGCGCGCCATCTGGCTGGCGGCGAGCCGGTTGTTCTCCGCATCCCACCGGACCTCGGTGGCCACGGACCAGGCGCTTCCGTCACCGAGCGCAAAGGTATAATCCGGGGGCAGTATGGCCGGTGTAAACCCCTCGGGCAATTGGGCCGTCAAGCGCCATTCGGCGTCCAGCTCATCGGCGACATAAAGCGGACGGCGCCGGGTTTCACCGCGCAGGCGCACGAGGTTATCGAGCCCCCCGGGCCAATTGAAGTAGAGCAGACCCTCTTCGCGCATACCGAAGTCGGGCAGGCGGACGGCCAGGGCCACGCGGCCGGGATACCCGCTGAAATCCGCGACCAGATCTCCGTCGGCTTCCGCCGACTGGGCAATGGCCGCCACGCGTTCGTTGTGCTCGCGGCGGCGCTGCTCAGGGGTTAGCTCTTCGAAGAAGCGCCGCTGGCTGCCGTAGGAGGTACCGTAGATATACTGCACGAATTCGATGCGGGCCGCGCCATCGGCCGCGAGCGCGAGCCGGTACTCCGTTTCCTGGCGGCTGGGACGGCCCGGCCGGATCGTGGTCAGGTCACCACCGGGCAGTTCCAGGGCGAAGCGACCCTCGTGGGCGCAGGCGCCCAGGGCCGCATACTCATCTGTGTCGTTCAGATACACCGCCCCGATCCCCTCGGCGTCCGGCAGGGCCGGCACGCGCACCAGAACCGTGCCGAACCATTGCGGCCGCGGATTCTCACGCAATATCCGCTCAAACGCCGCCACCTCCGGATAGGCGCCGCCCAGCACCCACTCGGGCGCAAAGCCCGCCGCCCGCAGCAGCGCCACCAGCAGGATGGCGCAATCCGCCGTATTGCCGTACCGCTCCGCCAAGACCACCTCGGCCGGCGTCAGGGCCGAGAGGGGCAGCCCCGCCAAACTGGGGCCCGTGGTCCGCACATGCCGGGCCACAAAATCCCGGATCGCGGTCACTTGCGCCGCCGCCGTGGTCTGACCCGCCACCAACTCGGTTGCCAGCGCGGCCACGGTCGGCCCCGGGACCGCAGCGGCTTCGAGCGCTGCCGCGACCTGATCCGCATACACCGCCCAGTCTCCCCCGCTGACCAGCAGCGTGGGTTGATCGCTCCAACCCGGCGGCAGGTAGTCCTCGCGCGGCACACGCGGCAGGTTGCGCCCCTGCCAGCGGTGGGTCACACGGCCGTCGGCCGCGGTGGCCACCGTGTACGCGACGCCCGCTTCGGCCAGGCCCGGAACCTCTAGCGCCAGCGATAAACCCGCCGGCGCGGTGAGGACGACTTCCTTCTCGTCGCACGGGTCGTACAGGCTGAATGGCTCGAGCAAACTGAAGAAGGGGCGATCCCAGCGGGTGCGCCGCACCGTATACTCGATCACCGCGCCCGGCTCGACGCCCGGCAGACTGGCCACCAGCGTATGCCCGGTCGGATAGCGCGGCGCGCCCCCGACCCAGCCCTGGTCCATGCGGTTGATCTCCTCGGCACTGATCACGCGCTCGTCGCCGGCCTGCGTAATCACCCGCGCGGAGACCAACTCGATCTCCTCCCAGGCCGAATTGTAGGCGAACTTCAACTCGGCATAGCGCTTCTTGCCGGCGTAGTTCAGAATTTCCATGCGCGTGGTCCGCGTCTCGGTCCAGCGCGTGGGCGTCTCGATTTCGTAGGTCACCCGTTCATGCTGCACCCGCGCATCCGCCGCGGCCTCGCCCGCCGCTGCCGCAAAGATGGGCCAGCGGCGCTGCGCGCGCTGCAATTGGCGCAGTCCGTCGCGCAACCGCAAATAGGCGGCCGGATCATACTCGACCTGGTTCAGCCGGAACTCGAAGTCCTGCACGTAACGGTGGTCCTCCTCCCACCCCGCTGTCGAACGCAGCGTGAACTCGCCGTCATCCCGGCCCGGCTCCTCAGGTAAGGTCAACGGCGCGCCGGGGGGCGAATCAAAGGCGATTTCCGTCCGCTCCCGCACCCCCACCGCCAGATCCGTGAGCAAGGGAAACCGGCGCTCCGGCAACCCCATGCGCCCCAGGACCATGTTGACCAGGCCCAATCGCGTGCCGAAGCGCGGCGCCAGCAGCACGACCTGTTCCGCGCCCGCGATCAGCACATCGTCGGCTTCATACGCCAACTCGACGGCCAGCGGCGTGCCCACCGCCTGCAAATCCGCGGGCTCGATGCGCCACGACCGCAAGCGGGCGCCCGGAACAATCGCGCGCAGCGCCCCCAGAAAAAACTGCTCGCGGTCCTCCTGGCGCTGGGCGGACAAGTAGTTGCGGTAGGCATTGTCATTCACGCCGTCGAAATCCAGGCGCGTGGTCGCCCGCAGGGTTCCGGCCGCGCTCACCGTGCCCGTGGTTTCGATGCGCATCATATTGTTGAGGGCCGGCTCGATGGGCGACGTATGCAGATCTTCGCCCGCCGGGGTGGCCACCAGATAGCTTTGGTTGTTGAGGTAGCCCGGCAGCAGAACCGACGTGTTCTCATCAGTGGGATCCATCAGCAGGAATGTGCCGTCCGGCTCGCGCACGGCGACTATCGCGTGATTGAAGAAAGGCGACGGCACTTCCGCATCCTTCTTCGGGCCATTATGAATCAGGGTGGGAAAGGCTTCGAAACCGGCAACCCGCAGCATGGCCACCAGCAGGGCGGCCTTGTCGCGACAGACGCCATGCCGGGCCGTGAATGTAATCCCGACGTCGTGGGGCTCGTATCCCGGCGCTTCGTCTTCCTTGATCACCCCCAGATACCGGATGCGCTGGGAAACGAACCGGAAAATGGCCTCGATTCGCGCCCGCCGCTCGTCGAGTCCCTCCACCAGGCGCGCCACTTCCTCCTCGATGGCCGGCGTGGGCGTCAGGCGCGGCGCCGCCAGGTCCCAGTACCAGCGCGAGACGGTCTCCCAGTCGGGCGCGGTGCTGACCAGGACCCGTTGCCCCACCGTGTACAGGGGCGGCATGTTCGGCTCGGGAAAGGCCTGGGGCACGTCCCGCGCTTCCCAGCGGTAGTAGACCCGCCCGTCCCGCTCCTCCTGGAATGCCGTAACCGTCTCACCGATCACGCCCTTGTGCGCCACACTCCGCAAAGGCGCATCCGCCGGCCCCTCGACCTCGATGCGAGTGTACAGAATCGGCTGCTCCTGCTCGAAGACATACCAGTCGGCCCAGGTCCCCCGCATGCGGGGATGAACGATGCGGTCATACATCATGAAGTGCAGCGTGTCGCCCACCTCGATCCCCGGTATGTTGACCCGGATCAACCGCTGATTCGGACTGTAGATGTTGGCGCTCATGCTCGCGGGATTGATCATGTCCCGGCTGTTGGCCTCAAGATCAATCGCCACCCGGCGCCCGTCGGCCTTGAGCAACTCGACCCATTCGATCCGGCAATCCTCCGGCCCGCGCTGGTACGGAATCGTGTAGTGCGAAGAGATCGTCTGATAGCCCCGGCGGCCGTCCTCGGTCAACACCTTGACATATTCCTCGTGCCATTGCTCATACGTACCGTCCGCCTCGTACCGTATCCGGACTGCGGACCCGACCAGCACCGTCTGGGCATCCGGGTAGGCCGCCGCCGTGACCGCCGGCAGCCGCACCTCGAGCTCATCCGCCGCCAGCAACCCGCCCGCCGGCGCCGCCCCCGCGCTCCACGCCCATAGGCACCCCAGCATCCACCCGCCCGCAATCTGCTTGATCCTCTTGCTCATGTCATCACTCCTGAGTTAGTCGCGCATATTGTCCGCCATCCGCTATAATTGCAAGCGCCACCATCCCCGCCCAACATCCACAGGGGCGCAGGACAGGAAAGTGACCGGCATGAGTTCATGCAGTGATCGCAGGGGTTCTCGGCCTCCATGGCTGTATATCGTGAAATACAACGCTATGCGCCCCCCCCAATCCTAATCGCACTCTCTCCATCTCCGATCCCCCGCGGAGCGGAGCCTAGGCCAACAACAGCACAACGATCTGGTCCCGCTGCGCTTGGCCTGGCAGGGCACGAACCATTCACCCGCCTCAGTCACCATTCTGGAACGTACGCTCCGGCTCACAGACCCAGCCGGCATGCCGCAGCGAAGACCGGGGGCGGCTCCGCCGGGATAGGCGATGAGACGAGTGCGATTAGGATTAGCGATGGTAACTCTCGTGTCCTGCGCCCAACATCCACAGTCGCATGACTGTATCATAATCATAAGATTAGGATTAGGATTAGCAGGAGAATTTGCGGGGATCTGCGCAATGGCCCCCCAGCCCACCCGGATCGCAGGAAGGGGTTGACCTGCCCCGCCATGCGCAGTAAAAGACCCGGCAATATCAGCTAGGGAGCACCGCATATGCCAATGACATCACGCGAAGTGGTTCAACGCGCCGTCCGCTTTGAAAACCCCGACCGCTTGCCCTATACCCTGCCCCCGGAATATGGCTCGGATTTCGCCGGGACGGGCATGAGTCCCTCGCCGGACGCCCGCCCCAAGCGCGGGAGCGACGAGTGGGGCTGCGTCTGGGAAAACATCGGGATCTCGAACCTGGGCGAAGTGAAGCAGCCCATCCTGACGGACTGGTCGCAGTGGGACACGCTGCATATTCCGGACATCAAAGACCCGCGGCGCTGGACGCATCTGCCACGCGCCCGCGCGGAGGCCGGCGACAAATTCCTGTTGGCCCAGGGCATTTCCCTCTATGAACGCGTCCATTTTCTCCGGGGGCTTCAGGATACCTGGGTGGACATCCACACCGCCCCGGAAGAGCTGGGCCGGCTGATTGATGTGCTGGCCGACATGAATCTGTATGCCATCGAACAGTATGCGCGGGCCGGCGCCGATGGCTATCTGTGGTATGACGACTGGGGCCTGCAGGACCGCCTGATGATCGCGCCCGAATCGTGGCGCGAAATCTGGAAGCCGCGCTACGCGCGGGTCTACCGCGCCGCCCGGGAGGCCGGGCTGCTGACCTTTCTGCACAGTTGCGGCGACATCACCGCCATCCTCGACGATTTGATCGAAATCGGGCTGGATGTCATTCAGATGGATCAGCAGGAGAACATGGGCCTGGAGCGCTTGGGCGCCGAGTTCGGGGGCCGGATCACATTCTGGTGCCCGGTGGATATCCAGGCCACCATGGCCCATGGCTCGCTGGATGACATCCGGGCCT
>JAIPIQ010000125.1 GCA_021734645.1 Fidelibacterota bacterium | reverse complement strand
AGCGTTGGCCAATGAACCCCGTGAACGGGTCCCATGCTTCTTTGTCCGTTCCCGCGTTCGTTTGTGGTTCTGTATGCTCGAATCGGGACGCCGCCGCAAGCGCTGCCTAACACAGGTCAGTGAATCGTGATTGCGCCCCCGTCCGCCGCCCCGTCAATTTTGCGCTGGCGCTACTCCTTGCTCTTTGCCAACATGGAGCTGGAGTACAACCCATGAGTCAACCAACCGATACCGCCCCCGCGCCCGCGACCGACCTGATCCCGACGACGACCCTGTTGAGCCCGGAGGAAGCCGGGCAACTGGACGCCTTTGCGCGGGACCATCAGGGGCCGGACAGCCTGCCCGCCTGGGCCGAATTCCTGAAGGAGACGTTTGCCCTGGAGCTGACCTGTGATCCGGACGTGGTCCAAGGGTTCACGGCCGACAGCTCGAACCTGCCGGGTTCCGCCCGGGCGCTGGGCCGACCGGCCACGGCGCGCGAGTGCGCGGTTTTTCTGCGCCTGTCCCATCAGGCCCGTATCCCCTGCACCGTTTCTGCCGGGCGCTCGAATCTAACGGGAAGCGCCACCCCCGAGGACGGCCTGGTCCTATCCCTGCTGCACATGCAGCAGCCGCCGATCAAGCTGCATCTGGCCGACGGCACGGCCTCCGCGCCGGTGGGCCTGCTGCTCGAGGATTTCCGCAAGGCGATCCAGACCCTGAGCCAGGGCGCCCTGCGCTTCCCCGTGGACCCGACCAGCCGGGCCGAGGCGACCCTGGGCGGCGCGCTGGCCTGCAACGCGTCCGGCTTCACGCCCGGCGCCCCGGGCAGCATTCGCGACTGGGTGGTCGCCCTCGAAGCCCTCCTGCCCGATGGCCGCCGGATTTCCGCCACGCGCGGGCAATATGTTTCCGCCCAGGGCGCCTTCCGCCTGGCGGCGGGCGACCGGATCCAGACCTGGCCCGTGCCCCGCCACCCGCGCGCCGCCTTGAAGAATGCCGGCGGCCCGTTTTCCGATCCGACCGGCGTGATGGACTGGATTGACCTGATGGTGGGCTGCGAGGGGCTGTTCGGAATCATCACCCATTGCACCCTCAAGCTGGCCCCCCAACCCGCGGAGTACCTCGATCTCTTCATTCCCCTGCCGGATGAATCCTGCGCCCTGAAGCTGCTCGAAGCGGTCCGCGCGCAATGCGCGGGCGACCTGGGCCGCCTGAGCGCCTGCGAGTATTTCGGCGTGCATTGCCGGCAATACATGGACCATGCCGAGCGTCTCTTCCGCAATGACAGCCAGGTGGCGGTCTACCTGCAAGTGCCGTTGGCGGCCGGCGAGACCGACGACCAAGCGGAAGCCTGGTTCGAGTGCCTGCTCGCAGCGGACGCGGGCGTCTCGGAGGACGGCGTGCTGCTGCTGGACAACGACCACGAGCGCGCAATCTTCATGGAGGCCCGCCATTCCCTGCCCGCCCATGCCCTCGAGGTCGTCCAGCGCCACGGCACCTATACCCTGATGACCGACGCCGTGGTCCCCCCCGCGCGCTTTGCCGAATTCCTGGCCTTCACCCATGCCCGGCTCGCACACGAGCAACTTGAGTATGTTTCCTTCGGCCATCTCGGCGATTGCCACCTCCATTTCACCATCCTGCCCGAAAAGGACCAGTTGGCGCGCGCCACCACCGTGTACGAGGCCATCATTGCCGAGTCCACGCGCCTGGGCGGCGTCTACTCCGGCGAACACGGCACCGGCAAACGCAAACGCGCCGACTTCCTGGCCTGTCACGGCGAACGCGGCCGCCAGGAAGTGGCACGCTGCAAATCAGCGGTCGATCCCCTGGATCTGCTCAATCGCGGCAACGTGATCGCCCCCCCGGCCGCCTCCTGAAGCGCTGCCCTTGTCCCCCTCCCCGGCCACCCCCCCGCCCGCACCGCGCGTCTGCGTGCTGATCGGTTCGTTCCACCCGGTGGTCGGCGGCGGCGAACGCCATGCCCAATTGCTCTGCCGCGAGTTGTCCCGGCAAGGCACCACCGTCTGGGTCCTGACCCGGCGGCGCTGGCGCCACCTGCCGCCCACCGAAACGCGCGACGGCTTCCTGATCCGCCGCGTGGGCCCCAGCGGTTTCGCGCGCCTGGGCAAGTACCTCATGCTGCCGCCGGCCCTCTGGCAGCTCTGGCGGCAGCGCCATACCTACGACGTCATTTACGTCTGCGGCCTGCGCGTCCTGGGCCTCGCCGGCGTCCTGGCCGCGGGCTGGGCCCGCAAACGCTGCATCCTGCGCGCGGAAGCCCGCGGCGAATGGTCCGGCGCCTTCATCTGGCAAACCCCCGAAGGACGTGTGCGCCCCTGGCGGCGCGCCTGCTTTCGCCCCCTGATCCGCGCCCGCAACCATCTGCTCCGCCAGGCCGATTGCTTCCTCTCCATCAGCTCCCCCATCGGCGAGGAATCCCCCGATGGCGGCATCCCCCCGGAGCGCATCGCCTCCATCACCAACGGTATCGACACCGATGCCTTCCAACCCCTCCCCGCTAATCAGCGCCCCGCCCGGCGGCAACAACTGAATCTCCCAACCGACCGCTTCATCCTGGCCTATGCCGGTAAGCTGAATCGGGGCAAAGGCCTCGAGCTGCTCCTGCGCGTCTTCGCCCGCCTGGCGCCCGCCCAACCCGACCTGTTCCTGCTGCTGATCGGCAGCGGCGCCGGACAACCCCTCTCCTGCGAAAGCGCCCTGCGCGGGTTCGTTACCGCCCACGGCCTCGAATCCTCCGTGCGGTTCACCGGCTACACTGAGGACGTGGCCGCCTATCTGCAGGCCGCCGACGCGTTTGTCTTCCCCTCGGAAGCCGAAGCCCTGGGCCTTGCCGTCCTGGAGGCGCTGGCCTGCGAACTGCCCGTGCTGGCCTCCGACATCCCCGGGATCCGCGACATAATCACCAACGGGATCCATGGTCGCCTGCTGCCCCCCCACGATGAAGCGGCCTGGGCCCAGGCCATCAGCAATCTCCACGCCCAGCCCGGTCCCGACCGCCGCCTGGCCGCCACCGGCCGCGCCAACGTCCTCGAGCACTTCAGCATCCCCGCCATCGCCACCGCCCACCAAAACCTCTTTATGGGGGGGTAGACAAGCCCCCCGAATTGTGAAATAAGTTGGTCGTTCGTTTCAGGTGCGGCATGGGGTCGCACAACAAAGGAGTGAAAGATGATTTCAAAGCTGGCAGTGCAGTTATATACGGTCCGGGAGTTCACAAAGACGGCCAAGGATTTTGCGCGGACGCTTGAGCGCATCCAGGCGATCGGCTATCCGGCGGTTCAGCTTTCAGCGGTGGGGTGCATGGCGGGGGAGCAGCCGGAGGTGGATGCCGCCCTGTGCCGCCGGATGCTGGACGACCACGGGCTGGTCTGCGCGGCCACCCATCGGCCCTTCGAGGATCTGTTGGGCAATACCCAGGCCGAAATTGAATTTCATCTCACGCTGGGCTGCGCCTATTGCGCCATCGGCGGCCTGCCGCGGGCCCAATATCATGATCGGGGCGCCCAGGGCTACCGCGACTTCCTGCGGGGTGCCCGGCCCATGGCCGCGGACCTCAAGACCGCCGGGATTGCCTTCGGCTATCACAATCACGCCCACGAGTTCATCCCTGCGGACCGCCCCCGCAAAACCTGCTATGACATCCTGATTGACGAAGGCGAATTCATGGCCATGGAGCTTGACACCTACTGGGCCGTCCATGCCGGGGCGGATCCGGTGGCGCTCATCAAACGCTGTCCCGGGCGGCTTTCGGTGATTCACCTGAAGGACAAGGAAGTCCATCCCGAGGAAGGGCCGATCATCGCCGCGATCGGCGAGGGCAATCTCAACTGGGAGGCCATTCTGCCCGCCTTCGCCGCTGCCGGCACGCAGTGGTACGCCGTGGAACAGGACCGTTGCCTGCGTGACCCGTTCGACTGCCTGAAGTCGAGCTTCGAGTTCCTGCGGGCTTTCGATATTTGAGGATTCTGTAGCGGTCTCAGGCCGATGGTTCGGCCAGGCTCCGGTCCACCCGCGCAAGCACCCGTTCGCGCCCGAGCACGGCCAGCATGTCGAACAGACCGGGACCCGCCGCCGAACCGGACGCCGCCACCCGCAGGGGATGGATGTAGACGCCGACGGATACCGCCCGGCGTTCGGCCAGTTCGCGCACGACCTCCTCCAATTCCGGCGCGGTGAACCCCGGGGCGGCGGCCAGTGCCGCCCGGGCTTCCGCCAGGCGCTCCCGCGCTTCGGCCGTGCCCAGGCGCTTGCGGACCGCCTTGGCATCCACGGGGTAGTCCTCCGTGAAGAAATACGCCGCCTGTGTTGGGATATCAGTGATGAATTGTAGGCGCTCGGCCAGCAAATCCACCACTTGGGCCAAATAGGTCGGCTCGGCCTCGATCCCGTGCGCCCGCAGGACATCGGCGCAGGCCGCGACCCGCGTGGCCAGGGGCAGCGCGCGCACATACTGCCCGTTGAACCACGCCAGCTTGCGTTCGTCGAACTGGGCCGCCTTGGACTGCACCCGTTCGAGCGAAAAATCGGCAATCATTTCCGCGCGGCTCATGATTTCCCGGTCGTCGCCGGGTGACCAGCCCAACAGCACCAGGTAATTGAAAAGGGCGTCGGCCAGAAAACCGCGGGAGCGAAAATCGCCCACATAGGCCGCCCCATCGCGCTTCGAGTACGGCTTGCCCTGGGCGTTGACGATCATGGGCAGATGCGCGAAACGCGGCAAGGGCGCGCCCAGGGCCTGATAGAGCGCCACATGCCGATAGGTGTTCTCGATGTGATCATCGCCCCGAATCACATGGGTGATTCCCATGGCCACATCATCCACCACGTTCGCCAGGTGAAAAACCGGCGTGCCGTCGGAACGGACCAACACGAAATCCTGCATGTCCGCCGCGGCCTTGCGCAAGGGCCCCTTGATTTCGTCGGTGAACTCAAGCGCATGATCCGGCATGCGGAACAGCACCACCTCCCCCTGCCCGGCCTCACCCTTCGCCGCCCGGTAAGCCCGACCCGATGAGAGCAACTGCTCCGCCGCCGCCCGGTGCGCCGCCTGCTGCCGGGACTGATAGACCGGCGGCTCATCCGCCTCGAGCCCCAGCCAGGTCAGCGCCTCGAGCACCGCCTGCACCGCTTCATCCGTCGAACGGACCCGGTCCGTATCCTCGATCCGCAACAGAAAACGCCCCCCGTGATGCCGGGCAAATAACCAATTGTAAATCGCCGCCCGGATGTTGCCAATGTGTACCTGGCCCGTGGGACTCGGCGCGAATCTCGTTCTGACTGTCATAGAAATCACCTGCTCCGGCTGTTGCTCAATCTGCTGAAACCGCATCTTGCGCCGCCCCCCCCCCCCTGTCAAACCCGGAGCGCGCGCTCACTCAATGCCGGTGTTATATCAACGGACACGCATATTATTAATGGACACGCATATTTTATTGCCATCACGATGAGTGGCGGCCCTCTGCACTTGCAAGATGCCCAAAGCGTGCCAGCTTCCGGTTGGGGGATGATATCGGCGGCGCGACGGAGCGACCAAGTAGTCGAATTCGCACCGTTCAACCATTTGGGTACCTGCGCAAGACACACCCCAACTGTCGCTCTCGGGTTTCTCGGCTATTCGGTCTCAGGCCGGGACCGATGTGGGGGGTCTTCGGAATGCCACCGCAGCGCTGCGGCAGCCTTTCAGCCAGCGCTGGCCGAGACGCTCGGCCGCCTCCCGCATGTGTTCGACCGTGCCGGCAACCAAGCCGAAACGCTTGCCATACTTGCTCACCGTCTCCAACCACTCGTCCGCATCCAGGTCCAGCGATTCCAACAAGGGCCGGACCTCATCCCCAATCCGCCCCGGCTTATCCAGCCGCAAAGCCCGCCCCGTGGCATCCAAGAGCCGCAGATAATCCATTGTCCCGTAATACGCAAACGGCCGCCGCCCCTCGTCCAACGAACATAACAGCTTGCCCCGATCCAGCACCCGCTCGATATCCTGCTTTTCCCCCGCCAACTGCTGCACGCTGATCGGCACCGCCGCAGATTCCAGCGCCTTGGCCCGCTCCGCCGCCTTCCGCGCCATGATCCGGTCGTACGCCCCCGTGAACTCCGAATCCTCCAGCGACTCCGCCAACCGCGAACGCACCGGATTCAAATCCACATAGCACATGCAGGCCAGATTCGCCCCCTCATCCTCGAGCCGCTGGCACTTGAACCGCGATTCCCAAAAACGACCCTTGACCCCATCCTCCTTATTCGCCCGCCGCGAGATATGCTCATTCTTTGTGAAGATCGTAGTTCGCCCCGCTGTACGCGTCCGCCCCGCACAGAAACGCCCGGCGGACGCAGCGTACGACCACATGGTACACCCCCACCTCGCTCTCATACACCAACTTTCGCCGCGCGATCGTCATAACCACCTCCAATCTTTACCCCGATTCTGCAAAACATCGCCCATATGTCAAAAATTACGCGTGTCCTGATGTTGCTGATGTTGCTGATGTTGCCATCCTGCGCTGATAGCCACGGGTATCTTGACAAGCGATGGGGCGCGTCGCATGATGCCTTGACATGAAAACGAGGCATGGCACATGAGCAAGCGGGCGGATGCCGCCCCGACGGCTGCGCTGGGCGCCCTGCTTGTGGAGGCCTTGCGGGTGACCTACCGCCTGCCTGGAGGCCGGGGTGGCACGGTGCCCGCCTTGCGAGGCATTTCCCTCACGTTGCCGCCCAACCGGATTCTGGGGCTGCTGGGCCCCAATGGCGCCGGCAAGACCACGCTGATTCAAACCCTGTTGGGCTTTGTGAAACCCAGCGCGGGTACCGTTCAGATTTTCGGCGCCGCGGCCGGGTCACGGGCGGCCCGCGCCCGCTTGGGCTACCTCCCGGAACTGCCCCTTTTCTATCCCTATCTAACCGGCCGCGAATTGCTGGATTTCAATGGGCGGCTCTTCGGCCTCGCGCCCCGCGTGCGGCGGGCGCGCGCCGCCGACCTGCTCGAACGCGTCGGTCTGACCCCCGCCGCCGACCGGCGCCTGGCCGCCTATTCCCGCGGCATGCTGCAACGCATCGGACTGGCCCAGGCGCTGATCAACAACCCGGACCTGGTCATTCTGGATGAACCCACCAGCGGCCTGGATCCCCTCGGCCGCCTGGAGGTCCGCCGGTTGATCAGCGACCTGAAGACCGACGGCAAAACGATTCTCTTCTCTTCGCACGAATTGTCGGAAGTCGAGCTGGTCTGCGACCAGGTGGCCATTCTTTCGGCCGGCCGCCTGCTGCGCCACGGTAATCCGACCGACTGGCAACAACCCGGCGAGAGCCTCGAGCAGCTATTCGTGCGCGAAATCCAGGCCGACCGGGCGGGCAACGCGGCATGAGGGCGGCCGGCGCCATCGCGTGCCAGGTATGGCGGGAACTCTACCGGCGCAAGGATATTTATGTCCTGTTCATTTTGCTGGGCGCGTTGTTGCTCACCCTGGTCTCCGGGGATATCTTCGGCGTGGCGGGCGCCGGACGCTACGTACTCGAAGCCGGGCTGTTGCTGGCCTGGGCCTTCTCCCTGATCTTGCTGATCGCCACCACCGCCCGCCAACTGCCGACGGAGGAGGAGCGCGGAACGATTTATCCGCTGCTGGCCAAGCCACTGACGCGCGCCGAATACCTGTTGGGCAAATGGTTCGGCTGCTGGGCGGCGATCTGGGCCGCGACCGCTCTGTTCTATCTGCTCAGCGCCGGCGTGGTCTGGGGCCAGGGGGGCGCCGTGGGCCTGCCGGAACTGCTGCAGGCCTTTCTGCTGCACGGCCTGCTGCTGGCCTGGCTGGGCGCCGCGACTTTGGCCTTGTCCACCCGTTGCTCGACGGCCGCCACCATGGCGCTCGCCTGGATCGGGCTCGCGGTCAGCGGACTGGTGGCGCCCGCCGTGCCGACGGTCGTTGCCCAGGCGCCGGCCGTCAGCCGCGAGTTGCTGCTGGCCCTGTACTATGCCCTGCCCCATGCCGCCCTGTTTGACCTGCGGGTGCGGGCCGTGCATCAGTGGGGCGCGGCCCCCGCCGGGGCCATCGCGCTCACCGCCGCCTACGGCCTGTGCTGGACCCTGTTCTTCCTGCTGCTGGCCTGGCTCGGCTACCGCCGCAAACGATTCAAGCCGACCACATGAAGACGCTGCGTCACGGCCCCTGGTTGCTGCTGCTGGTCCTCTGGGCCAGCGCCTTCTCCCTGGCCTGCCGACTCGATGACGGGAGCCGGCCCCCGCGCCCCGCCGGCTGGGGCGCCGCCGTGCTCGGCTCCCTGCGCGGCGGCCTCAGCCGGCATCTGTACTTCGAGGCCGATCGCGATTTCCACGGCGGCCTCGAACATACCCGCGACCCCGCTTTCGAAGACGGCTTGGAGCGGGTGCGTCAGGCCCTGACGCCCCCC
>JAIPIQ010000124.1 GCA_021734645.1 Fidelibacterota bacterium | reverse complement strand
GGTCTCTTGCGCTGGTTTGTCGTCGTCGAAAATGGACAAATCGGCCAGCAGGGCCTCGAGATCGTCGGCCGGGGCCGACGGCGTCCAACCAACCAGCGCGAAGCACAAATAGCCAAGAAAAAGCAGCGTCACCTTCTTCATCAACTTATCTCCTTAAACAAACGTAATCCTATGCACAACCAAGTCACCACTCCGGCGGAACATCTTCCACGGGCCGACGCAACGGTACCGGTCGCCCGCGTGGCGCCATGGGCCGTTCCATCATTTCCGCTTCTTCGGGCGACATCATTCCCATGGCTGGGTCTTCCGTTTCACCCCGCAATTGGCGCAAATCGGCTTCACTCAGGCGGGTGACCAAGCTGTCCACTCCCGAATCAACATCGCGAACTAACACGCTATCTGCCCGAATGTCAACCACTTTATAGCGATGTTCCATCAATTCGATTTCATCATTCACGCGGACCGTGAAGGGCCGCCGATCAATGAGGAAGACGAGGCGGGCCGACCGTTCATACTCGGTCAGGGGCCGGTCTTTCACGAGGCGGATATCCCGGCCATCTCGGGAGATGGTCAGCACGGAAACATCACGCTTGCCGCGGGGCGTTTCCTGTTCAAGGAATTCGTAGGCCTTGATGGTGTAGACTTCCTGGGCCTGGGTGCGCGGATTGGTCACGGTAATGGATTGGTCCATCCGGGCGAAATAGGACTGGTCGGAAAGCAGGTTGAGCTGGAAGAGGCGTTCGTCCTCGCCAATCCGCTGCACGCCCTTGAAGCGCAGGGTGAACGGTTCGCTCATGATCCGCGCGAGGCGCAGCTTGACAATGGGCGGCGGGAAGGAGGCCGGATCGGTCGGATCGGAGAGCCATTGCCTGGTCTCGAGGCAGAACTCTTCAATATTGAGGAAGCCGTCGCTGTCCAGATCCTCGAAGGCATCCTGGGAGCTATAGGGATCCAGGCCATGCTTGATTTTCATGACGTCCGGGATGCCGTCGCCACTGCTGTCAATGGTATCAATATCCCGGATTTCGGGTTGCTCCGTCTGGCAGAACGGACATTGTTTGGCATGAAACAGAATGGGCTTGGCGCACTCGGGATTGATACACGCCACCCGCAACTCACTGGTGAGCAGTTGCTGGGTCCGCACGGGGGTGGTCACGGGCGCCGCCAGGCGCTCGATCCGCTCGGCCAGGGCGGTCACTTCCAGGGGTTCGAGCGTGGGCTCGGTCTGCGCGGCCATGGGGGGTGGCCCGCCGGCGTGAGAGGCGAGCCGGGTCAACAGCCAGCCGCAGGACAGCAGCAGCAGGATCAGCGCCACCAGGAGGAACAGTCTGTCATAGGCTTGCTTCAGCCCGTCCAATTTTCCTGCCGCACTCACTGCGCCTCCTCCCCGGCCGCCAGGCGCCGGAAACGGTATACATCCAAGGTGCACTTGACCAGAATGGGATCACGCCCCGCAATCACGCGTTCTTCATGCAGCAGCATGCGGCCGCCCGGCGGCATCGTCCCGCCGGCGAGGGTGGGCGGCGGGCGCGTCATCTGGCGCGGCGCGCCAGGCGGATAGAACCCGCCCTCGCCCGCGCTCCGCCGGGTATCGAGCCCGCGGCGGTCCGGCGGCAGACCGGTGACTTCCAGGCGGGACAAGACAATGAACTGGGGCGCATTGGCCACCTGTAACAGGAACTCCCACAAACCGCTTTCGCGGGTCTCGAACTCCAACTCGTACCGTTCCCGGTCATACCATTCGGGCTGAAAAGTGAAATCGGCCTTGCGCTCCTCCACGGCCTCGGTCTGCGACCCGCCCATTTCGCCCATGTACATATCGTAATCCGGTTCCATCATGGGATCGTCCGTGCCATAGGGCGACGTTTCTTCCGGGGTGCGGTCGGCCGCCTCGAACTCGCGCCGACTGATGCGCTTGATTTCGTTGATGCGCACGGCGAAGAGCAGCCGGCAGATCTGGCGGATGGCATCGAGTTGGGTGACCAGCCGGGCTACGTGGCGCTGGTCGGGCAGTTCGCCGCGCACGTAGCGCTCGAAGCCGAAGGCGAACTGGGGGGGCAGGACCACGCGGGCCTCCTCGGCCAGGCGGTGCATTTCGCGGGCCGAGCGTTCGAGGAGCGGCGGAAACTCGGCGGATTCGATGGGGGGGGCGGCCTGCTGGCCGGCCCGCAACTGGTTTACCAGGTCCATGGTGGCCCGGCGGATCATATCGAGGTTCCGTTGGGCGCGTTCGACGTTGGCGGGGTTGGGATAGGGGTCTTGCCGCACGAGGTTGTCAAGCTGGTCGCGGCGATTGCGCAGGCTTGAGTGGGCGCCGCCGAACTCGCGGCTGGCGCGCCAGAGAAAGAAGAGCGCCACGAGCAATAAAAGGCCCATGCACGCCAAGCCAATCACGAAGGGCAGGTTTTTTTTCACATTCATAAGGGCAGGGGCTTCTCCAGGACCACGCGCAAGGTGAAGTCGCGCGCGAAATCATCGGGGCCGGGGGTGGGCATCAGCCGGATTTCCGTTTCCGCGGAGAACCAGTCCAGTTCACGCAGGCGGTCACGGAAGGCCCGGATGGGTTGGGCATTGGCGACTTTGTCAATGTAGCCGTGGCCGGTCAGCTCGAGTTCGCTGACCGCCGAGGCGGTATCGCGGTTCAGGCCCTGGGCATAAACGACGGTAATGCCGGAGAGCCACACGCCTTCGGGCATGGCGCCATGAATCGCCGCCAGCAGATCCAGCCAGGCGGTCCGGAACGTGCTCAATTGTTCGAGATGGTCAAAGCGGGTGGCAAAGCCCTGGCTTTCCTGGGTGGTGCGGCTCAGGGCCTGCTGGGCCTGCTCGAGCCCCCGCGCCAGTTGGTCCACCTCCGTCCAGCGCGCCCGGGCCAGGCTCGCGCTCCGGTTGAGGTAAGCCGCCCAAACCCCGGCCAGCAGGGCCACCACCAGGGCGGTGAGCACAAAATAGGGCTGGCGGCGCCGCATGGTTTTCTCGGCCAGCACCTTCTTGGGCATCAGGTTGATTTCGATCGGGCAGGAGAGAACGCGGCGCAGGGCCAGCCCCACGGTTTCGCCCAACTGGTGCGCCACGGCGCCGACGTCTTCGCCGGCAATCCGTTCGTTGACCGGCACATTGTGGAAGGGATTGAGGTAATCCACATCCACCTTGAGCTTCTCCTTTAAAAAGCTGTCGGTGTAGGGGATGACCGAGGAACCACCGGCCAGCAGCAGCGCGGTAGGCCGGCCACCGGCCTGCTGGCTGCGATAAAAGCTGATCGAGCGGTTGATTTCGGCGTGCATGCGGGTCATGACCGAGCGCACCGACTTGGAGACCTTGGCCGCCACTTCGCTGCCGGGATCTTCATAGGCGCCACCGAAGGAGACGAAGGCATGCTTCTTCTTCAGATCTTCGGCGTCCGCAAAGGACAGCTCGAATTCGCGCATGATCTGCTGGGTGATGGCGTTGCCGGCCACCGGGATGCTGCGGATGAACAGCCGCCCGGCCTCGATGAAGATCAAATCCGTCGAGCGCGCGCCGATGTCCACCAGCAACGTGCAGGCCCGCAGCTCTTCGTAATTGTAGCGCACGGCATTGTAGAGGGCCATGGGCGCCACATCCACCAACTCCGGGGACAACCCCACCGCTTGCACGCAATCCGTCAATTCCTCGATCAGGTCCGCCTTGATGGCCGCCAGCATCACATCCAGCTCACCCGCCTGGCCGCCAATCAATTGATAGTCCCAGACCACTTCCTCGATGGGAAACGGCACGTTCTGCTGGGCCTCGTACTGAATGATCTGGTACACCTTGTCCGAAGCCACCGGCGGCAGCTTGACAAAGCGCGAGAAGACCGATTGGCCGGAAACCGAGCAGAGGACCGGCCCGGGGGCGATCTGTTCCTCGCGCAACATCTCCCGCAAAGTGGTGACGATATAGGCGCTGCGGTCGGCATCGCCCTGCTGCTCCATGCCCAGGGACTGAACGGAGAATTTGACCAGTTCGATGCCCCCGCCGCGCAGGGGTGCGTATTCGGCCAGCTTGAGGCCGCTGGCCCCAATGTCCAAAGCCAGGATTCGATCGGATTTCAACATGCGCGCACCCTGTAAGCGCCGCGCCTCAGCGCGGCGTGGTGGATTTGATGGCCTCGTAGTTATCGAAATTGATCATGGCAAAAGGCGTTTGCAGGCGATTGAGCAGATAGCCGGGCGTGGGAGAGAATTGCTCCCACCAGCGGACGTTGGTCTCGGGTTTGTTGATCAAGCCGGCCAACCGGCCCTCCACGTAGACCTGCACGGCAATGGCCTGAACGTCGCCAAAGCGGTCCACGGTCGAGGGATGCAGGTAGATGACGCTTTCGTGGCGGCCCTTGGCGACATTGACATAGGTGATTTCATCGCTGAATAGGCGCTGGGTGTTCTGCTTGTCGCGCACCAGCACGTAATAGCGGAAGCGCATCTCATCAATCCAGTCGGGCGCCGAATCGTATTCGGTGGTGATGACGTACCAGAGGCGGCGGCGCCCGCTGCCGGAGGAGCCCCCGACCCGCACGTTGTACTCGGGCGTCTGCACCTTGTCGTCGGTGATGCGGCGCATGCGCAAGATGTCGCCCTGGGCGAAACTTTCGGCGGCACAGGCCAGGGCCAGTCCGCAGGCCAGCAGTCCCATTCTTCGGCGCAATCCATTCGTTTTCATGTCTGGCTCCTTAATTCTCGCGGGCCGGAATGCCTGCGGCCCATTCACACTTCGGTTCACTTATACGCATTTGGCCACCCATCGTCAACCGCTTTAAGCATTTTTATTACGCGGCTTACGGCTTACAGTTCGGCGGCGCGCCGGACCTCGCAGGGGCATTCCGGCAGGGAGCGCAGAAAGGTCCGGCCATAACCGCGGCGGCAGAAGCGGGGATCGAGGATGACGACGCGACCCTGGTCCGTGGCGGAACGGATGAGGCGCCCGACGCCCTGGCGCAGGCGCAGGACGGCTTCGGGCAGGCTGTAGTCGCGAAAGGGTTCGCCGCCGGCCGCGCGGATTTGCGCGAGGCGCGCGCGGATGAGCGGGTGGTCGGGGACGGCAAAGGGCAGGCGGGTGATGATGACCTGGCGCAGGGCGTCGCCCCGCACGTCCACGCCGCTCCAGAAGCTCTCGAGGCCATAGAGCACCGCGCCGTCGGCCTGGCGGAACTGATCGAGCAGGCGCGAGCGGGGCAGGCCTTCGCCCTGGGCCAGCAGCACGAGGCCGTCCTGGGCGAGTTCGGCGCGGGTGTGGCCGGCCACGGCGCGCAAGAGGCGGGCGCTGGTGAAAAGCACGAGGGTGGCGCCGCGAGTCTGGGCGGCCAGGCGCAGGATGACCGGGGCGGCGGCCGCCGCATAGGCGGCCAAGTCGTTGGGATCCGGCAGATCCGAGACCGCGACGATCTGCATTTGGCGCTGGTAGTCGAAGGGCGAGCCGACCTGGAGCGTCTGGCTGCCCTCGCCCCCGACCCGCCGCAGAAAATAGTCGAGCCGCCCGGCGACGGCCAGGGTGGCGCTGGTCAGTATGGGTACGGCCTCGTCCTCGAAGAGCGCCGTGCGCAGCAAGGGGGCCACTTCGATGGGCCCGGCGCACAAGACCGGGTGCGGCCGGGTCTGGCCCTCGCGCGCGATCCAATAGACATAGCCCTTGCGGCGCTGCGCGAGGAAGTCCTGCAAGCCGTCGGCCAGGCGGTCGCCCAGCCGCTGGAGCGAGTTCAACTCGGCGCCCAGATCTTCGTTGGGCGGGTTGTCCTCGAGGGGGCGCAGGGCCTGGCGCAAGTCGGCCAGCCGCTGGGGCAGATCCGTGGGCCAGTCCGGCTGCCGGTCGAGCGTGCGGGTGCCCTGCTCGCCCTCGAAGTTGGCCCAGTCCCAGACATAGCGGTATAGATCATCCACGGCCTGCTGCAGCCCGACGATCTGGGCGCGCAGGGCGGGTGGCGCGCGCAGGGCGGTGAGCAGCCCCTTGCCGGAGCGGGGATTCAGCAGCCGGCGCAACCAGTAATGGAAGCTGTAGGCGCCCAGCTTGAGGCCGAATTGATCGCCGGCCACACTTTCGAGCAGGTGGGCCTCGTCGAGTACGGTGACGGCAAAGGCCGGCAGGAACTGGCCGCCTTCGCGCCGGACGGCCAGCTCGGCGAGCAGGAGATGATGGTTGGTGACCAGCAGATTGGCGGCATTGAGCCGGGCGCGGGCGCGAAAGAAGAAGCACCGGCTGTAGAAGGGGCATTTGCGCCCGAGGCAATTGCCGTGTTCGGCGCAGACCAGGCCCCAGAGATACGGCGCGGGTTGCGGATCGAGATCCTGGCGGCTGCCCTCGGCCGTCTGGCGCGCCCACTGGCGCACCCGGGCCAGTTCCTGATCCTGATCCGGGTTCAGGAGGTCCGGCCCGGTGTCCCGGGCGCGTTGCAGGCGGCGCAGGCAGAGATAGTTGTTGCGGCCCTTGACCAGCACGGGGCGGATGCGGTCCGGAAAACTGTTTTGCAGGAAGGGGATGTCCCGCTGAATCAATTGCTCCTGCAGGCTGATGGTATGGGTCGAAACCACGGCGCGGCTTTCCTGGGCTTCGACCCAGCGCATGACCGGCGCCAGATAGGCGAAGCTCTTGCCGACCCCCGTGCCGGCCTCGACGGCCAGGGGGCGGCGGGCGGCCAGGGCCGCGCAGATCGCCTCGGCCATTTCCCGCTGCTGGGGGCGGTCTTCGAAGGGGAACGCGCCGTCGGCGGCCTGGGCCAGAGCGCCGCCGGGCGAGAAGAAGGCATTGACCTCCGCCAGCAGGTGGGCGGGCGAGGGCGCGGGCGGCGCGGCGGGCGCTTCCCCGTAGGACTCCGGCTCAAAAACATCCAAGGGCGCAATCATGTCCGCTCTCATAGCATGACTGCCCGCCCCGCGTCGCCAAAAAAGGACGAGCGCAGGACAGCGCATGGTCAAGAGTTCGGATGGGGTGAGGGAGTATTCAGTATGAGAGGAGGTGATTCACATGCCCGCTAAAGATGGAAAAGGACCCAAAGGTGGAGGCCCGCGTGATGGACACGGCGGCGGAAAAGGAAAAGGCACGGACAAGCCCGCCGGGAAGAAAATGGGTGGGGAAAAGGGCGGCTGTTAGTCGCCGACGGTTGAGACGGATCGCCGCGCCGGGCAGACATTCACGCGGTCAGCCTTATAGCCCAGGCCACCGTATGACGATTTACGCAGAGATCGCCGGCGCAGATCCTGCTGGCGCGTCCGAGGCGGTGTGTGCTAGGGTGCCCGGCATGGATTTCGACTTGGTGGATCTGCGAGTCAACGTGGCCGGCAGGGATGTCTGGCCGGAAGGTCATCATCTCCCCGAGGAATGGTTTCGGAGGCGGTTGAATGACTACGATCTCTGGTTGATCTGGCAGGGGTCGGGTTTCTTCCAGAAGAACGGCGCCCCGCCGGTGCCGCTGCACCGGGGCGTGCGGCTGTTCCTGCAGCCGGGGGAACCCTGCAGGGCCTGGCAGAGTGAGGGCGGGCAACTCGGGGTGATCTGGATCCACTTCGACATCGTCCATCGAACGAAGGGGGTGCGACTTGCTCCCGATAGGTTACCGGTGTTCTTCTTCGATGCAACACGGACCGAGTTCTTTGAGAACCTGGCGAACCGCATGGTTCATCTCTGGCGGGAACTGCCCTTCCTGGATGCGCGGCTTCGGGATGCCGGACAGCGGTTACTCGGCTTGATGCTCCGCACTTTGCTGGAGGGTTATGAATTTGATCTTGCCTGCGCGGAGACGGACGACGTGGCGGGCGTGGATCGGCACCACCGGCAAATGGTGGCGCAGGCGCTCGAGGAGTTCCACGCGAGGTACCAGGAAATCCGCAGCATTTCGGCGGTGGCGGCGGCGCTGGGCTATAGTCCGGACCACTTCTGCAGGATCTTCACGGATGTGACCGGCCGCACGCCCCGACGCGCGCTGATGGCGATCCGGATCGACCGGGCGAAGCATCTCCTGCGCCACTCCGATCTGAGCGTCGGGGCTGTGGCCGAGGCGGTGGGATACGGCAGCATCTTCCCCTTTTCAAAGCGATTCAAGGAAGAGGTCGGATGCTCGCCTTCTGCCTTCCGTGTCGCCCCACCGTGTGTCGGAAACGATTAAAAGAATCCAGTTTCCAAGTATAGACTTTCCAGAAAATGGCTGTAAGGTCACTTTATATGCCAGTGCGAGAATAGATTCGTGTGAAAGAAACAGAATACTTAGGAGAACCGTCATGAAAAACGCAAGATTTATGAATGGGACCATCCGCACCGAGACACAGGGGTTTCGCAGGCTGTTTTGGATCCCTTTATTCGCTTTTTCTTTGGCATTGACCACTGCCGTCTACGCGGATCCGATATGGGCCGAGGGCGGGGACGAGGTCTACGACTACACCTCGGGCGGGCTAACCTACCGCGTACATGTATTCAACTCCTCGGGGACGTTCACGGTGCATGAGGATTTGGCGGCCCTGGGCGACATCCGGTATCTGGTCGTTGGCGGGGGTGGCGGCGGGCATGGTGGGACCATCGGCGGCGG
>JAIPIQ010000123.1 GCA_021734645.1 Fidelibacterota bacterium | reverse complement strand
CGCCGCGACGTGCATGTGACCGGCCCATTGCGGGTGCTGGCCCGCTTCCGGTCCCGCCATACGGAACCGCGGTTGCTGGTGTCGGTCAATTACGCCGGGCCCTTCGATCTCTGGACCATGCGGCTGGACGGCACCGGGCGGTTGCGTCTGACCGACGGCTCGCTGGGACTCGAGCCGCGGGCGCCCCGGCTGTCGCCGGCCGGCGACCGGATTCTGGCGTTGGCAGAGGATGCGGATTTGGGCGGGCGCGGGCACGCCCGGATGTTCCTTTGGAACGCCGAGGGCTCGGCGGCGCGTGAGATTCTGGCCGATGTGCCCTACAAACATCCGGGGGCGGCGGCCTGGATGCCTGACGGGGAGCGCGTCGTCTTCGCCGCCTACACGGAGAGCGAAGGAGACCAGCGGACCCTCTTCATGGCCGGGATTGGTCAAGACGGGGAAGCCGTGGACCTGACCCCGCTGTTGCCCGCTCCCACTCGTGCCGGTTATCCGGCCGTGAATGCCGCCGGTACGGCCGTGGCCTATGCCGACGGCGCGCCCGGCGAACCGCTGCGCATCCATCTGCTCGATCTCGAAACGCAAACCACGCAACTGCTGGCCGAACGCGCCGGCTTGGACTTGACGTCGCCGGCGTGGGCAACCGATGGACGCACCCTGGCCTTTTCCGCGCAAGGCGGAACCTCACGTCACAGCCTGTACCACGTGCGCGCCGAGGGGACCGGTTTGGACCTGCTGACGGTGGGCCAGGACGCGCTGTTGCCCACCTTCACGGACAGTCAGCGTCTGGCCTTCATCAGCCATGGCCAGCATTGGATGGAGGCATCCGCCTCTCATATCGGGATGGCCAACCTGGACGGCAGCCAGCAGGTCGCGTTCAGTCAGGGCGCGGGCATCTGGCATCACGGCGTCGAATATGGCTGGTTGCCTCTGCCGCTCGACGACCGCGAGTATATTTTGACGTATACCGCCGACACCGGCGGTTGGGTTGACGGCGAAAGTTTGCAATACGTAATGCACGGCGCCGTGGGTTGGGCCGTGACGGCCGTGGCGGACGCGGGCCATGCTTTTGTACAGTGGAGCGATGGGGTGGCGACCGCCACGCGCCAGGATCTGGACGTCATGGCGGATTTGACGGTCGCGGCGGAGTTTGCCCTGAACACCTACACCCTGACCTACACGGCCGGTCCGGACGGTTGGATTCAGGGCGAGACGGTCCAGACGGTGGCGCACGGCGGGAATGGCGCGCCGGTGACGGCGATCCCGGATGCCGGGTACGACTTCGTGCAGTGGAGCGACGGCGTCGCAACGGCCACACGCCAGGACGCCGCGATTACCGGAAACCTGGCGGTCACGGCGGAATTCACGGCCAGTGCAGCCGGGCCCAGTCCGTTGCTGAATGGTTTGGTTTCGTTCTGGAGTTTCGAAGGCGACTTCCGGGACCGGCATGGACCCAATCATGGATCGCCGGCGGCCGGCGTCTCGGCGGCCAACCAGGGAAGCCTCGTGGGCACGGCGCCGTTCTTTAACGGTTCGAGCAGCGCTTATGTCACCTGCGGCAATGATGCCAGCCTGAACATCACGGGTACGGCCCACAGCATGGCGGCCTGGGTCTATAACCAGAGCCCCTCCAAGCGCAGTGACATCATCTCCAAAGGCCGCGATTATACAAGCAACTACGGCTATCACATGTGGTGGCAGAACAACACGGTGGTGATCAGTTACCGGCTGTCCAATGGCCACAACAACGTCCTGACCCATGCCGGATTGGCGGGCGATACCTGGCATCACCTGGCCGCGACCTTCGATGGCACGACAGGCAGGCTCTACGTAAATGGCGCGCTGGTGGCCTCGACCGTACAGGCCGGCAGCATCGGCAGCGCGAGTACGGCCTTCACCATTGGCGCCCATTCGGCCGGACCGACCGGCTGGGGGTATCAGTGGCACGGGAAGATTGACGAGGTCGGGATTTGGAACCGGGTGCTGGGGCCGGCGGAAGTGGCCGCGTTGTTCCAGGACGGGGCCGGCCAGGCCTACTCGTTTCCCACAGTACCCATGCACGAATATGCCCTGACCTACGAAGCGGGCCCCAACGGCACGCTCGACGGCGCGACGCCGCAGACGGTCGCGCACGGCGCGGACGGCACGCCGGTGACGGCGGTGGCGGAGGATCGCTACCGGTTCGTGCAGTGGAGCGACGGGCGGGTGGACAACCCGCGCACGGATCGAGCGGTGACCGGGGACGTTACCGTCCAGGCGGAGTTCGATGCCTGGTGGAAGGCGCCGGACTTCGTGGTGCAATCGGTGATCCTGGAGCAGGAACCCTCGGAACTGGGCCAGACCTTCACGGCCTATGTGAAGATCTTGAACCAGGGCGACATCATTGGTGACGCCGGGGTGCTGCGGATCTGGGCGAGCCGGGCCGGGAATGCGTCGGTGGGCGAGCCGGGCGAGGCGCAGCAAGCGGCGGGGATTCTGGAAGCGGGGGCATCGCGCACGTTCACCTTCACCGGGTTGACCGCGCCGGGAAGCGAGGGGCCGCACCATTTCCGGGCCTTCGTGGACGCGGAGGACGTGACTGAAGAGAAGAGCGAAGGCAACAACCAGCTTGCGGTGAAGTACACGGTGCCGCTACGGGCGTCCTGGATGAAGCCGGACTTCATCATCACGGCGCTAACCCTCGAGCCGGTTCCGTCCGTGACGGGTACCGAGTTCACACTGCACGCGACGGTGCGGAACCAGGGCGACCTGCCCGGCGACGGCGGGGTGCTGCGGGCCTGGGCGAGCCGGACGCCCAACGCGGCGGTCGGCGAGGCCGGGGATGCGGAGCAGGCCGTGGGCGTGTTGGATGCGGGGGCATCCCGTTCCTTCACGTTCGACGGGCTGATCGCGGCCACGCGGGCGGGAACCCACCATGCGCGGGTGCTCGTGGACGCCGACGGCCAGACCGCTGAGAAGAGCGAGGGCAACAACCATAAGAGCGTGACCTACCGGGTCTGGGACATCCGGCTGACGGTGACCGCACAGCCGGAGGGCATGGAACTGCGCTGGAACAGCCGCCGGGGCTTGAGCTACCGGGTGCTGCGGGCCGACGACCTGACCAGCGGCTTTGTTGTCATCGCCGAGGGCGTGGCGGCCACCCAGCCGGAGAACGTTTACCTCGATCCCGTCCCGCCCGCCGGCGCCGCCTCGTTCTATACCGTCGAAGTGGAATAGGGCGCCCGTCGCCCAGGGGCGGCGGCTCGCACAGTAGGGATCTGAAAACAAGGGATAGAGAAAACCGGGCAGGAATTCCCCCAGGGGAAAAAGGAAAGGATTGGACTATGAACGAACCGATAACACAGAACGTGGTGCGGGTCAGGGCGGGGGCGTCGCCCCAGAGCAGTCCGCCCAGCACCTGGCCGTTTCTGTTGATGGCGATCACCTTCGCGGTGATGACCGCGTTGAGCTGGGGGCGCAACCTACGGTTGCTGAGCGCCTGGCTGGGTTTATGAACAGCTGCTGAATCGGGGGGCGCGCAACGGCTCTCTTGACCTATTGGGGTGGCATCAGGATCAATAGGCCATGGGCATCCTGTCACCGCGCCATAAATGCAGCCATGGCGACCGCTGGCGACCGTGTCATCACAGTCGGGATGAAGAAGCGAAGGGCGGATGCGTGGCCGTTTTCGCCGAAACCTCGTTGTCGGAAATCCTTCCCGGCGGGCTGGCGGCTGTTGTGGGCGGGGTGTATAGTCATAAGCCTTCCTGGGGTGGCGTCGGCATCGAAACCGGACTTCGTGGTCACGGCGATCGCATTGGCGCCACTCCCCACGGCGCCCGCCGCGCGGTTCGCGGCACAGGTGACGGTGTCGAATCAGGGTACGGCGCCGGGAGATGCCGGTCTGCTGCGCGTCTTCGTCAGTCAAACCACGCGAGCGGCACCCGGCCAGCCAGCGGATGCCAAACAGGTGGTGGGCTGGCTGCCGGCCGGGGACACCCGGACGTTTGCGTTCGAGGATCTGTCAGCGGCCCGTACGGCGGGCACCCATCACTTCCGGGCATGGATTGATGCGGGCGACATCACCCGGGAGTTGAGCGAAGGGAACAACCAGGCGAGCCGGGTCTACGCCGTGCCCGATCCTGCCGCCTGGATCCAGCCGGATTTCAAAATTGTCGGGATCGTTCTCGACCCGGAACCCTTGTCCCCGGGGGATCGCTTCGCGGCCTGGATTACCGTCCAGAATCAGGGTGATGTTCCCGGCGATGCCGGCCAGTTGCGCATCTGGCGCAGTTGCGCGCAGCGCGCGGACCCCAGCCTGACGGGGGACGCCGAAAAGGCGGTGGGCAGGCTGGATGCCAATGAGTATCGCACCGTTCTGTTTGAGGACCTGACGGCGCCGGAGAACACGGGCTGGCATCACTTCCGGGCGTTCGTGGACGCGGATGGGCGGACGCTCGAGAAAAGCGAAGGGAACAACCAGGCGAGCCGGGTGTATCCCTTGTCGGGGAAAGCCCTGGCGATCGCGTCGGGGATTATGTTGGACGCGATTGTCCTGGACCCGGTTCCGCGAGTGGTCGGGGAACGATTTGCGGCGCGGGTGCGGGTGTCGAACCAGGGCGCGGCGCCGACAGAGGCCGGCGTGCTCCGGATCGAGCGCAGTCATCAGGACCCGTTGCTACCGGGCGGGGCAGTCGGTGAGCAAGCGCAAGCCGTGGGCGCGTTACAGCCCGGTGAAAGCCGAACCTTGGTCTTTGACCAGCTTGCGGCGCCGGCCACACCGGGTTGGCATCTCTTCCGGGGCTGGCTGGAGACCACCGGGCCGGATGCCGGGGCGCAGTCTGTTCACGCACCGCACAGCGTGCCGTATTCGATCGCCGAGGTGCGCCTGCAAGCGGCGCCGCATTCGTCCGGTGTTCTCCTGGAGTGGAACAGTAAGCCCGGGCGGTCCTACCGGGTGTTGCGCTCGAATGATTTGCGCGTCGGCTTTCAGCCCGTGGCCGATGTCTACGCAACGCCGCCGTTCAACCAACTACTTCTACCCCACCCACCGTCCGGCACGCTAGTCTTCTACATGATCGAGGTGGAGTGATTCTAACGTTCAGGGGCCTGGTGGGATTCCTTGGTGTTCAGCGCAGCTTGAGGGTGGCGACGCCGAGGAGGGCGCAGATGATCGAGACGATCCAGAAGCGGATGGTGATCATGGTTTCGACGACTTCGAGGTCGCGGCCCTCGGCTTTGGCCCGGCGTTTTTCGAGGAATTCGAAATGGTGGTGGAGGGGGGCGCAGAGGAAGAGGCGGCGGCCGGCGCCGGAGTGCCAGCGGGTGAGTTTGAAGTAGCCGATTTGCAGGACGGCGCTGAGGGCTTCGAGCACGAAGACGCCGCCGACAATCAGCAGGGCGAGTTCCTGCTTGACCAGAATGGCCACCGCGGCGATGGCGCCGCCGAGGGCGAAGCTGCCCGTATCGCCCATGAAGACGCGGGCGGGATGGCAGTTGAACCAGAGGAAGCCCAGGCCCGCGCCGAGCAGGCAGCCGCAGAACACCGCCAGCTCGCCAGCCCCGGCCACGAAGGGCACCTGGAGATACTCGGCGAACTGGACGTGGCCGGCGACATAGGCCATGAACAGGTAAGCCAAAGCCACGGAATTGCTACAGCCGATGGCCAGGCCGTCGAGACCGTCGGTCAGGTTCACGGCATTGGTGGCGCCAGCCAGCACCAGCCAGAGGAAGAGGAACACGGCGCCGAGGCTCATGCCGGTCCAGACGGGATCTTTGAGGAAGGGCAGCATGAGCTGGCGGGTGCGGGCGGCGGTTTCGGGAATCAGCAGGAGGGCGGTCATGAACAGGAGCACCCAGACGGACTGCCAGAGCAGTTTGGCGCGGGGGTGCAGGCCGCGGCTGTTGCGGCGGGTGATTTTGAGGTAGTCGTCGGCAAAGCCGATGGCGGCCATCCAGAGCATGGTGGCCAGGGTCAGGAGGAGCGGCAGGTTGGAGGGGATACCCCAGAGCAGGACGGAGACCGTCACGGTGATGACGATCAGCAGGCCGCCCATGGTGGGGGTGCCCTTCTTTTTGCCGTGGAGGCTTTCGAGGATGGCGGATTCGTCGGCGCCGCGGATCTGCTGGTTGATTTTGAAGCGGCGCAGGAGTCGGATCAGGGGCGGGCCCAGCAGGAGGCTGAGTACAAAGGCCGTGCCGGCGCCGCCGAGGGCGCGCACGGTGATGTAGCGGAAGACGCGCAGGGGGGAATACCAGTCGGTCAGCAGGTGCAGGTAGTAAAGCATGTTGAAGTTTTGGGGGTTAGGGATTGGGGGTGGTGATGAAATCGAGGGCGGTTTCGAGTTGGAGGGCGCGGGAGGCCTTGAAGAGCGCGACGGCGTTGGCGGGCAGCCGGTGGCGCAGGAGGCGGCCGGCGTCGGCGGCGGTGGCGCATTCGCTGATTTGGTCGGCGGGGAATCCGCCGGCGCGGGCGCCGGCCGCGATCTGGCGGGCGAAGGGGCCGACGGTGACGAGGCCCTGCCAGGGGCCGGTGGCCACGAGTTCGCCGAGGGCCAGGTGGGCGCGGGGGGCATGGCTGCCGAGTTCGAGCATATCGCCGAGGACGAGCCAGCAGGGCCGGTGGGCGGCATAGGTTTCCGCGCAGGCTTCGAGGGCGGCGCGCATGCTAAGGGGGTTGGCGTTGTAGGCGTCGTTGATCAGGGTCAGGCCCTGGTGTTCGACGACCTGCCAGCGGGGGCCCACGGGTTTGAAGTGGCGCAGGGCCTCGCGGAGGGCGGCGGGTTCGAGGCCGCCGGCGCGGGCGAGGGCGACGGCATAGAGCAGGTTGCGGGCCGTGTGGCGTCCGGGCAGGGGCAGGGGGCAGGCCCAGGGCGCGGTTGCGCCGCCGCGTTCGGTGATGTGGAGCGTCTGGCCATCGGGTGCGACGCGCCCCTGGAGGTCGGCGGGGGTGTCATCGAGGGCGATGGTCAGGGTGGGGCCGGGCGCGGCGGCGGCGAGCAGTTCGCCGTAGGGACTGTCGGCCGCGAAGCAGGCCAGGCTGTCGCGGGGGCGCAACGCGCGGAAGAGCTCCGCTTTTTCTTCGGCGATGGCGGTTTCGGAGGGGAAGAACTCGATGTGGCTGGGGCCGATATCGGTAATCAGGGCCCAGTCCGGTTGCAGGAGCTTCGCCAGGGGGGCCATTTCGCCGGGGTGGTTGATGCCCAGTTCGAAGAGGCCGGTCCAGGCCGCGGGATCGGCGTTGAGCAGACTGAGAGGCAGGCCGATATCGTTGTTCCAGTTGCCGGGGGATTTGGCCACTGGTCCGCCGGCGCTGAACAGCGCGGCCATCAGTTCCTTGACCGTGGTCTTGCCCACGGAGCCGGTGATGCCCACGCAGCGGCCGGTGAATGTGCGGCGTTGACCGGCGGCCAGGGCCCACAGGGCCTGGTGGGTATCCGCCACGCGCAGGGCCGGTCCCGGGCAGGCGCCCCGGTAGGCGGATTCAATGAGGACGGCCCCCGCCCCGGCCGTGAAGGCCTGGGCGACGAACTGGTGGCCATCGTGGCGCGGACCGCGCAGGGCAATGTACAGCGCGCCGGGGGTGAGCTGGCGCGAGTCCTGCGTCACGCCCGTCAGGCGCGGCGGCGGTTGGCTGTCCCAATGTCCGTGGGACCAGGCGGCCAGTTGTTTGGGATCGTAGGTTGACATAGTGTAAGCGGGCGTGTGGTTTGAGGTGGGGGCTTAGTTCGGGGTTGGATTGAGGACGGCGCGGGCGACTTCCCGGTCGTCGAAGGGTTTCACGCAATCGGCCAGTTCCTGATACGCCTCGTGGCCCTTGCCGGCGATCAGGATGGTATCGGCGGGCGCGGCCGCGTGGAGCGTTTGGTGGATGGCGACGGCGCGGTCCAGCAGGCATTGCGCGGTGACCCCCGGGGGGAGGCCCGCGGTGATCTCGGCGGCGATTTGGGCGGGATCTTCGGAACGCGGATTGTCGCTGGTGATGACGACCTGATCGGCATACTGAGCGGCCAGGGCGCCCATGAGGGGGCGTTTGCCGCGGTCGCGGTCGCCGCCGCAGCCGAAGACCACCCAGAGGCGGCCGGTGGTGGTTTCGCGCAGGGTTTGCAGGACCTGGGCCAGGGCGTCGGGCGTGTGGGCGTAGTCCACGAAAACGCGGGGGCCGCCGGGGTGGGGGATGGCTTCGAGGCGGCCCGGCACCGGCGGCATCTGCGCCAGGATGGCCGCGGCCCAGACGGGATCGAGTCCGAGGGCGCCGGCCGTGGCCAGGGCGGCCAGGGCATTGGACACATTGAAGGCGCCGGGCAGGGGCAATTCCAGTTGTCCGTCGCCCCAGGGGGTTTCGAAGGCGCAGATGCTGCCGGTGGGGGTCGGGCGGTAGTCGGCGGCCCGGACCAGGGCGTTGGGATGGAAACCATAAGCCACATGCCCCACCCGCGGCGCCGCAATCTGTAGCAGGCGCTGGCCCCAGGCATCATCCAGGTTGATCACCGCCACCGCTTCTTTCGCCTTCTGCCCCAGCCCGCGAAAGAGCAGGGCCTTGGCGGCAAAATAGCGTTCCAGATCCCCGTGGTAGTCCAAATGGTCCTGG
>JAIPIQ010000122.1 GCA_021734645.1 Fidelibacterota bacterium | reverse complement strand
CGCGAAACGCCGATCCGGCGCACCGTTCCTTCGGCCGCCTGGCCGGCAGTGCGCTGACGCTCAACGCCGGCGTGCGCAATCTGCTGACCTGGTTTCCGGATTGGCCGCCCGGCGATGTCTGGGCCATGGCCACGGAAAATCCCGCGCGCCTGCTCGGTTGGCGGCGGCGGGGTCACTTGCGTCCGGGGGCCGAGGCCGACCTGGTGCTGTGGAACGCCGATCTGACCCCGGCGCGGGTCTGGGTCGGCGGCGTGGAAGTGGACCTGAATCGTCAAACGTGAACAGGTGTGTCGGTCAATGAACAGGCAATATTTTGCGCGCGGGGGGGGGATCTAGGCATGCATGCGATTGCGTTCCATCTGGGTTCGCGTCCCATCTACTGGTACGGGATTTGCGTGGCGCTGGGTTTTCTGGCGGCGACGGGCTACTGGACGTGGCGGACCCGGCGGGACGGCCTGGGGCCGGATTTCGCGGGGGACATGGCATTCTGGCTGATGTTGGCTGGGGTCCTGGGGGCGCGGCTGTTCTATGTCCTGGCCGAATGGCCGTATTTCCGGGCGCATCCCGAAGCGATTGTGCGCATTGACCAGGGGGGCCTCGTTTTCTACGGGGGGTTCCTCGGCGCGGCGGTGGCAGCTTGGGTTGTGGCGCGGCAGCGCCAGGTCGCGTTGCTGGATCTGGGCGACTTGATCCTGTCGGGTCTGCCTTTGGGGCATGCCTTCGGGCGCATCGGCTGTTTCTTGAACGGCTGTTGCTATGGCGGCCCCACGCATACCTGCATCGGGGTGCATTATCCCACCCAGTCGCCGCCCTGGCTGGACTACGGCACCCAGGGCCTGTGGCCGACCCAGCTCATCGAGGCCGGCTGGAACCTGGCGTTGTTCATCGGGCTCGCCCTCTGGTATCCCCGGCGGCGCTACCGCGGCGTGCTCAGCGGCGCCTACCTGGCGCTCTACGGCCTTCAGCGCTTCGGCAACGAATTCCTGCGCGGCGACGAACGCCCCGACTGGCACGGACTGAGCCAGGCCCAATGGCTGAGCCTGGCGCTGATCCTGGCCGGTCTGGCGCTGATCGTCGCGCGGCGGTGGCACGGGCTTCCAGCCCATACTTCACGGGCCGAAGGGAATAACCGATAGGACACGCCCAAAAAGCCGCGGGCGAGGCTCCTTTGCGCCAACCTCAAACCAGCGCGCGCAGCCGCGAACGGAATTCCGGTTTACCGCGCACGCCCGGCCGCAGATGAAACAGCGCGCCCGCGCCCGACCCCTCCTCGGCGCGCGCCCCCCCCCCGGCGGTCGTTACGTAGCAATCGGTGTAGTCCGGCCCGCCGAAGGTCACACAGGACACCTTGCGCGCCGGGAAAGCGATCCGGCCGATCTCCCGGGCGGAGGGATCGTAGCGCACGAGACAGCCGTCGTTCCAGCGGGCCGACCAGATGCAGCCTTCGGCATCCACCGTCATGCCGTCGGGCCCGCCGCCGCCCGGCACGGGCGCATCAAGAAAGAGCCCCGGTTCCGACAGGGCGCCGGTCGCGCGGTCGTAGCGGAAGCGCGTGATGGTACCCCGCCGTGAGTCGCAGTGATAGAGCCACTGCTCATCCGGCGAAAACCCCATGCCGTTCGAGGTGCCGGTGTCCGGCAGGACGATGGTGAGCTGCCCATCCGGATCCAGCCGGTACAGGCGCCCGGCCCGCCGCGGCGTGGACATCACCCCGCAGAATACGCGGCCCTCCGGATCGGCGATGACGTCATTGAAGCGGTTGTCCAATTCCTCAGGCAGGGACTCGATGATCGTGCCGGTGAAGTGCCCGGCGCGCCAGGTGCGCACGGCGCCGGCGGCCATGAACAGCACCAGGTCGCCGTCCGCCGCAATGGTGAAGGCGCCCGTCGGCGCGCCCAGCTCGAAGCGCGCGCTGTGTCCGGTGGCGGGATCGTAGCAGAAGAGCAGCCCGGCAGGAATATCGAGCCAATAGAGCCGCTGTTCCTCGGGATGCCAGAGGCAGCCCTCCCCGGTTTCATTCTGGTAGTCGGCGATGATTTCAGGCGTCATGAGGCGAACCTCCGGGCTGGGGGATTCAGGTGGGGGCGAAGATGCGCGCCAGGGGGATGGCGGCGGGATCGCGCACGAAATCGTCGGCGCACAGGGCGGTTTCCTCGGCGGGCCGGGGCACGTATTTGCCCGTGGCGCGCAGCAGCACCTGCCCGGCGGTATCGGTCAGCTCACCGGTGGTCAGGATCAGGCGCCGTTTGGACTCGGTCACCCAGCCGACCGCGCACAGGGGCTCGCCTACCCGCATGGGTTGCACGAAGCGCGTGGCCATCTCGGCGGCGACGCATACCCGTCCCGCGGCCATGATGGCCGCCCAGGTCATTACCTCGTCCAGCAGGGTCATGCCCAGTCCACCATGCACCAGGTGCTGGTACCCGACGTGCTCCTCGGCCGGAGTGAAGTCCAGCAGCACGCGACCGTCCTCGAGACGGCTGCGCTGGCGCAATCCTTGCGGATTGGCCTCTCCGCACACGAAGCACGAGCGGGTCCAGGGCAAGAAACCATTCTGGGTCATACGGACATCCTTTGCATCAACGATTGGCTACCCTCGCAGCCTACAGCATCCCCTGCCCGCTCGCAAGCCGGCTTCCGGCAAAGAACAGGTGTCAGCCTGCGGGTTGCAGTGCGGATTTGCCTGTCCCGCATCCGGCGAGGGCCTGGTCCAGGGCGCGGGCCAGCGCGGGCAGATCCGGATCCCGGGCGCCACAGCAGAGCACCCGTGTATTGGGTTGGGCCAGGGCGCGCACGCGCTCACAGGCGCGCTCATAATCGGGCACGCATTCGACGGGGAGCCCCTCGGCGGCCAGGCGCGCGGCGTAGTCCGCGGCCGTGAGGGTGCGGGTGGCCGACCCGCCCGCATAGTACACCGGCAGGATCAGAAAATGGGCGCCGGGCCGCAGCGCCTGGCGCAGGCCCGCCGTCAATTCATCGGCCCAGTTGGCCAGCGGCGCGAAACCATGGGGCCGCCACACCCCAATCACGGCCGGCGCGCGTTCGGCCAGCGCGCGCCAGGCCGCGCTGATCTTCGCCGGGTTATGGGCGTAGTCATCAAACACGCGACCGGTCCCGCCCACGAGTTCGAGGCGCCGGCGCAACCCGGTGAATTCCGCGAGGGCGGTCCGAATCACGGGCGGCGCCACCCCGGCCCGCCGGGCCGCGGCCACGGCCAGGGCCGCATTCTCCAGATTATGCCGCCCCGGCAACGGTACCGCATAGGTTTCACCCTCCCAGGTCAGGCAATTTGCGGCGTCACCCAGGGCGTGCTCTTCGAGCGCCACAATCTCGAGGCGCGGCGGTAGCGCCCCGAGGGCGGCGCGCACACCCGAACCCAGAATCAAGCCGCACCGCACCCGCCGGGTAAATTCCGCAAACAGCCGCCGACTTTCCTCGAGGGCGAAATGATCGGCGGAAATATTCGAGATCAGCGCCCATTCCGGCTCGAACCGCAACAGCGAGCGATCACTCTCATCGGCTTCGAACACCGCCGGACCCGAACCGGGCCGGGTGCTGCCAAAGCGTCCCGGACCGCTCCAGGCGCAGACTTCGCCCCCGTTCAGCACCAGTGGATCCTGGCCGCCGGCCGCGAGCAGCCAACCGAGCAGTCCGGTGATGGTGGTTTTACCGCAGGTGCCCGCCACGGCCCATTGGGCATGCCCCGCCACCCACTCGGCCAACAGCGCCGCGCGATGCATGACGGGGATCCCGCGGGCTTCCGCCGCGCGCCGGTCCGGATTGTCTGCTTCGACTGCGGAACTGACAATCACCGCCCCGCAATCGCCCCCCGGCCCGGTCCCGTCCTGGGGCATCAACGTCACACCCTGCGCGCGCAATTTGGCGAACGTCTCGTTCCCGCCCTCACGGTCGAACAACCGGTCCGAGCCAGAGACGGCCCGGCCCCGGTCTCGAGCCGCCTGGGCCAGGGCGCTCATCCCCACCCCACCGATCCCCACAAAATGCAACCGGGGTTCAGGCATCGAAATCGGCCACCAGAAACGTGTGATCGGAACACTTGGGCTGGCGGCGCGGCGCAAGATCAATGAAGGCATCGCGCAGGCGCGCAGCCAGCGGCGGCGAGGCCAGCAGATAATCTATGCGCCAGCCGTGGCCCTTGGCCAGGGCCTCGCGGTCGCGATAATCGTAGAACGTGTATTGGCCCGCCTCCGGGTGCCGCTCGCGGAATACATCGGTGAACCCCCAACCGAGGGTGTCCTCGAACGCGCGGCGCACGTCTGCGTGGTAGCAGACGTGCTGAGTCATGCGCTCGGGATGATGCACATCGCGGGGCTCGCGCGCCACATTCATATCCCCGGCCCAGAGCCAGGCCGCGTCCGGCCGGGCCTGCCTATCCAGCAGCGCCCGCAGCCGCCGGAACCACTCGAGCTTATAGGCGTACATCTCGTGGTCAAGCGCCCGCCCCTGAGGCACATAGGTATTCAGCACCGTCACCGCGCCCCACGATGCGCAAATCAGGCGCGAGGCGTCGGCCGGACCGCCATCGTCAAAGCCATATTGCACCCGGTCCGGCGCCGTGCGCGCGCAAATCGCCACGCCGTTGTAGCTCTTCTGGCCGCGATACACCACCGGGTAGCCCGCCGCCTCGAACGCGGCGGCGGGAAAAAGATCGTCGGTCACCTTGGTCTCCTGCAGACACAACACATCCGGCACATGCGCCGCCAGCCACTCGAGCACCACCGCGAGCCGCGAACGAATGGAATTGGCGTTGAACGTCGCCACCCGCCAGGTGCTCGACTTCATCAGTCCGCCTCGAGCCAGCCATTGAACCCCACCCGCTCGGCCAACGGCTTCTTCTCCTTGCGGGGGCCGGGCTCGACCGGTTTGCCCACCGGCAGCATGACGCGGACTATCTTGTCGGCCGGTAGGCCCAGCAACGCGCTGAGGGCGGCATTCCGGCCCTCCGCCCGCAGCCAACCGTCAATCCAAACCGAGGCATAGCCCAGGGCCGTGATGGCCAGGAGCATGTTCTCGACCGCGGCGGCGCAGTCCTCGATCTCGAACGCGCTGCCCTGGTATACGGGCCGGGCATCCCGGTTCACCACGCAGAAGATGAAGGCCCGCGCGGTCTGCACGGCCTGGTTGGAAACATGCAATTCGGCGATCCGGTCCCGCAGGTCCAGAGCGTCCACCACCACGAACGAAGTTGACTGGGCATTGCAGCCCGAGGGCGCATCCAGCCCGGCCTGCACGATCTTGACCAGATCCGCCCGGGGGATCGGATCGGCGGCAAACGGCCCCCGGTAACTGTAACGCTGTTTGATGGCATCGAATACGTTCATGGCAACGACTCCTGGAGGGGGTTGGATTTCACGGGCGGGACGGATGACCGGCGCGGCAGGTTCACGAGCGGCGGCCACCGAGCACGCCGGCCCGCATGAGGTAGTAGAGCAGGGTGAGGATGGCGGAGACCGCCGAGGCCACGTAGGTCAGAAAGGCGGCATTCAGCACCGCGCCGGCCTGGCTCTGTTCGGCGGGACTGACGACCCCGGCCGCGACCATGGCGCGCTTGGCGCGGGCGGAGGCATCCCACTCGACGGGCAGCGTCACGAGCGTAAAGACCACCGCCACGGTGAAGAGCAGAATCCCGAGATAGATCAGGGGCTGAAGACGGAAGATGAAACCGAGCACGAAGAGGATATAGGAGAACTTGCTGCCGAACTGGGTGGCGGGCACCAGTGCCGAACGAAGTGTCAGGGGCGCATACTCCTCGGCATGCTGAAGGGCATGCCCCGCCTCGTGGCAGGCCACCCCCATGGCAGACAGGGAATTCGAGCTGTAGACATCCGGCGACAGCCGCAGGGTATGACTACGGGGATCGTAGTGGTCCGACAGAAAACCCTGGGTCGGCTCGATGGTCACCCCGCGCACCCCCGCGCCCGCCAGCATCCGCGCCGCCGCCTCGGCCCCGGTCAACCCCGACGACGCCCGCACCTTGGCATACCGCGCAAAGGTGCTCCGGGTTACCGCCGAAGCCAATAGGCCCAGCAGCAATCCCGGCAACGCAAACAGCAAATACAAAGGATCAAAAAACATGGTGACTCCTGTTTAGACGTTCGACTCCAGTTTACACGGCCCGGCCCGCTTTTCAACTATCTTCCGGCACGCGCCGCTTCAATAGAACACCCGCCAGAGGATCAACCCCTGGGGCGGCGCCGTGGGAACCCGCGCGGTGCGCAGACGCCCGGCAAGGATCTCGCGGGCATCGGCAACGGACTGCTCGCCGCGGCCCACCCGCAACAGGAAACCGGTCAGGCTCCGGACCATTTTGTAGAGGAAGCCGCCGCCGACCGCCCGGATTTCCAGCGCATGACCATGCTTGTGGATGCTGAGCCGCTCGAGTTGACGGACCGGATCTTCCACCACCCGATTGGGATTGGCGGCAAAGGCGGAGAAATCGTGGCGGCCTTCAAGCGCCAGGGCGGCGGCCTGCATGGCGGGCACATCGAGCGGCCGGGGCACATGCAGGTGCGTATGCCGGAGATGCGGCGGCAGAACCGGTCCGTTCCAAATCGCGTAGCGGTATTCCTTGCCGCGCGCGCTGAAACGAGCATGGAAATCCGGGGGCGCCACCCGGACACTCAACACCCGCACATCCGGCGGCAGCAGCGCGTTGAGTCCCCGGCGCAACCGCCGGGCCGCCGCCGCGGCCGGCAAATCCACATGGGCCACCTGCCCCCGCGCATGCACCCCCCGATCCGTCCGCCCGCTGCCCTCGACCCGCACAGCCGCACCACACAGGGCAGCCAGCGCCTCCTCGAGCAACGCCTGCACCGTCCGCTGGCCCGGCTGCGTCTGCCAACCCGCCAACGCCGTGCCCTCATAGGCCACCACCATACCATGCCGCTGCCAGCCCGCCGCCGGCGGCGCCGCACCACAGGATGACCGCCCGCGCTCAGCCCCAAAAGATTGCGCCATGGCCTTCACGCTTCACCGCCCAGTCACGGGCTTCCGTCAGGCCAGCGCCGCCAGCACCCGGTCGTAATCAGGCTCCTGGGCAATTTCCGGCACAAAGGCGGCCCAACGCACCTGGCCCGCGCCGTCAATGACGACCACCGCCCGCGCAAACAGCCCGGCCAGCGGCCCTGCGGCGAGGGTCACGCCATAATCACGGCCGAAGCTGGGCGACCGGAAAGCCGAGACGGAGAGCACCTTATCTAGTCCCTCGGCCCCGCAGAACCGGGCGTGGGCAAAGGGCAAATCCATGGAAACGCACAGCACCACCGTACCCGGCCGCTCGACCGCGACTTGATTGAACCGGCGCACACTTTGCGCGCAGACAGACGTGTCCACGCTCGGAAAGATATTCAGCACGACCGTCTGGCCTTCCCACTCGGCCAGGGTACAGGCGCTCAGATCCGTGCGCGTCAGTTGAAAGGCCGGCGCGGGCTGGCCCACGGCGGGCAATTCGCCCACGGTGGCAATCGGTGCGCCCTTGAAGGTTACTGTAGCCATTTTCCTCATCTCCTCATTGTTATGGGTCTCGTTAACGTGCCGTACCATACCACGCAGTTTCCCGTTCGACAAGGGCGGGGCGACTTGCTAGGCTGCGGCCATGAAAAATGATTCACCGACTGTGAAGACCGTCTGTGCGGCGAGTGTATTGTGGGGCGCCGAGGCCTTCGGGCGTCTCGGCCCGGTCACGGTATTGCCGGACCGCGAGATTGGTCCGGCGCAGGTGCGGGATGCGCACCTGTTGGCGATTCGTTCGAAGACGCCCGTCAACCGGGCTTTGCTTGCGGGCGGGGGGCTTCGGTTTGTGGGTACGGCGACTGCCGGTTACGATCATCTGGACTTGGCGGCGCTGGAACAGGCGGGCACGGCCTGGACGGCGGCGGCGGGCTGCAATGCCAACAGCGTGGCGGAGTATTTTGTCTGCGCCCTGCTGTGCCTGGCCAACCGCCATGGCTGGGCGCTCGACCGCATGACCCTGGGGGTGATCGGGGTCGGCCAGGTGGGCCGCCGGGTGGCCCGGAATGCCGAACGGCTGGGGATGCGGGTGCTGCGCAACGATCCGCCCCTGGCCCGCGCCACCGGCAACGCCTGCTATGTGCCCCTCGCGGAACTCCAGGCCCAGGCGGATATCCTGACCTTCCATGTGCCCCTGACGCAGGACGGTCCCGATCCCACATACCATCTCGGCGATTACCGGTTCTTCGAGCGCGTGCGGCCCGGCTGCGTCATTTTCAACGCCGCCCGCGGCGAGGTGGTTGATCCGGGCGTCCTGCTCGAAGCCCAGCGCGCCGGCGCCGTATCGCGCCTGGTGCTCGATGTCTGGGAACCGGAACCGGACTACCCCCTCGAACTGCTCGCCGCCGCGGATCTGGCCACACCCCATATTGCCGGCTATTCCTTCGACGGCAAATTCGAGGGCACCCGCCTGATCTACGAGGAAGCCTGCCGCTTTCTCGAAGTCCCCGCCGACTGGACGCCCCCCCCCCTCCCCGCGCCCGCGAAGCCCGTGATCGAAGTTGACGCAGCGCCCCTGTCTTTCGAGGAGGCCCTCTGGCAG
>JAIPIQ010000121.1 GCA_021734645.1 Fidelibacterota bacterium | reverse complement strand
AGCGGCCGTTGTGTTTCGAGCTGGCGAGGGCGGCCTGGATGAAGGCGAGGCCGCGGACGCCATCGGCGACTGTGGGGAAGTCCAGCTCGGCGGTTTTGGGGCGGCGGCCGGCGAGGTGGGCGCGCAGGGCGCCGGCAAAGGTGCGGTAGATGTTGGCGAAGCCTTCGAGATAGCCTTCGGGGTGGCCGGCGGGCAGGCGGGAGGCCGCCAGGGCCGCCGGAGAAAGGCGGTCGGCGAAGTTGCCACCGGCGCGCACGATTTCCCGCGGGCGGTCCGGCCAGAGCAGGGTGAGGGTGTTGGGTTCCTCCTGCCGCCAGCGCAAGCCGCCGCGCTCGCCATAGACGCGCAGGTTCAAGCCGTTCTCTTCGCCGACGGCCACCTGGCTGGCCCAGAGATGGCCGCGGATGCCGCCGGGGAATCGCAAGAGCACGCTGCCGTCGTCCTCGAGGGGGCGGCCCTTGACGAAGGTGGTCAGTTCGGCGCAGACGCTCTCAATGGGCAGGCCGCTGACGTATTCGGCCAGGTGGGCGGCGTGGGTGCCGATATCCCCGAGACAGCAACTGGCGCCCGCGCGGGCTGGGTCGGTCCGCCAGGCGGCCTGTTTCTGGCCGCTGCGTTCGAGGGGGTCCGCCAGCCAGCCCTGGGGATACTCGACCACGATTTTGCGCAGGGGGCCCAGAGCGCCCCGGGCAATGCGGTCGCGGGCCTCCTTGACCAGGGCATAGCCAGCGTAATTATGGGTCAGCGCAAAGGGCAAGCCGGTGCGCGTGACCAGTGCCGCCAGGGCGCGGCCCTCGCGCAGGTTGAGCGCGAGGGGTTTGTCGCACACCACGGCGAAACCGCTTTGGAGGGCCAGGCGGGCCACGGGGTAATGCAGGTGATTGGGCGTGACGATGCACACGAAGTCCATGCGCTCGCCGACCGGCAATTCCCGCTCGCGGCGGAACATCTCCTCGTACGTGGCGTAGCAGCGCGCCGGTGGCAGAAACCAGTCCGCGCCCGATTGGCGCGCGCGCGCCGGATCGGCACTCAGCGCCCCGCAGACCAGCTCGATCTGATTATCCATCGTGGCGGCCATGCGGTGCACCGCGCCGATAAAGGCGCCGCGCCCGCCGCCGACCATCCCCATCCGTAACTTGCGCGTCTTCATATTTTGCTCCCTGCGGCCCAGTGGATGCCGCGCACGGTCATCTCGAGGATGGCCGGGTATTGTTCGAATTCCTTCGCTTCATGCCCGAGGGCGGAGTAGAACACCCGCCCCCGGCCCCAGAACTTGGTCCAGATCACCGGCATGGTCACGTCCTGCCCGTTGTGGCGATACCGGGTGGTGGCCAGCACCCGGTTCGCCGGATCAACCAACATATAGTATTGCTCGGAATGATAGTCGAAAACGGGCGGCAGACCGGCGGTAATCGGACTGTCCTCGCCGGTGCGCGCAACCTGGTAGGTCCCCACGTAGGGATGACCCACAAAGAGCCCCCCCACCATCCACTCGTAATTGAGGTTGCCCCGGAAGGCATCGCCGGCGCCCCCGTGAAAACCGGCGAACCCCACGCCTGCCGCGACCGCCTGGTTCAGGTTGTCGCCCTGCTCTTTGCTCAATTGCCCCATGGTCCACACCGGCACAATCACCTGGTAGGTCCGGAGCCGGTCGGCGTCCTCGAGGGGCGCCAGGCTGTTTTCGAGATCCACGACACCGCCCGCGGCGCGGAGCGCGTCCGCCACCCGCTCGGCAGCCGCTCGGGGCGTATGCCCTTCCCAGCCGCCCCATAGGATCAAGGCCTTGGTCATGTCACTATCCCTTCCGGCGCGGCCGCGGCAGGGATACTGGTCCCACCGCGCGCCGCTGGCTTTGTTTACGCCCTCACTGATATCAGAACCCCATTCATCCGGCTTGCACCCATGGCGCGAAAATGTGTATATTCGGCGCATGAAGAAAAAGATGGACCGGCCAGCGGTCGCAGCGAGAATTCAGTCTGATGGCGCGTTTACCCAGATGGTGGGCCTGTTTGAAGATCTGCCGGATGTGTTTTTCTTTGCCAAGGACCGGGCCGGTCGGTTCGTGGCCGCGAATGCGGCCTTCGTCCGGATGGTGGGGGCGCGTAACCTGGATGAATTATTGGGGCGCACCGATTTCGATTTTGCGCCGGTTGAGCTGGCCACGCATTTCGTGCGCGACGATCGCGAGGTGTTGCGCACGGGCCGGTCCATCTCGCGGCGGGTCGAGCGGGTGCCGAATGCCGATGGCAGCATCACCTGGCATGAAACCAGCAAGCAGGCCTGGCGGGACGGGCGCGGCCGGATCGTGGGGGTGCTTGGTTTCACCCGCGATCTGCACGCCGAGGAAGTGTCGTGGCGCCGGTACGAAGATCTGGCCCCGGTGGTGGAACATATCACCCGGTGCTATGGGGACCCCCTGCGGCTGCCCGACCTGGCGGCGCGCGCGCACCGCAGCGTCAGCCAGTTTGTGCGCCGGTTTCGCGATGTCTTCGGCATGCCCCCGGCCGCTTATGTGCGCAAGGTCCGCCTGCAACAGGCCTGCCGCCAACTGGCCCACACCCGCACGAAAGTGGTCGAGGTCGCCCTGGCCTGCGGGTTCTGCGATCACAGCCACTTCACCCGCGCATTTCAAAGCGCCTTCGGCGTCAGCCCGGGCGCCTACCGCCGCGTCCATTGGCGCGCGGCCCCCGGCATCATGAGCAGTGATCAGTAAGCAGTGGCCGGTGATCGGTAAGCGAGTGAGTGCCTCTCGGCGCCGGAATGGGCGTTGTTCACCCGGTCCGGAGAGTGTATATGTTGCCAAGGATTTGAACAACCAATCATGGAGGCAGTCACGTGCAAGGATTCTCATTTGTTCCGCAAACGATTCATATTATTCGCGTTGATCCCGGCGAGGACGTATTGGTGTCGGTCCGGGATTATGCCGCCGCGGCCGGCATGCGCCAGGCGGTGGTCATGGGGGCCTACGGGACCCTGGCGGCGCATTCACTGCACTGGGTCACACACAACCGCATTCCGACGGAGAATCGTTTCGGCCGCGGGGCGGGGGGCATTGAGATTCTCTCCATGAACGGGTTGATTGTCGAGGGGGAGCCGCACATTCACGTGACGTTGGCCACGGAGGCGGGCGCCTATGGCGGCCACCTCGAGCCCGGCTGCACGGCCTACGTGATCTGCGAAGTCTTTCTGGCGGAGATCGTCGGTGAGGCTTTGCGGCGGGCGCGAGTCACAGTGGATGTCCCCGGGATGGGACGGGGCACGATTACCCGGCTGGTCGCGGAAGAATCGCGCGGCACGTCGGACGGCTAACACCGAGAGAACAGGTGCCGGATCCGGGTGGCGGCGTCACACGCGCATAACAGACAGCCGGTTGTATCGCGGTCCAGGCGATGGACGGCGGTGAGTTCCGACCCCGTATCCGTGATCCACGTTCTGAAGTTGATCTTCCGCGCCCGGATTCTGAGAGATTGCCCGGCGTCTGGTGCGGCGGCGCTTACTGCAGGGTCAGATCTGCTGCGCTGGACCACAGTCCGTGAATATTGCAATAGGACAGGGCGCTCACCGTGCCGGGCTTTTCGGTGGTGAACGTACAGACCACGGTCGGGGCGGTATAGACCGTGCTGGTGTTCGGGCCTTGGACGGACGCGCCGTGGGCGGAGAAATCGAAGCGGCCGAGCAGGTAGGGAAACTTGTCGCCCTCGGGATGAAAGAACACTTCAGCCCACGCGATGTGATGCTCACTGGTATTGGGGTGGGGGATTTCGGCGCCGATGGTCACGGCCACCTGGACCGGCTGTCCCTTTTGGGCCTGCTCCGGCAATTTGATCACCGGTACGTGCTTTTCCGATTTCCAGTCCGCGGTCTGAATCAATTCCTTCATTGTCCTACTCCTTTGTTTTGAAGCCGACTCCCGTTGAGCAGCCGAATGTGTATATAAAAATACTATGCGCCCGACCGCGTGGTTTGTCAAATGACTGTGCGGTTGAGCCTATGGGTGGCCCGGGGTGGCGGTTTGTGGGCGTCTCGCCGCTTAACCGTGGTTACCGGGCGGCGGACTGGGAATCCCGCAGCCAGTCGAGAATGCGGATTTCGATCTGGTCGCGGATGCGGCGGCAGGCGGCGAGAATTTCGGCGGGGGATCCCTGGATGGCGGCGGGGTCGTCGAAGGGCCAGTGCAGGCGGGTGGCCGGGCCGAAGATGGCCGGGCACTCGGTTTCGGCGTCGCTGCACACGGTGATCACGCACTCGAAATGCATGCGGCCGAGGAACGGATCGATGCCCTTGGGGTGGCAGTCCGAGAGATCGAGGCCGATCTCGCGCATGACCGTCACCACGGGGGGGAAGACGGTGGCGGCCGGGCGGGTGCCGGCGCTGTGTACCCGGTAGCGGTCGCCGGCGTGTTTGGTCAGTAGCGCGGCGGCCATCTGGCTGCGCGCCGAATTGCCTGTGCAGAGAAAGAGAATGTTGCGGTCCATGCGATATGCTCCCATTATCAGTTATTGGCCGTCCTGCCCACGTGCGGCCTTTGGCTGCACATTAGGCGCGCGGCGGCGCGCTGTCAAACGCCGCGCGCGATCTCATCAACTTCTAACACGGGCGCCGGCGGTAACCTGTGCACGGTTGATGGCCCGGGTATCCGGCCCGTGTGAATCGGTGGGGGGGGGAGCGAGCCTCCTGGGCGCACCGGCTGCAACCCGGCGGCATGAAAAAGGTGGTGGCGAGACCCGGAATCGAACCGGGGACACAAGGATTTTCAGTCCTCTGCTCTACCAGCTGAGCTATCTCGCCGAAGGCATTCTGCGTGGCACGTCGCGCATCATAGATGTTTGCGAGGGCTTGTCAACCCTGGGGCTGGGAAATATTTCCGGGCCAGCGGCATTCCTGTCGCGCGATCAGATCCTATCCATTGACCTGGCGTTGCCCCGCTTGGTTTTCGGGTTGTTCGGGGGCGGCCTGGACGGTGAGTCCGGCGGCGCGGGCGGCGGCGGACAGTGCACTTGAGATGGTGGGCGTTTCAATGATCAGGGCGCGCAGGGTGGGGATCATTTTGGCGCAGAGGCCGTTGTCGAGGGCGGTGGCCAGTGCAGGTTCGGTGACCCAGGCGATGGTGGCCTCGTGGGTAATCAGGTTATCGGTCAGGGGGGCGGCGGCGGGCAGGGCCAGCGCAGCCCCGGCGAGGAGGGTGCTGAAGAGCAGGTCACAGGCGCCGATGGTCCCGGGGGGCGTTTGGAGGAGGCAGATATCGCCGGAATGCAGGCGGAGGCGCTGATTGATTCTTCGGGCGCGGTAGTAGTGGTCGCCCCAGGAATAGCCGCGGGCGGATTCCGGGGTTGGCGGCGCGCCCGGGTTCCAGCAGATGGTGGTCAGGGTTTCGGCGGGCAGCCGGATGATTTCGTGACGGGGCAGGGGGGCGGTGAAGCCGGTCAGGGCTTCCCAGGTCCAGGTTTGTCGGATGGCGCTGTGTCCGTTGGGTGGGGCGGTTGCGCCGACCCAGGGCACGGCCCCCAGTGCGGCCAGGGGGCTGGCGCTGGCGGCGGGGGTAGCGGGGGGCAGGGGACAGGCCACGAGGCCCGCGCGGATGGCGCCCAGCAGCACCACCACGCCGCGCCAGCCGGTCGGCGCCGCGAGGGCCAACCGTTCCGTGGGGCGGCACCCGGCGGTGAGCAGGAGTTGGGCGGTGCCCCTGACGCATTGCTCGAGATCGGAGAACAGCAGCGCGCCCTCCGGACCGAGCAGGGCCTGGCGGTTGATCGAGATGAAGGCGGCGTCGTTCAGGGGGCAGCGAATCAGACTCATGGCAGCATACTCGGGGTTAGCGGTCCGCGGGGCGTGGTTTTCAGGTTGGCGCCAGATAGGTGGGCTCGACTTCGCAGGCGATCCCCTGGCCGATCAAGTCCACGCTGATGATGATCCGGGTTTGGGAGGCGATGCGTTCGACCACCCCCTCGAGCCCCTTGAAGGGGCCGGCGATGACCCGCACGGGCTTGCCCTTCTGGATGAAGGGCAGGGTTTCCTGCACGCCGCCGATGGCCAGCACGGTGGCGATCTGGCGCAACTGGTTCACCAGTTTGGCCTGCTCCGGCGTTTCAAGCAGATTGGCGAGGTAGTCGTTCTGACGCAGGAATTGCTTCTGATTGCGATCCACGGCGGCGAAGAGATAGCCGCTGAACAGCGGGTTCTGGAAAATGCGCACGCGTTTGCCATAGCGGCGGCGGGTGGTGCGCAATGGCAGGTAGGCGGTGATGCCCTCGCGTTGGCAGAGGCCCAGTATTTTCTTTTCGCAGCGGGGGCGGGCATGGGCGACCACCCAGGCTTTGGGCTCCGGCTGCAGGCACAGCCATTCCAGCTCGGGCGCCGCGCCCACCGGCGTCGCGTCTTCTTCGCGGGGCGTCATGACGGCGCCTCGGTGTGGCCGGGCTGGGGCTTCAGGAGCGCCTGCCACGGCAGAGCCGCGCAATGGACGCGCGAGGGAAACTGGCGTACGGCTTCAAAGGCCCGCAGGGCGTCCGGCCATTGCGGGTGAAAAGGCGTCAGGCCGGCAAGCCAGCGCTGAATGGCCTCGGTTCGGGTTTGCCAGTCTTCGAGCATTTCACCCGTGAGCAGTTCGGTGGCCACGGAGAAGGCCGCCGTACTCACGGCGCAGCCGCGGCCGTTGAAGCGGGCGGCGCGGATGCGGCCGCCGTCGAGATCCAGCGCCAGATTGAAGGCGTCGCCACAGGCCGGGTTTTCGGCGTGAAAGACGCGCCAGTCGGGCGGGGCGGGGCCGAAGTTGCGCGGGGCGCAGGCCTGATCGCGGATCAGCGAATGATAGAGGTCGGTCGGGTTGCGCGTCATGGCTTGTGCTCCGCAAGAAAGAAAGCGCGCGCCCGGCGGATCCCGACGAGCAGGCGCTGGATATCCGATTCGTCATTATAGACCTGGAAGCTGGCCCGGCAGAGACTCTCGTGGCCCAGGGCCTCGATATAGGGCTGGGCGCAGAGCCGACCGGCGCGGATGGCGACGTTTTCCGCGTCCGCGAACTGTGCCACGTCATGGGGATGAATGCCCTCGACGGTAAAAGCCAGGATGCCGGCGGATTCGGGGCGGGCGCCCACGAGGCGCACGCCGGGCTCGGCGGCCAGGGCGGTCTGGGCATACTGGGTCAACGCCCGCAGGTGATTCGTGCGCTGATCACGATCCAGCCCCCGCAGGTAATCGAGCGCGGCCGCGAAGCCCAGGGCGCCGATGATGTTGGGCGTGCCGGCTTCGAAGCGCCAGGGCGGCTCGGACCACTGGGCGGTCGTAGCGGTCACCGTTGCCACCATTTCGCCGCCCAGCAATGGCGGGGGCAACCAGTTCAGGTGTGCGCGCCGCGCCCAGAGAAAGCCGATCCCCGGCGGGCCGAACAGCTTGTGACCGGATCCGACCACGAAGTCAAAATCGCTGGCGGCCAGGGCCAGGGGAGGGTGGTGGATCAGGCCCTGAGCGGCATCGAGCACCACCAGCGCGCCGGCAGCTCGTGCCGCCCGCGCCCATTCGGCCACGGGATTGACAATCCCGGTCACATTGCTCACCAGCGGAAACGCCACCACCTGCGGTTGTTGGGCCAGGGCGGCGTGCCATTGGTCCGGATCCACGCGGCCATCGGGCTGCACGCCGGCGACCAGGCAGGCGCCGCCGCATCGTTGCAGTGCCGCGCGCCAGGGCAGCAGGTTGCTGTGGTGCTCCTGGGCGGTGACCAGGACGCGGGCGCCCGGTTGGCCGCGGGCCTGGCCCCAGCCTGTCGCCACCCAGTTCAGGCTCTCGGTGGCATTGCGCGTGAAGAGCACCTCCGCCGGTTCGGCGGCGCCGAGCCAGCGGGCGACGGCGGCGCGGGCGGCTTCATACGCCATCGTGGTTTCTTCGGACCAATGATGGGTGGCCCGGTGGACATTGCCCGTCAGATCCGTACAGGCGCGGGCGAGCGCCGTGGCCACGACTCGGGGCCGCAGGGTGGTCGCGGCGTTGTCCAGATAGGCGGGTGGCGGCTGACCGGAGTCTGTGAAAAAGGGAAATTCCGCGCGGCGGGCGGCGATCCATTGGGCATCTATCATAGCGCCATGCTACTCCGCCGGGGCCTCGAGCGCAAGCGGGGCGTCCGGTCCCTGCGCCCAGCGGGGCCGGTTCGGAAAACGGCCCACGCACAGGATCTCGGGTTCGAGCAGCAGGCCGAAGCGCTCGGCAACAGCCTGCCGCATGCGGGTCATCAGTTCGAGCACATGGGCCGCGCGACAGGCGGGATCGGCCTTCACGATGATATTCGCGTGCCGGGCAAAAATGCCGGCGCCGCCCACCTGCCAGGCCGGCGCGCCGACTTGTTCCAGGTACCAGCCCGCGGAGGGTTGTCCGGGCGCGCCGGGCGTCGGATTGCGAAATACGCTGCCCGCGCAGGGTTCGCGGCGCCAATCCGGGTGCTTCGACCGGCGCAGGGCCAGCAAGCGGTCGTAGTCCGCCAGCAGCTCGGCGGCGGGGGCGCAGGGGGTGTGAAATCGGGCGCGGAGCACCAGGGCCTTGCGGCGCTTCAGGGCGCTGGACCGATACGCGAATGCGAGGCGGGATGCGGCGACCCAGTGG
>JAIPIQ010000120.1 GCA_021734645.1 Fidelibacterota bacterium | reverse complement strand
GCCCTGGACGCCCTGCACCACCGCCAAAGCCGCATCAAACAGGCGGGCCGGGACCGGCAACTCGCCCGTGACCAGCGTCTCGAGGGCCGCCAGCGCCGCCACCACCACCGCGGCGGAGGTGCCCAGACCCTGGCGTGTGTCCGCCTCGCTCGTTACCACCAGCCGAAATCCAGTCTCCAAACGGCCCCGGTACCGCGCCACCGCCGCGCAGAGAAACGCCAGCTCCGCCCGCTCCGGCGGGGCCGAGAGCGTCCCCGTGGCGGCGCCCAGATCCGTCTGCAACTCGATGCCGTCGTCCGCCCGGGCCGTGACGTGCACCCGCAGGCGCCGGTTAATCGCGCAAACCAGCGCCTGCCGCCCATGCAGGACCGCATGTTCGCCCAGCAGCATGATGCTCCCCGGCGCGGAAATACAAATTGGCATAGTCATGCCCCCAGCCTGTAAGCCCGCGCCCCCGCCGTCAATCCCCGATTTCTCTACACGGACCCGTTCGAACATCCGAACTTGTCATGCGCGGCAAAACAGGGCATATATGGACTTATGAATGTAAGCGGATGGGGTGCGTTGAGCGGATGCCGGGCCAGACGCCGATTGGCCTGGGCTTGCGTCTTGTTGGCAGGCGGGACCGCTGTGCCGGCCGAGGAAGGTCCGGCGGATCACCAGTTATTCATCGAACTGCGGGGCCAGCCCGCGACGCAGGAAATCTGGAGCGTTGCGGCGGACGGACGCAGTCCCGGTCAGCGCCTGGGGACGACGCCATTCGTTTTGCCCGTCGAGTTGCGTTGGGGCCGGACGTGGCGGGGCCGGCAATGGCCCGCGCTGCAGGTCGCCGCGCCGGGTCAGGCGGTGGTCGGCGCCTACGACCCGCAAACCCGGCGGCACACGCTGATCCTTGATCTGATCGCCCGCGCCCCGGGCCATGAACCCGCCCGCTTGCGCCGGACGCTGCGGGTGCTCGAGCCGGACGGCTGGGACTGGGCCAAGGAAACGCAATTTCCCTCGAAGCTGGCCCTGCAATCCGAATTACGCGCCCGTCCCGCCGAACCGGTTGCAACCCCGGCCCCGCCCCCGCGCATCTGGCTGGTCGAGGGCGCCGCCCCGCCACCGGAAGCCACCGGCCTGCTCACGGCGCCTTTCGCGGCGCCCGATTTGGAATTATGGATCAACAACCGCTTGATGGGACGCCCCCCCCTCGAGATTCTGGCGCCCGCCGGCGCCTACCGGGTCGGGTGGCAGCGCGGGACCGAACGCCTGGGAGAAACGACGGTACGCCTCGAAGCCGGCGAAACCGTCGTCTTGAGGGCGCCGTGAACATGAGGCTCCAGTCATGAGCGAGCCGTCCGGGCACGACCTCAGCAGCACCATGCGCATTGACCTTTCGCGGGAAGTGCGCCAGCACATGACCCGGACCCCCCGCAACGTGCGCATCCGACGCCCGGGCGCGTTCAATGCCATGGATGCCGAACAGCAGGCCCAGAGCGAATCCCGCTATCGCGAGCTGCTGCGCGGCATTTACGACGCCGTGCTGATTACCGACCTGAACGGCCAGGTGGTAGACGCCAATCCGCGCGCCTCCGCCTTTCTGGGCTACGCCGAAGAAGATCTCCTGCAACGCTCGGTGCTCGAATTCATTGCGGGCTCTGATGCCACCCTGCTGGATTCCCTGCGCCGCAATCTGGAATCCGAACGCTTTGTCTTGTTGCAGGCCTATTGCCAGCGGCAGGACCAAACGTACTTTCCGTCGGAGATTTCGATCAACTTGTTGCGGGCGGCGGAAACGCGCATGTGTTTTTTCATTCGGGACATCAGTGTGCGCCGCGAGCAGGAGGATTTGTTGCGGATTGGGCATAACGCCATTCAGAACGCCGTGAACGGCATTGCGGTGTGCGATTTGGAAGGCGCCATTCAGCACGTCAATCCGGCCTGGATCCGGCTGTGGGGCTATCCGGATGCGGAGGCGTTGCAGGGCGCGCGGATTGCGGGGTTATTTGTGGGGGCGCAGGAGGTTGATGACATGCTGGCGGCCGTGTACGGCCCGGCGGGGGTCTGGCGGGGGGAAATCGAGGCCCTGCGGCCGGATGGCTCGACCTTTCCCGCGCAGGTTTCCGCGGCGTCGAACCGCGACAGCGAGGGGGAATTGATCGGCATGGTGCTGGCCGGTGAAGATCTGACGGACCGCAAGAAGGCGGAGGAAGTACTGCGCGAACGCGAGGCGCACGGGGCCATGCTGGCCAGCTTCGGGGCCACCTGCCATCATTTGGGCCAGCCGGCGACGGTCCTGCTGGCCAATCTACAGATGATGCTGCGCTATCCCGATCTGAGCCCCGAAGACCGGACTGAAATGCTGGCCTCTTCCATTGAAGCCGCCGAGCAGCTCCGGGACTTGCTGAATAAGATGAACATGGTGGATGCCTATCGCCTCGTGCCCTACATCGAGAATCTCCCCGGAATCAACAACGAAGCCCCCAGCAACAAGATTATTGATCTCTGAAACGCCGGCAAGCCGCGGGCCCGCGCCGGTTGCGGGTATCCGGTTTTCAGATGCGGTCGGGCGCGGCGATGCCCAGGAGGTTCAGGCCCTGTTTCAGCACACGGGCGGTCAGATCGCAAAGCCGCAAGCGGCTTTCGCGGATGCCTGCGGGCGCTTTCAGGAAGGGCAGGGTCTGGTAAAAGGAGCTGTAGGTTTGGGCCAGATCGTAGAGGGCGTCGGCGATGAGATTTGGCCGGGTCTGGGCGGCGGCGGCCAGCAGGGCGTCGGGGAATTGGAGCAGGCGCAAGGCCAGGCGCCGCTCGGCGGGTTCGCGGACGCACAGGGGGAAGCGGGCGGGATCTTCGTGGGGGAAGCGTTCGCGGTACTTATCCTGGACGGCGCGGATGCGGGCATGGGCGTATTGCAAATAGGGGGCTGAGTTGCCTTCGAGGGCCAGGGCTTTTTCCCAGGTGAACGTCACCAGGCTCTGGGGGTTCTGGCTGAGATCCGCATACTTGACCGCGCCCAGCCCGACGGCCCGGGCAATGGCCGCCTGGGTTTCCGCCGGCAGTTCGGGGCTGCCGGCCTGTACCAGGGCCAGCGCCCGGCTTTCGGCCTCGTCGAGCAGGCGTTCGAGCTTGATCACGTTGCCTTCGCGGGTTGAAAACGTGCCTTCCGGCAGGCGCATCAGGCCGAACCAAACGTGGCGCAGGGTCGTGGCCACGCCCAGGCGGCGGGCGACGGCGAAGATCTGGTTGAAATGCAGTTGCTGGCGTTCATCGGTGACGTAGACGATCTCCGTGGGATTGAATTCGTCAATCCGGTTGAGGACCGTGGCCAGGTCGGTGGTGGCATAATTGTAGCCGCCATCGCTTTTGCGCACAATGCACACGCCCAGTTGCTCTGCTTCTAGGCGCACGATTTGCGCGCCTTCGCTGGCTTCGAGCACGCCGGCCGCGGCGAGGCGTTCGAGCACCCCGGGCAGCTTGTCGTTATAGTAGCTCTCGCCGCGCTCGAGGTCGAAATGGACATCGAGGCGCTCGTAGACGCGCTGAAACTCGGCGCGGCTCCAGGCCACGAATTGACGCCAGAGGGCCAGGTTGTCCGCGTCGCCGGCCTGGAGTTTGACCAGTTCGGCGCGGGCGGCCGCCAGCCACTCCGGTTCGGCCCGGCTGCGTTCGTAACTGAGACGGTACAGGCGCTCGAGTTCGGCGATCGGATCGGCCTGCAGCGCGGCGGGCTCGAGAAACTGCCGGTAGCCCAGAATCAGCAGGCCGAACTGGGTGCCCCAATCGCCCACATGATTGTCCGCAATCACCCGGTAGCCCAGAAAGCGGAAGAGCCGGTCCAGGGCATTGCCGATCACCGTCGAGCGGATGTGGCCGATGTGCATGGGCTTGGCCACGTTGGGGCTCGAGTAGTCCAGGACCACCGTGCGCCCGGCGCCCGCTGGCGGCGTGCCCAGGCGCTCATCCGCCGCCTGGGCCTCGAGGGCCTCCTCGAGCCCCGCCGTGCTCAGACGCAGGTTCAAAAAGCCCGGCCCGGCGACCGCCAACGGTTCACAGCCCGGGGGGGTACCCTGGGCCTGCACCGCCGCCGCCAGCACCCGCGGCGGCTGGCCGAGCGCCCGCGCCACCTTCAAGGCCGCCTCGCACTGGTAATCGCCAAACGCCTCGTTCTGCGACCGGCGCACGCCAATGGAACCATGGGCCGCTTCCGTCACCCCGGCCCGCGCAAACGCCGCTGCCATCCAGGCGCTCAATCTCTGCTCAATGGTCATCTCACACTCCTCGAATCCGCTTTTCATCTTGGCAAAGCACTTTGTCTCGTGTAGGGTACGAATCAGCACGTAATCAAAAAAATGATCGTCCGGCAGGGCCCAGCGGTATCTGCCGACGAATGGAAACATAGGGAGTATTGAGATGATCGCAAAGAAAAAAGCAGTCGGCAAGGCAAAACCCGGCGCCCAACAGCAGGATCTGGCCCCGGCGACGCCCCGTAAGGCGCCCGCCCAGAAGGCGCCCGCCAAAAAAGCGGCGGTCCGGAAAACGCCGGTGAAGAAGAAGGCGGTTGCGCCGCCTGCGGTGCTGTCGTCGGAGGAGCGCTACCGGCAGATTCAGCAGGCCGCCTATTTTCTGGCGGAGAAGAATGGTTTTCGGGGCGATCCGCTGCAATATTGGACCGAGGCGGAGCAACGGATCAACGCCCAGTACTGAGCGGCGGGTCGCGTTCGAAATGGCGGCGGATTTCCCGGTCGCCGGCATAGGGTGTTTCGAGGCCCAGGTCAAAGGCGCGGACAAAGGGCAGGGTCCGCGCCAGTTGGGCGTGGGCCTGGGCAATCCGTTCGGCGAATTCAGCGGGCAGGAGATGTTCGCCGCCGACGAGGTCCGCCTGTAGTTTCAGGTTGGGCTTGGTTCCTTCGAGGCGCAGATCATGGAACCCGCCCAGGTAGGGGGCGTTGACAACCAGGTGGCGCAGGGCGGTGGCGGCTTCGGCATAGTCGGGATGGGTATGGTCCACGGGATCGGCATGGACCACGGTCCGGGCGTTGGTCGCCGCGGCCACGGCTTCCTCGACCTGTTCGGCCAAGGCATGCGCGGCGAGGGCATCCTGGCGGGCGTCCACTTCGATGTGCAGGCTGATCAACTTCAAGTCGCCATAGGCATGAATGACCACGTCATGCGCGCTGAAGACCTCGGGGACTTGCGTCGCCAACTGCATGACCCGCTTCAATTCGGTCGGATCCGGCGCCGCGCCGATCAGGACGTGGCCCGCTTCGCCGGCCTGGCGCCAGCCGGTATAGGCGATGCAGGCCGCCACCCCGATGGCCGCCCAGCCATCCAGTTGATGCCAGCCCTGGCGCGCCCCCAGTAAGCCCAGAAAGACCAGGCTGGTGCTGAGCACATCAAAGCCATGATTCCAGGCTTCCGTGCGCAGGACCTGCGAGTGCGTGACGCGCGCGAGGCTGAAAGCCAGCCAGGCCATGAGCGTCTTGGCGCCCACCGTCGCGCCGATAACCACGAGCATCCAGCCGGTGACCTGCAGCGTCTTGGGCGCGGCGAGGCGCCCCAGGCCCGCGCGCAGCACCTCGATGGCCACCGCCAGCAGGATCAGCGCCAGGATGAAAGCCACCAGGGGCTCGATGCGGCCATAGCCATAGGGATGCTGGCGGTCGCGCGGGCGACGCGCCACGCGAAATCCCCAAATCACCAGCAGGCTGCTGCCGATATCCGCCAGGTTGTTGGCCGCATCCGCCAAGAGAGCCAGACTGCCCGCCAGCAACCCGAGGGCCAGTTTCAGCAGGCTGAGCACCACGCTGAGCACCAGACCGATGATGCCCTCGATTTCCCCCAGGCGCTGGCGCCCGGCCGTATCGGCGGGCGCGAGCCCCCGCGGCAACCAGCGGCGGGCGCAAAATCCCCCCAGGGACCAACCCCCGGCGGATACCGCGGACAAGCGGTTGGACATCCGGCGTCTCTTAGCCGTGCTGGCGCTCGAATTCGCGCATGCAAGCCACCAGCGCCTCGACACCCTCCGGCGGGAAGGCGTTGTAAATCGAGGCCCGAACCCCGCCGACGGAACGATGCCCCTTGAGGCCTTTCAGCCCCGCGGCCGCCGCCTGCTTGATGAATTGCTGCTCGAGCTCTTCGCTCGGCAGGCGGAAGGTCACATTCATCAGCGAGCGATGCGCCGGCGCGGCCGTGGGCCGCCAGAACGCGCTGCCGTCCAAGACCGAGTACAGGGTTTCGGCCTTGGCCCGGTTGCGGGCCGCAATGGCCTCGAGGCCGCCCAGGTTCAGCAGCCAGCGGGTGACCAGCATGACCAGGTAGATGGGGAAACAGGGGGGGGTGTTCAGCAGGGAATTCTCGGCCGCGTGCGCCTGGTACCGCAAGATCGTGGGCAGATTTTCCGGCGCGCGCGCAAGCCATTCGGTGCGGGCGATGACGATGGTCACGCCGGCCGGCCCGAGGTTCTTCTGCGCGCCCGCGTAAATCAGGCCGAAGCGGCTGACATCCAGGGGCTGGGACAAAATGTCGGAAGACATATCGGCCACCAGGGGGGCCTCCGTCTCGGGGAAGGTCTTCCATTGGGTGCCGGCGATGGTTTCATTCGAGGTCAGGTGGAGGTAGGCCGCGCCGGGGGTCAGGTTCAGCTCGTCCGGGGCGGGCATGCGCGCGGGGCGTTCCTTTGCCGTGTTGGCCGCCACGTTCACCCGGCCCACGAAGCGGGCCTGCTCGATGGCCTTGCCAGCCCAGGAACCGGAATGAACGTAATCCGCGGTTTCGCCGGGCAGCAGCAGGTTCATGGGAACCAGGGCGAATTGCGTCGTGGCGCCGCCGGTCATGAACAACACACTGTATTCCGCCGGAATATCGAGCAGTTGGCGCAGATTCTCGATGGCTTCCGTATGGACCGCGTCATACTCGGGACCCCGGTGACTCGCCTCCAGCAGGGAAAGCCCCGCGCCATGATAATCCACCAGGTGTTCCTGGGCCTCGCGCAGCACCTCGAGGGGCAACGTCGCCGGCCCCGCACTGAAATTATATATCCGAGCCATTTGAATATCTCCTTACACGGCGGCCAACCAGACACCTGTGCCGACCGCTGTTACGCCTTTCACGATAGCATACGAGCGCACCCGCACAAGCCCGATTATCGGCGGCCGCTGGACGTGCTGAATCACCGGCAAAAATGGCGCGCCATTTTCCTACAGTGCATTCAATTGTTATCCCAAGCGGGTCTACCTGTAGGCGTCTTTACGATCATCGACAGTCAGCATGTAAAGAATCCGGTCCTTCTGGTCTACGACATAGAAGACCCTGAACTTGCCGATTCGGTAACGCCATGTTTCCGGGGTGTACCCCTGAAGTTTCTTGATATGGTTTCCCCAGAATGGCTCTACCCTAAGCTGGGGATAGACAAAGGAATCAAGTTTACACCTCAAGAATGTTGCGTCGCGTGACGACAACTTCTTGAGCCGTTTCAGGAACTCGTCCGTTTCAAAGATCTTGAACTCAGACAAATCGCCCTCGCTTCGCCTTCGCATCGCGCAGGCCGCTCTTGATGCTGTGATTCAAGGAGACATTGCCTCTGATTTCGGCCATCTCGAATTCGTCAATGAGCTCGTGCTGCTCCACAAAGCGAAGCGCCGCCGTCTGTATGAAATTCGAGAGAGGGCGGTTGTCGTGAACGGCCAGCCCTTTGAACTTCTTATAGACAGAATCGTCCAGTCTAAGCGTTACGGTTTGAGACATGATGAACCTCCTGATGCATGATATGTTTGAATATCCACTATGCGAATACAATAGCACACATCTGATTTGAAATGCAACATCTTTTCTTTGGGCTTTTCTTTGGGTTTCCTTCAAATACAACGCTCGGCGGCGCCATTCGCCCCCCTATCCGAATCGCACTCTCTCGATCGGCGATAGAAAGAGTGCGATTCGGATTCGCGATGGTATCTTTCGGGTCCTGCGCCCCCCCCGATTATCTTCCGCAGTGCGGGATTGCAGACGGGGCGGGAAACTGCTAGAGTGCGGCTTTGCAATAAGGAAAAGCAGGATGCGCATATTGGTGATCAACGGACCGAATTTGAATCTGCTGGGGCAGCGCGAGCCGGATGTTTACGGGGCGGTGTCCCTGGCGGAGATCGAGGCCCGGCTGGCGCGCCGGGCCGCAGCCCTGGGCGTCGCCAGCCTGGTCTGCCGCCAGTCGAACCACGAGGGCGAGCTGGTCACCTGGATTCAGGAGGCGCCCGGACAATGCGACGGCCTGATTTTGAATCCGGCGGCCTATACCCATACCAGCGTGGCGGTGCGCGATGCCCTGGCGGCCGTGCATCTGCCCTGCATTGAAGTGCACCTCAGCAATACCCACGCGCGCGAGGCCTTCCGGCATGTCAGCTTGACGGCGCCACTCTGTCTGGGGCAGATTCAGGGTCTCGGGCCGTTGGGCTACGAGTTGGCCCTTGAAGCCCTGGTCAATACGCTCAACCGTCCGCAGAAATAAATAGGAGTTCCGCTCATGGACCTGAAATTGATTCGTCGTGTCATCGAGCTCATGAAAGCCAATGAGCTGACTGCCTTTGAAGTCGAGGAGGAGGGCTTCAAGCTGAATCTTCGCCGGGAGA
>JAIPIQ010000119.1 GCA_021734645.1 Fidelibacterota bacterium | reverse complement strand
AGTCGGGATCAATACCCAAGCGGCCAGCATTTTTTCGCAGCCATCGGACGGCGGTCTTGCAATCGTGTAGGTTCTGCGGCCAAACCGCGACGTACGGGTTCTCGGGATCAACCAGCAAATAGTCAATGCTCAAGGCGACATACCCGTGTTGGGCCAAGGTCTTCCCGATGTGAACTTCGCGCCCACCCTCCTTGCTGCCGCCCACCCAACCACCGCCATGCAGGATCACGACCCCCGGGACAAGTGTCCCGGCGGTCGGCGCTGCTGCCGGCAGATAAAGGTCCGCCTTTTCCGCTCGTTCCGAACCGAGATAGTCAATGTTCTTCTCAATGCGGATGCCGTCCACAGTCAATATCTCCGGCCTTTCCTCATCCGCGTCCGCGGTCCCATGCCCATTGCCCTCGATGAACACCGCCCGGTACAGCGTCCTTTCCACGCCCACTTCAAAGCTCAGACGTTCTCCCTCCACAGTATAGGGCAGGTCCGTGTAGGTGTTCCGCAGCGGATCAAACGCCTGCACGCGGGTCACTTTGCCAATTCCCAGCTTGTCGAGGGCGACGTTAAATTGCGCCGCTTCATCTGTTTGCCGGGTGGTGTTGACGACAATCATCAGCGCGCGTTCATCGTCGCGCGTGTAGATGCTTGCCTTCAAGTGCGCGGCGGAGGTGGTATACCATTCGTTTTCCGCCTGCCAGTAGCCGGTAAAGGTGATGGGCTCATACTGCCCCAGTCCGAATTTCTCTTTCAGCGCACCGGTCTCCCGGAGCACATCACCCTGATTGCGCCCCAGATAGGCAATGGCATCATGGAGCAGGATCAAGCCGAACATATGGATGGAAGGCTCGCGCTCCTTGACATACGTGGCGGGCACCCACGTGAGCACGATGGTCTTGTTGCCGGCGGCCTCGGCGCTGAGTACGGCGTGCAGGAAGGGGTCCAGTTGATCGTCGCCGTGCAGATCATAGATGCTGCGTTCGATGGTATGCAGGTACGCCTCGCCGTACATGATGAAATCGGTATAGGCCCCCAGGACCGGCCCCCCGTTCATATAACTGAAACCCTCCGGATAGATTTCCCGGTGCAGTGTGTAGATCCGCTGGAATGCCGTCCGCGCGCCCCAGACGGGAAATTCATCGTATCCCACGCCGTCTTTCTCGTATCCGAAACCCGTCAAGCCGCCTTCCATGGCATAAAACACGGCCATATCGTGAAACAAACCATTGATCCGGTATTTCTGGATCCATTCCTTTAGGTTATGCATGTAGAAATCCTGCCACTGGGCATGGGCCACGTTCACGGCCGGCTGGCGCCATTTGGGGAAGCGGCGCCGGGGCACGCTTTCCCATTCGCTCCGGAACCAGTCCCATTCCGGAAGGGTCTCGCTCGCATAGGTCGGCGTGGTGTACGGCGTCTTGTAGGCAAACGTGGCGTCACAGTTCTCAAGCGCAACCGGAAGGGCTTGCAGTGCTTGCGCGTACAGGTCGTCGGGAATCATCCCCCGCGTGTGTTCAATGCCCCGCGGAAAGCAGGCAAAAGGCAGAATGAGCGGGCGCAGGGCCGACCACGCCCTGCCACTTTCAACCATGCTGCCCCACCCCTTTCGGTCAGTCCGTTCAAATGTATTGGCGAGCATGCTTTCGATCGAAGTGCTCCCGATATTCGGTGGAAAGAAATGCTGCCAGTTCATGGCGTGCCAGCGGCCGAAGCGCCGGAAATCTTTCCGCGCGGGCCGAGCCGGCAGGGCCTGGAGGCCATAATCGAACGCTATCTGCCGAACCCCGGCCTCGTCCGTATCAATGAAAGTCACCGTCAAGCCGCCAACATCCGCCGACAATTTCGCCCGGCCCTTGTCAACCCTCCAGGTCCGGTCGGAACCGGCCAGCCAAGTGATCCCGCGGTCAATCCCCTGTAGTTTCACGTAGGGATACATGTATTCCGATGACCACGAGAAATCCGGCCCGACCCCGGTCATGGGCAGGCCGCTGAGATACTTGCCCTTCATGGCCGCGCCGCCAAAGAAAAGCGCGCTCTCCGGCTTGACCCCGATGCGCAGCCGCAGAGATTTTATGTCCCGCGCACTGGCCACCGCCGCCTCGATCCGCACCAGGCCGTCATACTCGATCCACATGGTATGCCGAATCCGAAGCCCTTGGTCTTCATACTGGGCGCTGAAATCAACCCGGCCCTCGCGGATCTGCGCGATCTGCAACCGGCCGCCCACGGCTTCCTGCCGACTGCCATCCGCATACTCGATCACATACGCCATGGGCGCCGAAAGCATTTCGGCGCCCTGGACCACCAGCCGGGCCGGCAAAAGACCTGCGTCAAAGTCGTACTCGCGACCCCATACGCCAAAAACACCGCTTTCGTTCACCTCAACGGGCGTCCAGGGCCGGGGCACCTTAGCGCTTATGCCGATCGTATTGGGAACGCCCTCCAGATGCCTGAAGACGTTGATCCGGAAGGTATCCCGGCCCTCCTCCACGCCCAGGCGATCACGCAGAACACATTCTACGCGGTGGGAGCCATGTTCCAAGGAGGAAACATCCACTTCGTACTGTCCGCGTAAATGCGGCAGGTTTTCGATATGGCGGCGCAGCCCCTCGCGGCCGCCACCGTCAAGAATCAGAATCTCGGCCTGGAGATCCGGCAGTTTCCGGAGGGATCCCGAGACGTCGAGGGTCACGCTTAATGTGTCCGTGGTGGAATAGATGAGATAATCCGTCGTCAGCGCCGGCACGACGCTGAAGGGCATCTCGTGATGATACAATCCGTCCACGCTCACGACCAATCGCCCGACGAAACCCGGCTCCACATCCAGCGCCAACGTCACCGGGCCCACCCCGCTCAGCGCCCGCTCCTCTTCAGCCACCACTTGGCCCTCGGCATCGACCAGCGCCACGGCAAGTGTGTGGCCCACATGGCCAGTGCCAACCGTCGCGCTGAGCCGGACCTGCCCGCGGAGCAAATCCCGCGGTGGACAATGGATCGCAACTGAGTTGTCTGCGGCGACAAAGAGCAGCTTGGCATAGGCATCACGCTTGAAGAAATCCCGGTTCCACGGCAGGCCTGCATACCTGTTCGCCGGTTGTGTTTTGTAGGAACGAACAAACTGGATCGCCAACGTGTCGCCCGGTTTTGCGTCTTGGGCCAAGCCGAGTTCATCGAGGGGAATCTTCAGTTCGGCATGGAAATGACCGTCTCTTTCCGAAGCGGCGCCCTTGGCCTGAGTCGGCTGCCGCTGCAAGCTGACCCAACGCGCCAGCACGCCCGCGGCGTTGATGTCATATTTGTAAATGGTTTCCCGGTTGGGAGAAATCATGATCTCGAAACAGTCGTCGCGAAAGATCTTGTCGTCCGCCGTCCTGGCTTCCGTCTTGAGGGGCTGACCTTCAATGTTTTCCGATACCAGCCCGATATAGAGATGGCTGCCGTCACTGAGGGCATACACCCGGTTCTCAAAAGGCATGATCTCAACACTTGGAGCCAGCATCTTCACAAAGCCATTGATTGCGAAAGCATGTGCCCACTCATCTTCGGCCACCAGGCTATCTAGGGTCGGCATCGCTCCGTCAGACAGCGGCACCGCCAGAACAGGACGGCCCATGGGCTCAAACCCCAACCCCAGGCCGCGCCGGTAATTCCGCCTGATCTCGTCCGGCGAAAGAACCCGGTCATGGATCGTGACGCTATCCACGGCCGTCTGACCGCCAGCGGGATTGTACGAGCGGCCGCCGATGGAGAATCGGTCGCCGAACACAAGATTGAGCGCTTCGTGCGCCGGATCATTGGGATCGGGATTGCTGACACGTTGCCTGCGGAACAACTCCCCCTGCTGGTAGGTTGCAATCCCATCTTTGTTCCAGGTCACCACAAGATGTTGCCAGTCTGCGCGGCCCCAGTCCTCCGTATGAAATGCCGCCGCATGGTTTTCGCCCTCGCTCCCGCCGGCCAGGAACAGAACCCGCGCCGTGGGACCTCCGTCAGCATATTTATAGATCTGGAAGATACCTTCCGATTCGAGGTCGGCGTGAAACAGTGTAAACATGTCCGCGCCGTCCCAATCCCAGTCCAGCGCCCGGACCCACAGCTCGATGGTGCCCGCCTGGGCTTGTAGGTTCCCCTCGACGGCGTACTCTAGGTGGCCGTCGCGACCTTTGAGCACCGCCGCCTGCCCGCCATACATGCCCTCGCCCACGTCCACCTCACCCACAACCACGGCCTCAGGAGTGCCGCCAGACAGGTGCGCCTTGAAGCCCTCCTCGAAATCCACATGGAAAAGAATCCCGGCCGCCGCATCCCGCGCGGTGGCCAGCAGCAGCAGAGCAGTCAACCATCGCGCGCCATGCCTCAGCCGCCGACGCCAAGCGCCAGATCTCCAATGAAATGTATTCCCTTGCATTACCGAACTCCCGTTGCTTCAGTTGTTCTAATGGGTCCGCGGCCGCTCACCGCGTCGCATCCCGTTACCATGCTCTCAGCGCAGCATGTAGTGTTCTTCCTCGAATTCCTCGGGACGCATCGCCGAGACATGGCCGTCGAAATGCAGCGCGCTGAAACGTCCGTCATGATAGGTCCCGAACAGGTCACGAATGTAGTCTTGATGTTCTTCCCATAGTCGCCATTGCCCGATCGCCAAACAATCCGCGCTAGCCAGCGTGGGCCAGATTTCCATTGAGGCGTCCATGGCCACGGTCAAACTCGAAGGCCGACGCACCATGCTGGCCCGTTTGGTTTTCAGTCGCCCGCCTTGGCTGATGCTGCCGTGCGCAAAACTTGTCCAGGCTTCCACATTGATCATATAGTCGTAGACGGGACGGCCATCAACCCAGCTACGCCCGGTTGATGGACACCAGCTTGTCGCGCGAAGCCGATCATTCCGCGGGTGCATGGCCGTCCCAAACCACGGATGCAGATCAGGCTGCTTGCCCCACTTGTACGTCCACCAGGCATACGCGCTGCGCGTCCCGTCCTCCCGCCGGATTTCCCGCGCCGACCAGGGCAATTCCCCCCGGTTGTCCGCCTGGTAAATGGCCGATCCCAAACCAATTTGCCTCAAATTGTTGACACAACCCAGCCGCTGGGCAGACTCCCGCGCCCGCCGCAATCCCGGCAAAAGCAGCGATACCAAGATCCCGATGATCGCGATCACCACCAGCAACTCGATCAACGTAAACCCGCCGCTATGCCGAACCCCGCGCCCGGAACCATTCCGCCGCCCGCCACGCCATGCCCGATACATTAATTTGATTACCCCTATAATCATGTTACATAACCTTATATACCTTGGTCGGTTCAATTGTCAACCCCCATCCGGCAGAAATAATTCGCGGGGGTGCCCAGGGCCAGGAAGAAGCCCGTCACACGCGCCTTCCCCGACTGCCATTTGCGTCCCCGTCAGTGCCGCGATCGGGGGTCAGTGGCCTCCGCGCCGGAAACAGTACTACCGCGGACACACAGCGTCACGGGCAGGACCGTGTGCTCTTGTTCGGGCACGCGGCCCTCGATCCGGTCCACCAGTTTTTGCAGGGCGGTTTCCGCCGTCAGCGCGACCTGGGTATCGATGCTCGTCAGTTGCGGCAGGGGATACAAACAGGCTTCCGTGTTGTCACAGCTTACAATCGCCAGATCATCCGGCACGCGCACGCCCCGGCGCTGCGCGGCGTGCATCAGGGCCAATCCCAGCAGGTCGTTGCAGGCAAACACGCCGTCTGGCAGCGGACGTAATGCCAGCACCCGCTCGGCCGCCGCGAGTCCGGCCTTGAAATACTCCGGCGTTTCGACCCGTTCGGGGGGCCACGCCACCCGTTGGCTCACGCGCTCCCTGAATGAACGCACCCGTTCGCCGGACGTTCCCATCACGCAGAATACCGTCCGGCCCAAGTCCAACAGGTGATCCGCCGCCATGCGCCCCGCCGCCACATCATCAAAATGTACTGTCGGGAAACCCACGGTGGGCCCGCGAATCAAAACCATGATCAAATCATGGGGCGGCCGGGTGTACTTGGCGCGCAACGCCAGGCTGTGATCGTTGGAACCCGCCGTGATCACTCCGTCCACCCGCCCGTCGCAGCAATTGGCCAGGTGCTGCTCCTCCAACTCTTCATTCGCCCCCGACGTCAACGGCAAAACATCCACCCCCCGGGCCTGCGCCGCCGACTGCAACGCTTCCGTCAACATGGCATAATACGGCGTCAACCGGGAGACCAGTAAGCCAATGGTATGCGTCCGGCCAAACGCCAGACTGCGCGCGGTCTTGTTCGGCACGTAGTTGTACCTGCGCACCAGCTTCAGAATCTCGTCGCGTTTCGCCGCGCTCACCCGGACACTCGCATGCCCGTTCAACACTGCGGAAACCACCGTTCCCGTAACCCCGGCCTCGCGGGCAATCAGCGCCCGGTTTACCTTAACCACACTTTTCATGAATTATTCGCATAATCTCAAGGAGCATTATACCCAGCGCCTCTATTTGTCAATCCGCTGAATCTCACCCGGCGGCGCTGCCGCCGCGCCATTCAGAATGAAACGGCCGGGGCGGCCTGGGCTTCCGGCGCGGCCTCGAAGGGTGTGCGGCGGTCGAAGCCGCGCAGCCCGGCCACGATCGAGGCAGGGAAGCGGCGGATGGCGGTATTATAGCGTTGCACGGCCTCGTTAAAGCGGCGGCGTTCGACGGAAATGCGGTTTTCGGTGCCCGCGAGCTCATCCTGGAGGGCGATGAAGTTCTGGTTGGCCTTGAGGTCGGGATAGTTTTCTACCACAACCATCAGGCGGCCCAGGGCGCCTTCGAGCAGGCCGGCGGTCTGCTGGCGGGCGGCCGGCTCGCGCGCGGCGCCCCATTGACTCCGCAGGCGGGTCACTTCCTCGAGCAGCTCGCGCTCATGACTGGCATAGCCCTTAACCGTATTGACGAGGTTGGGGATCAAATCAAACCGCCGCTGCAGCACCGTTTCCACATCCGCCCAGGCCCTGGAGCAGCTCTCGTCCAGCCCGACCAGGCGATTATAGACCCCCATGAACGCCAGGCCAAACACCAGGACCAGCACCAGGATGACGCCCCCCACCATTGCCGCCGCCAGACAACCATTTCCCTTGGCCATGTTATTCCCTTTCCTTTTTCCTAAGAATACCCAACGTATATTGAATCACGTAACCCTATGCCCCAACGCCCCCCGACCGTCAAGCCGACAGTGATCAGTGAGCAAGCGCAGCCAACCACCAGGCCGGCCTGAGGGCTGGGCGCCCGCGGCGCAATCTCAGCCGGCCGCGCCGCACTGGTCCCGGATCATGCGCACCAGTTCCGCCAGGGCAAAAGGCTTGCTGAGAAAAACCGCGCCAGGCGGCAGCAATCCGCGGGCCCAGGCGCCTTTTTCGGAAAAACCGGAAATGAAAATGATCTTCACATCCGGTTGTTGTTCCTGGAGCCGGTCCGCCAGCTCGCGCCCGCCAACCTCTGGCATCACCAGGTCGGTCACCAACACTTGGACCGGTTTGGCGGCCGCGGCGGCCTTGCGAAGAGCCTCGGCGCCATCCTCCGCCTCGATGACTTCGTAGCCGAACTTGCGCAAGGCGCGCGCGGTCATGCGCCGGACGCCGGCGTCGTCTTCGGCCAGCAACACGGTCTCGCTCCCCTCGAGCGGCGTCGGCTCGGCCCCTTTCTCCGGGCCGGCGGATCCGGACGCCGTCTCGTCCGGCATGACCGGCAGATAGATTTTGAAGGCCGTACCTCGGTCCGGTTCGGAATAGGGAATGATGGCGCCGCCCCATTGCTTGACAATGCCGTAGACGGTGGCCAGCCCCAGGCCGGCGCCTTCTCCCGGGGCCTTGGTGGTGAAAAACGGCTCGAACAAATGCGCGCGGGCCTCGGGGCTGAGGCCGACGCCCGTATCGCCGACCAGCAGGCGCACGTACGGCTTGGCCTCGAGATCCGGATGGCGCGCCGTATCCGCGGCGGTCAGGACCACATGTTCGGTTTCAATGGTCAATTGACCGCCGGCCGGCATGGCGTCCCGGGCATTAAGCGCCAGGTTCATCAACACCTGTTGCAGTTGCCCCGCATGAACGCGGATCGGCGGCGCCTTGTCCACCAAGTGCAAGACGACCTGAATATTGGGCGGCAACAGGCGGCGCAGCACCGGTTCGACTTCCCGCACAACGGAATTGCAATTGAGGGCCTGGGGCGTGGCCGGATCGCGGCGGCTGAAGAGCAGCAGTTGCTGTGTGAGTATCCGCGCTTTCTCGGCCGCATCCCGGATTTCCCGCAATTGGGGCGCGCTGCGCTCCGCGGGCGCCGTTTCGTCTAGCAGCAGGTCGGTGATCCCCAGAATGACCTGCAGGAGATTGTTGAAATCATGGGCCACGCTTCCGGCCAGCCGCCCCAGGGTATCCAGTTTCTGGGACTGCTCGAAGAGCCCCTGCAGGGCGCGATGCTCGTCCGCGGCCTGGCGGCGCTCGGTGACGTCGCGGATGACTTGCAGGATCACATCCTCGCCGCCCACCCGCCCCCCGCAGGCGCTGATTTCCACCGGAAAGACGGAACCATCACGGCGCCGGTGCTCGGCCGCGTAAAGCAGCCCGCTGGCCCCGGCGGCCCGCATCTGCTCGTCGGCGTCGGCGGG
>JAIPIQ010000118.1 GCA_021734645.1 Fidelibacterota bacterium | reverse complement strand
AGGCCATCCGTCCCGAGACGCGCCAGCGGGTGCAGGCGCTGGCCCGGAAGTATCGTTACCGGCCGAACCACCAAGCGCGGAACCTGCGGCTGCGGAAGACCCATTGCGTCGCTATGATCCTCCCGGAACTGCGCAACACACTCTATGCGGAGAAATTGGATCTTGTTTCACACCTTTGTCGCCAAGAGGGCTACGAGGTGGCCTTCTCCTGCACACGCTGGGATACGAGGACCGAGCAGGAAATCTGCCTGCATTTCCTTGCCCAACAAGTAGATGCGGTGATCTTTGCCTGCGTGAGTTCACGCTCGCTGGATTTCATTCAGCCCTTTCTGGAGGAAGGCAAGCCCGTGTGCGTGATCGGGCGTGTGCCCGAGTTGCTTCCGGGCTTGACGGTCATCACGCCCCGGCAGGAAGAAGGCTACTATGCCGCCACGCGCCACCTGTTGGATCTGGGGCACCGCCATCTGGGCCTCGTGGGCATCTCCATGAAAAAGGAGTTGCATCCTCAGCGCATAGCGGGGATCCGCCGCGGACTGGCCGAGGCGCACCTTGGAATGGACGAGGTGATTTCCATTCCAAGCGATGGCGACCATTTGGATAGCGGCTTCGCGGCGGTGAACCGGTTCATCGAGGTCGCCGGCCGCGAAGCACTGCCGTCGGCCCTGTTGGCGGTCAATGATCACGTCGCGGTGGGGGCCATGGCGGCCTTGGACGCTCACGGCGCACGAGTGCCGGATGACGTCTCGGTGGTGGGTTGTGACGACGTCGAGCTCTCGCGCTTCGCGCGACCACCACTGACCACCATATCGCAAGAGACCGCAAGTGTGAGCCGCCTGGCGGCGAAGCTGGTACTCGAGCAATTGCGCAAGGGCCAGCCCGAAACGCAGCACGTCGCCACGGACATGGTCTTGAAGGTGCGCCGGTCCACCGGGCCGACGCCGGAGCACATGAACCACGGATAAGCACAAACAAGGAGACGGACCCATGGAAAACCAGACCCAACGCATCGGCTACTTAAGTCGGTGTCAACCGCAGCAAAACCCCCACCAGAGGAGGAACAAGATGAAGCTCAAGCAAAGACTAGGCATGACCAACCGCCACCTGGCGGTGATCGGAGCCGCTGTCCTGGCGCTGCTGATCACGTCGCCGACACCAGCCAGCGTGATTTTCGAGGACACGTTCTCGGGCACGGAACTGGATACCAGCAAGTGGACCCACACCGCCGGAAAGGGTACGGTTTCCTTCACGGTTGGCGGCGACACGTTGAACATGGTTTCCGAGTATGAGGTAGATGCCCCGGACGCCCGGATTGGTACGGACTTCAATGCGGATTTCAACTTCTACGATCAGGAACTGTCATTCGAATTGAGTGATGTCGTTTGGAACGACACAACACCTAATAACGATCACCGGCATCAACGCGTCTTCTTTTGGCTGGCCGATAAGCAGAGTTACAGAGATAAGATGACGTCTGTAGGCATGCTAATCGAGCGCGGATACGGCAATGCCGCAAGTATTGAGCCACGGGTAACATTCGGCTACTATACGAGCACCACCACCAGCGGGTGGTTCTACAATACCAAGTTGATCGACGAGCAGGCCGCCGGCTTCGAGGCCCCGGACGGGCTCGATCTGGTCCGCATGACCTTGAGCGCGTCCAGTTTTACGGTACGCATTGAAGCCGGGGCGAACAGCAAGGAATGGACAGGGTCGCTGACCGGACTGAGCGAGAGCGCGTGGAGCGACTCGCCCGCCCTGTTGGTCGGAAACTTCTCGGCCACTGGGGCCGAGAATGAGACAGACAACGACTTCGGGAGCGTAACGGTAACCGTCATTCCGGAGCCGTCCGCGCTGGCGCTGCTCGGGCTCTCCACGCTGGCCTTGATGGCCGTCCGGCGCGCGCGCAGGAAAATCTAAAAAACAGACGGATCACGGCGGAGTGGGCACCGTCCCGCGCGGCGGCGTCCACTCTGGACTGACCCGAATCAAGCATCCGGCACCCGAAGGGATCCTCTGGCAACGACGTAAGTCGGGCGCCCGCTTGGGGTGCGCCCAACCCGCTCGAAGGATTCGGCAAGGAAAGCAGACCTTGAGGCGAAGAACAACATCTGGTTTCACGCTCATCGAGCTCCTGGTGGTCATCGCCATCATCGGTGTTTTGATCAGCCTGGTAATGCCCGCCCTGCGAGGCGCGCGCGAAAAAGCGCTGGCGGTGGTGTGCCTGAGCAACTTGCGGCAGTTGGGAACCGTGACCATGACTTACGCCATGGATCACCAGGGCTGGACGCCGGAGGTTCTCGATGATGATCGGCCCGCCCATAGAAAGCACTGGTACTTCGAGCTGGCAGACTCCGGCTACAGCGATCCGATCACCAAATGGCAGGATCCCCTCCGCGGCATCTACCTATGTCCTACCTTGGAGTCATCGCTGACTGGTGGCAGCGCCGACTACGGCCAGCAGTCCTACGGCATGCGCAAGAGCCGCCTATGGAGTGGCTACAAACTCCTGGGCGGCCGCGTGCGTCACCGCGATCCCAGCATTTCGCTGCCGGCCCCCTCGCAGTTTATCCTGTTTGCCGATTCGGGATTCATTCATCCCTTCTCACAAAAGTTGATGCAATGGTACTGGTTTGCGCCGAGTGACGTCTCTCAGTCCGCGCCTAGTGCGCCTCTAGTGCATATCCGACACGCCGGTCGGGCCAACGCGTGGTTTGGCGACGGACACGCCACGGCGATCGGCGCAGACGAACTGCTCGACAAAGAAACCTACCAGATCGGCGGCTACAGGTCCGACGATGGTAGCCCGATCAATGTGCACTGAATGTCACCGGAATCAATCTCACGGGAAGAACCCAACGTGCCCATCCGGTGGGTGGGCGTCACACCCCAAAAAAGGATAGAGATCATGAACATGCGTCGTAAACCGTTTTCCTTTCCGCCCGCTCTTGCTTTGGCTGGGGCCCTTTTCTTCAGCGCGGCCGGGGCTCTCTCCACCCGCGCTGCGGAGCCCATTCTCGAACCACGGACAATGCCTAAGCCCGACGACACAGCGCCGGCTCGGCGCCCGGCGCCGATCAACGAACCATCGGACGACTGGAAACGGGTTCCTTACAAAGACCCAAGCCCCGCCCCGGTTCCGCGTGACGGCGAGAACGAACGGGGCTTCATGCTGTTCGGGCGGCCACCCACTGAGCCGATCTATTCCACTACCCACCCCGCGCCAGACGAGCGCCTGCGTTCTCTGTCCGGGTTTGGCGCGCCTGGCGAAATCGAACCGTTGCAATTCGGACTCTATCCGTTTCGCGACCTGGCCAACCTGCGCGTGCGCATTTCACCGTTGACCGGCCCCGGCGAATCGGTAATCCGCGAGGACAGTCTGGATCTGCGACTCGTGACGTACCGCTACCTGCCGTACCCCATGTACAAGACCCGGGGGACATGCCGGAAGACCCCGGAGTTGCTCGAGAAGGTCACCGTCACCGATGCGGCGGCAGGCGAATGCCTGCGCTACTGGATCCGGGTGAACATTCCCGCGGATGCCGAACCGGGGGTGTACCAGGGGCACATTACGGTGTGGTCCGATGCGGCCGCCGAAGCCTTGGCCGTTCCGGTTGCTTTCCGGGTGCTGCCTTACCGGCTGCTGCGCGATCCCGACAAGCAGTACAGCGTGTTCTATTACCACCCTTACTACGAAGCAGAACGCCTCCCGCAATTCAGGGAGATGGCGGAGCGGCATGGAGCGGAATGGATCGAGAAGGTCCTCCGCAACGATGCGGCGGCCATGCGCGCCTACGGCATTGACGTGTTTCCAACCTTGCCCATCGAGTATGACCGCGCCACAAAGGAGTTGTTCATTGCCGGCGGTGAGCAGACCATGGCCGCGTTCATGGCCGCGGGCTTCTCCGGTCCCGTCCCGGCCATTCCATGGGTGGCAACCGGTCGAATCTTCAACGAGGTCACCGGGAAGGACATCGGATCTCATGCCGACAACGTGGCGGACATGGACGTACCCGAGGCCTTCTATGAGAAACTGGTCGAGGGCCTGACCCGGTTCGATCAACGGCGCGCTGACTGCGGCTGGCCGGAATTCTACTACCAACCCGTGGACGAAATCAGCCCGCGCGCCCGTGAGTTCGGCGTGCAAATCTACCGGGCACTGCGTGAGGCCGGGCTAAGGAGTTTCGTCACGAAGGATCCCAAGGCCCCCGACGCACCCGCCTATGCGCCATACATTGATGCCTGGTGCAGTCAGCCGTTTTCCGCCACCTATGCCGATATCCAGGCATCAGCACAGCAGTACTGGTGCTATCCCAACCACAACGCCTACGAAATCAAGGAACCGGAAGTGATGTGTCGCGGGGGACGAATGACCTACGGCTTCGGCTTCTGGCGGTCGGGGTATCATATGATCATGCCCTGGATCTGGCGCCGCAGCCGCGGCTACCTGGAAAAGGGATCCGCGGGCGGGCAACAGGTCAGCGACGAGGGCGAGATTGTGCCAACGGTGTACTGGGAGTGTTTCCGGGAGGGCGTGGACGACCTGCGCTACCTCTACACCCTGCAGACGGCCATCGTACAGCGTGAGGGTTCGCCCGACCCAGAATGCCGCGCGCTGGCAGAGGAGGGCATGGCGCTGCTTCAGGAAATCTGGGCGCGGGCCGGCGGCGAACTGAAGTATCTGGCCGACAACTCATTCTTGAATCGTGAGTTCGATGCCTACCGCTGGCAAATGGCCCGGATCACCATGGCGCTCCTGAACCATCCCGCCACCAACAACAACGCCAGTCCATCCGTCATCGTGGATCCGGCGGGGCAAGGGACCGCGCCCAGCGCGTCCGAAGCAGACATCATCAGCCGACAGACGGCGCGCGGCAACGTCGAATCCTTCGAACTGCTGGGCGCTGACAGCTTCGATGAGTGGAGTGTCGCCGCCGGCCTCATCGAGCAACAGCTCCTTGATCCGATGGATTCCGTCCCGGCGGGTTTGGTGTCCTTGCGGATCCGGATTGATTATGAGAATGACGACGGCGATGACGGTAATCCGGTGGGTTGGCCGCGCATTTTGCGCGCCTTTGGGCGTCAGGGCATGAATTGGCAATTCTATGATTACCTGTCGCTGGAATTATGGATCGATTCCGACCGCGACGAGGTCGCCGATGACTTCAGTCCGCTCTTTCTCAACGTGCAGGCTCCGGGGGGCAAACTTGCAAGCGTTGATATCGTGGACCGCATCATGCAGCGGCGCTGGACGCGGGTGCTGATCAGTATGCGGGCGTTGATGGAGGCCTCGGAACAAGGCGCGGACTTGTCGGCCTGGCGGCAGGTCAAGGCCATCCAGGTCGGGCTGCGCGAGAAAGATTACCCCGACGGGGCGGAAATTGAGGTGCGCTTCCGCGAAGCGCGCCTGCTGCGTTTCAAGACGCCGGCGGTCAGCGCGCTGCACGCCCCCATGACGGTCCTGCTAAATCGCGAAACGCTGCGGATATCGGCCGGGGTCATGGGGGTGCCGGTTGCCGTCAACTGCCCGACGTGCGAGCGGCCGATACCGCTTACGGACGCCGAGAGCGAGACCATCGCCGAGTTGACGCTGGCGCTATCGCTTACCAACCGGGAAAATCAGGAACCGGTCGCTGAGCTGGAAGTCCCGCTGCGCCCGGCCGCGGTGCAGGAGAACGTCCTGCCCCTGCATAATGCTGTTCCCGGGCGTCACATGCTGTCAGCGAGCCTGAAAGATCCGCACGGCAATGTGCTCTCGAATTTCGAGCGCGAAATCGAACTGCTGGCGGATCCGGTCGCGGAGGAGCTGTAAAATGCGCGGATGTCTTTCTGCGGAGACCCGTTTCGATCGGGTGGGCTATGCGCTGATTGGTTTTGGACAGATCGCGGCGCAGCGCCTCGCGCGCGAAGGTTTCGGGTTGGATCGGTCGCGTTTTGCGCCGTTGGCGGAGGCCAGATTGGTCGGCGCGACGGATGTCAATCCAGCGCGGCGCGAGGCGGTGGAATTGTTGGGGCTGAAGTGGTATCCAGACGCGGAGGCGATCTGGGGGGACCCTGGCGTGGACGCGGTTATGGTGGCGAGTAATAACGCCTCACATTTCGCGTTGGCCGAAGCGGCTTTACTCCGGGGGCGGCATGTCCTGGTGGAAAAGCCGATGGCGACGAACTCCCGGGATGCGAAGCGCCTCTGCTGGCTGGCGGCGGAACGGCGCTTGAGCCTGGCGGTCAACCACATGATGACGGAGAACGTCTTCAACCAGGCCGCGCGCGGCATCTGCGTGGGCGGGGGGCTCGGCGAAATCAAGGATGCGGTTTTCCACATGGAATTTCTCTATGGATCCACGCCCGAGGAATCTACATCCTGGCGTTGCGCGCGGCGCGAGGAAATGGGCGGTCCCATCGGTGATGTGGGCAGTCACTGTTTATACATGGCGGAATTCCTGCTAAATGACCGGATTGCGGCCGTGGCCTGCGTGTATTATCCCAAGACGATGTCCACGGTGGTCGAGGACGGCGCGCATATCCGCTACAGGCTGCGCGGCGGCTTGACCGGTTCCATCCGGGTGGCCTTCTGCGAGCCGCGCGGGAGCCTGCCGGCCACCCTCGATAATCTCGGGTACGAAATCTACGGGACAGCCGGCGTGTTGCGCGGGCGGGCGACGCTCTTTCAGTTGTCCGGGCATGACGGGGAGCCGGTACAGCAGCAGCTGATCCACGAAACGGCTGATCGGTGCGAAGAGGTCTCGGTTCCGCCTCCTGTAAATATCTATCAGGCGGTGATCAGGCGCCACGCGCACTCGGTTCTGGAGGGCGAGCCGCTGGGCGGCTGGGATGGCCAGCGCAACGTACGCCTGGTGGAATGGTGTCATGCTTCCGCCCAATCCGGCGGAGAATGGAGGGAGGTAAAGGATGACCGCCAATAACCTGGAAAAATTCTTGGACAAGATCAAAACGGCCAAGCCCGCAGTGGGGTTGCTGGTGACCTTGGCCGATCCGACGGTGAGCGAGCTGGCGGGCGACGCCGGCTATGATTTCACGTGGATTGATATGGAACACATGCCGCATACGCTACAGACGGTTCAGGGGCACATCATCGCGGCCAGGGCCTCCGGTTGCGCTCCGCTGGTGCGCGTGCCGTGGAATGAACACGGCATCATTAAGCCTGTCCTCGACCTGGCTCCCGCGGGGGTAATCATCCCCATGGTCAATTCGGCTGAGGAAGCGGCGGCCGCGGTTGCCGCCTGTCGCTATCCGCCCACGGGGACGCGCGGGTGCGGCGTGCGCCGCGGTAACCGGTACGGCGCTGTGCCGTTCAAGGAGTATCTCGCGCAAGCGACCCGGACCCCCCTGGTGATCGTCCAAATTGAGCATGTGGAGGCTCTTCGCAACTTGGATGCCATCCTGCAGGTGCCCGGGATCGATCACTTCTGCGTGGGGCCGTGCGACCTTTCCGGCTCCCTTGGCCGGTTGAACGAGATGGACGACCCGGAGCTGAACTCTTTGCTTGACGAGGCCAGCGCCAGAATCAAGGCCGCGGGCAAGTATCTCGGGACGGCGGGCGGCCCGCTGCCGCGCTGGAAGCAACGCCAGGTGGACTGGATCGCCTTGGCCAGCGATTGCGGCGGCATCTACGCTCAGGCGCGGGAGATCATCGGCGCCGCCGCGGCGGCCGGCGCACGCTTGGGAGAAGGAAGGGAACAATGAAGAGGGTAAAAACGCTGATTACAATGGTTACCCCAACGCCGCGGATTGAGGCGCTGCTTGCCGAATTCGAACCGCGGGCGGAAATTCATTTCCTGCGGGAAGGGGAGCAGGTGGCCGATTATCTCGAAGACCTGGAGGTGCTGTACGGCACCTTGCGGCGGGAGGAATTTTGCCGGGCCAAACGTCTGCGCTGGGTGCAGACGAATTCCACCGGCGTCGAACATGTCATGTACCCCGAATTCCGCGCCAGCCGCATCATTCTGACCAACACCGGGAACTCCATTGCCTCCGTGGTGGCCGCGCATGCGCTCACACTATTCCTGGCCCTCGCGCGCAACCTGCACCATCAGCGCGATTTGATGAAACGGCACCTGTGGCAGATTGTTTGCGGACGTGACCTTGGCGCCATGACCCTGGGCATCGTCGGGTTCGGGAAGATCGGCAAGGCGCTCGCGGAACGCGCGGCGCCGTTGGTCAATCAAATCTATGCGCTGGATATCCGCGACCTTGAGAAAACCCCTTTACTGGCGGATACATTCAAGCTGAACCGCCTGCAGGACTTTTTGATTGCCTGCGATGGGATCATTTGCACCCTGCCGCTGACACCGGAATCCGAGAATCTCTTTTCGGACCGGGAATTTCAGCTTATGAAAAAAGACGCCTATTTCGTCAATGTCAGTCGCGGCGAGATTGTCAACGAGGCCGCGCTCCTGCGCGCACTGCGGGAGGGGGAGATCGCCGGCGCCGCGCTCGATGTGCTCGCCGCGGAGCCGTGTCCGGCTGACAGCCCGCTATGGGACGAGCCGAATCTGCTCCTGACCCCGCACAGCGCCGGGTACTGCGAGAACTTGGAGTGGCGCAAGATGCGTCAGTTCGCGGAGAACTTCCGGCACTACTTGGATACCAGGACCATCCCCGGGGCAATCGATAAGGAGCGCGGCTGGTAGCAGCGACTCTTGTCGGAACGAGGAAACAGGAGTTTTTGGACGATGAAAGACGACAAGCACGAGCAGTTGCTCGGACAACTCGAA
>JAIPIQ010000117.1 GCA_021734645.1 Fidelibacterota bacterium | reverse complement strand
GCTTGCCGATTGTCCGCCAGTTGCGCCAAGCGGTCGTCCGACGCTTCGCCGGCCTGCCGGCCCAGAGCCTGGGTTTCGGCATGCAGTGTGTCAAAACGTTTTCCAGTTGCTGCCATTTCGGCCTTCACTTGGTTGATGTATTCAGCCCGGGTCTGTTCCGCCAGCTTGGCCGTCGTGGCTACGGCTTCGGCGCTTTCCCGGCGCGCGTCCTCCGGAGTCACGGTCCCGGGGGGCACTTCGTATTGATCGCCGCAGCCCACACCAAGGCCCGCTGTAACCACGAATATTCCTAATACAAACTGGGACATGTGCATCTCTACTGCTCCTTTTGCAATTTTTGCTTTGCTCTTGTGCTCTTTTTTCGCGCGGCTAGCCGCGGCTACACCCTGAAGATCAGCCCGGCAAGCAACACCAGGATAAACAGGATCAGGAAGATGAAGAACAACGTCCGCGCGATGCCGACGGCGGCCGCGGCGATATTCGTAAACCCGAAGAGGGCCGCGATGATGGCCACCACCAGGAATGCCAAAGCTAATCTCAATAACATGACTGCACGCTCCTTTCTTGCGTTGGGTCAGATTCAAGCAGGGATCCTCCGTCCGGGCAATCAGCGCGGCCCTGACCGCCGGGTTCGAATAGCCTTAGGACATCGCGGGCTGGTCGGGCGGCCGCCCTGCGTGCCGGTCTAAATCCCTAAGACATTACAGCGTGGGATCTCCATGTTTCTGTTGATAGCACCGGGCCGCCGACTGCTATAGGGTGCCCGCAAACGGGAAATAGACTCCGAGACCATAAAGAAAGTAGGCACACCGATGAGCGAGAAAGAGACCGTTGTCCGCTGGCTGGAAGACCTGACGAACAAGGATGTGGCCGCCGTGGGCGGCAAGAATGCCTCGCTGGGAGAGATGATGCAGTCGCTCAAGAAGGAAGGCGTGCGGGTACCGCCGGGGTTCGCCACCACGGCGCAGGCGTACCGCGCGTTCATCGCGGCGAACGACCTGGCTGAGCCGTTGCAAGACGCCATTGGCAAGCTGCGGAGCGAGGAACGGTCGTTGGAGCGGGTGGGCAAGCGCATCCGCCGTTTGTTTCGCAAGGCGGCGTTTCCGGAAGAGTTGGCCGAGGGGGTGCGCCAGGCCTATCGCGAACTGGCGCAGCGCGACGGGACAGAGGATCTCGCCGTTGCCGTTCGCAGCAGCGCCACGGCCGAGGATTTGCCGGATGCGAGCTTTGCGGGGCAGCAGGAAACATTCCTGAACGTAACCGGCGAGGACGATGTGCTGGAGGCGTGCCGCCAGTGTTACGCCTCGCTGTTCACGGACCGGGCCATTGCGTACCGGGAGGAGCAGGGCTTCGATCATTTGGATGTGGCGCTTTCCGTAGGGGTCCAGAAGATGGTCCGCGCGGATCAAGGCGGGGCGGGCGTCATGTTTTCTCTCGACACGGAAACCGGCTTTCCGGACGTGGTGGTGATCACGGCGGCGTGGGGGTTGGGCGAGAATATTGTGCAAGGCGCTGTGAATCCGGATGAATACCGGGTTTTCAAGCCCGTTCTGAAAGACGAGTCCCTGGCCCCGATCATTGAGAAGGTGCTTGGAGACAAGCGACAGAAGATGATCTACGCCCGCGGCGGCAGCCGGACGACGCGAAACGTAGACACGACCAAACAGGAACGGCGGGAATTTGTCCTCGGAGACAAGGAGATTCTGCAGTTGGCGCGCTGGGCCTGCGCGATCGAGCAGCACTATGAAAAACCGATGGATATGGAGTGGGCGCGGGACGGCAAAGACGGGGCCTTATACATTGTGCAGGCGCGCCCGGAGACCGTCCAGTCGCAGCAGGCCGCGAATTTCTTGCAAACGTACACGCTGCAAGAGAAGGGCGAGGTGGTGCTCTCGGGCCTGGCCATCGGGCAGGGGATTGGCGCCGGCCAGGTCCAGGTCATACGCAGCGTCGATGACATCAGCGATTTCAAGGCCGGCAATATTCTGGTGACCGAGATGACCGATCCGGATTGGGTGCCGGTCATGAAGCAGGCGGCGGCGCTGGTTACGGATCTGGGCGGGCGCACGAGCCATGCCGCGATCGTGAGCCGGGAGCTGGGGTTGACGGCCGTGGTCGGCACGGGCGAGGGCACGGATACGCTCACGAACGAACAGGAAGTCACCGTCTCCTGCGCCGAGGGCGATGAAGGGCAGATCTATGCCGGCCAGCTGGATTACGTGGCAGAAGACGTGGATCTTGCAGACCTGCCCGAGTCACCCGTACGCATTATGATGAACCTCGCCAGCCCGGCCGCCTCGTTTCGTTGGTGGCGCCTGCCGGCGCAAGGGATCGGGCTGGCGCGCATGGAATTTATCATCAACAACCTGATCAAGATCCATCCGCTCGCCCTCTGCCGCTTTGATGAGCTGGAGGACCAGGAGACGCGCCGGCAGATTGAAACCCTGACCCGGGGATATGAAGACAAGCAGGACTATTTTGTTGATCATCTGGCCCGGGGGATCGCCGCCCTGGCGGCCTCACAGTATCCGGAGCCGGCGATTGTGCGGCTCAGCGACTTCAAGACCAATGAGTATGCCGACCTGATCGGCGGCCGCCAGTTCGAGCCGGAAGAACAAAACCCGATGCTCGGTTTCCGGGGCGCGTCCCGCTACTACAGCGACCGCTACCGGGATGGCTTCGCGCTGGAATGCCGCGCCATGAAGAAGGCCCGCGAGGAACTGGGGCTGACCAACATTTGTCTCATGATCCCCTTCTGCCGCACGCTGGAGGAGGCCGACCGGGTACTGGAGGTGCTCGAGCGCAACGGCTTGCAGCGCGGCGCGCAGCATCTTCAAATCTACATGATGTGCGAGATTCCCTCGAACGTCTTCCTGGCCGCCCAGTTCGCAAAGCGGTTTGACGGCTTCTCGATCGGCACCAACGATCTTACCCAGCTCGTGTTGGGCGTTGACCGCGATTCAGCCGAGCTGGCCGAGCTCTTCGACGAACGCAATGAAGCCGTTAAACAGGCCATACGGACAGTCATAGAGGCCGCCCACGAGCAGAACTGCAAAGTCGGCATCTGCGGACAGGCGCCCAGCGACCATCCCGACTTTGCGCGGTTTCTGCTCGCGCAGGGCATTGACTCCATCTCGCTGAATCCAGACAGTGTCATCCCGGTGATCCGCAGGTTGGCAGCCCGGGATGCATGAGTCCATTGGGCGGCTTCGGGTTTTTCGCAGGGGCTTATGCGCTCTTTCCCGGTTGCCGGCCGCCGGTATGTGGAGCAGGCTGTAGATTGTGAACAAACTCAGGAGGAACAACATGTCCAATGCAACACATCCAGACACGGTTCCGTGCTTCGCGCGCGATGGAGGCGCCATGCCGGTGCTCGGGCTCGGGACGTTTCAATCCGGTGGCGCGGACTGCCGCAACGCCGTGCGCACGGCGCTTGACACCGGTTACCGGCATATCGACACGGCGCAAATGTACGAGAATGAGCAGGAGATCGGCAAAGGGATCCGGGATTCGAGTGTGCCCCGGGACCGGATCTTCTTGACGACCAAACTGCAGATGGGGCAGCTCGATCCCGACGGGGTGCGCGCGTCTTGCGCCAACAGCCTGCGGGCGCTGGGTACGGACTACGTTGACCTGCTGCTGATTCATTGGCCGGAAGAGTCCGTCCCGCTGGCCGACACGCTCGGCGCCATGGCCGCGCTGAAGCAGGAAGGCAAGATCCGCCATTTGGGGGTGAGCAATTTCACAGTGGCATGGCTGGAACAGGCCCTGGCTGTATCGGAGGAACCCATCTTCTGCAATCAAATCGAGTACCATCCCTACATCAAGCAGGGACCGCCCATGAAGGTCTGCCATGACCATGGCCTGGCGACTGTGGCCTACAGCCCGCTGGCGCGCGGCCAGGTACTCCAGGACGAGCGGCTCGCGGAAATCGGCCGGAAGTACGGCAAGTCCCCGGCGCAGATCGCCCTGCGCTGGCTGGTGCGCCAGACCGACGTGGTCGCCATCCCCAAGGGAACCAGTGCCGCGCACATTCGCGAGAATCTCGACATCTTCGATTTCGCCCTCGACGCTGATGACGTGGCGTCCATTGGCGCCTTCGATCACGATCAGCGCCTGATCGATCCCGAGTGGGCGCCGCGCTGGGATAGGGATACGGTAAAGGAAGGGGGTGAACACAAGTAGAGAGAAAAGCAAGTCCATTAAGAGCACTGCGTGCCTGAGATGCGGCAGTGAAGTAAGATAACAGAAAAACCTAAATGGAGAAACCAGAATGAAGAATACAATGATAAATGCAATACAAACCATGGCAGCGATGAGTCTGCTAGCCACGACAGTGGCATTCGGAGCCGAGCAGCCGAATCCGTACCTGAAAGCCGATGACAGCTGGATCAGCATCAGCGGGACAGCAGTAAATCCCATGGATGACTCATTCACGCTTGATTACGGTCCAGGAACCGTCACGGTCGAGGTGGGCGACTGGGTATGGTACAGTGATAACAAGGTGCTGATCGATGGCGACAAGGTGACGGTATACGGACGGATTGATGATGACCTGTTCGAGACCACCAGTATTGAAGCCAGTAGTGTGTATGTAGAGAGCCTGGGCTCTTATTTTTATGCGACCGCGGCTACTGAGGAATATGGCGTTGCCTATGATTACTGGTTCGTCCCTGCGCCCATTGTCGTTGGATCGATGAATGTGCGCGGCACAGTGACCATGGTCAGTGGGCGTGAGTTCATGATTGACACAGGAACGAGGACCCTCAAGGTCGATACGAGCACAATGGGCTACAACCCGATGGATGATCTGGGCTACCAGCAGATCGACAAAGGCGACCTCGTGAGTGTAACCGGTGGCATGGACTACGACACCTGGGAGCAGAAGGAACTGATGGCGGATACAATCGTTGTTCTCGGCGACTAATCCGTTGTTTCGACGGTCCTGCGGGATAGGGACGTTGTCCTAGCCCGCAGGACCGGTTTTGTCCGGCCGGGGTGGCTTGTGCTTGTCAAGACGCAACCTCGAAAAAACAGGCGCAACTGAGAATCACAATATGGAAAACGCAACCATAGCCGAGCTCTTCGATGAGATTGCGGATCTACTGGAACTGAGGAGCGATAACCCGTTTCGCGTGCGCTCTTACCGGAGTGCGGCCCAGTCGATCCGCAACCTGTCCGACCGGCTGGAGGATCTGGAAAAGGAGGGCAGGGACCTGACCGCCATCAGCCAGATCGGCGCCTCCACGGCGGAGAAGATCGTCGAGATCCTGGAGACGGGGACCTGTAAGCGGGTGGAAGACCTGAGGAAGAAGGTCCCCAAAGGACTTCCCGAGGTCATGCGCATTCCGGGCGTGGGCCCGAAGAAGGCCATGCGCATCCACGACGAACTGGATGTGAACACAATTGAAAGCCTGAAGAGAGCCTGTGAGGACCATAAACTGCGCGGATTGGAGGGATTTGGCGAAAAAACAGAGAAGAATATCTTGAAGGGGATCGCGACGGTCCAAAGCACGGCGGGACGGATGCATTACCACGAGGCGGCTGACCACTTGGCGGCGCTGAAAACGTATCTTGATGGCTTGTCGGCATTGAACCGCTGGGAGGTGGCCGGCAGCTTCCGTCGCGGGCAGGACACGATCGGGGACCTGGACATTCTCGTGTGTGCGGATGACCGCCAGCAGGCTACGGAGGCGATGCTGGATTACGACGCGATCCACGATGTGATCAGCCGGGGGCCGGAGCGCCTGAGCGTGCGTCTGGCCGGCGGCCCGCAGGTGGATTTCCGTTTTTTCGAACCGTCCGCCTTCGGCGCCGCGCTCGTGTACTTCACGGGATCCAAGGCGCATAACATCCAGGTCCGCCGCATCGCGCAGGACAGGGACTGGAAGTTGAACGAATACGGGCTGTTCAGCGGAGATCGGCGTCTCGCGGGCAAGTCGGAAAAGGCGGTCTACAAGCGTTTGGACATGAAGTGGGTGCCGCCGGAACTGCGCGAGGACCGGGGCGAGGTCGAGGAAGCCCGCGCCGGTCACCTGCCGCGTCTGATCCAGGCCGGCGACATCCGGGGCGACCTCCAATGTCATACCACGGCCAGCGACGGGAAGAATTCGATTGAGGAAATGGCGGAGGCGGCGCGGCAATCCGGATATGACTTCCTGGCCATTACGGACCACAGCCAGCGCGTGACCATGGCCCATGGCCTGAACGACGAACGTGCCGCGCGGCATGCCGACGCGATCCGGCAGGTGGATAGCGGCTTGCCGCGATTCTGGCTGCTGGCCGGCATAGAGGTGGACATTTTGAAGAGCGGCCGGTTGGACCTCAAGGAGCAGACGCTGGAGCAGTTGGACTGGGTTGTGGCCAGCATACACTACGACCGCGGCATGAGCCGGAAGAAAATGACCGCGCGCATGATCGCGGCGGTATCGAGTGGCGTCGTGCATTGTCTGGGTCATCCGCTGGGGCGGATCATCGGGCAGCGGGATCCGCTTGACGTGGATCTCGACAAGGTCATTGAGGCCTGTATCGCGCACAACGTGCGGTTGGAGATCAATGCCCAGCCCGACCGCCTGGACCTGCCCGACCAACAGGTGCAACACGCCCGGGAAGCCGGCGCGAAATTCACGCTGGGCACGGACGCCCATTCGGTCGACGGCTTCCGCTTCATGCCCTTCGGCGTCAAGGTTGCCCGGCGCGGGTGGTTGCGAAAGGGCGACGTACTCAACACAAAGTCAATGACCGCGCTGCGCAAGGAATTGAAAAAGTAGCGGGAGCGTTGCCGCCCGACCCGGCCCCTTACGAAAAACGGGCGGCGGGCGCGCGAGCGGTCCCCCCGGTGGAATTCGGATGGCAAAGAAGACAGCAAAACGCACGCAGGAGAATGCGCGCCAACGGTTGGCCGCCTTGCGCAAGCAAATCAACCGGCATGACTACTTGTATTACGTCAAGAACGATCCGGAGATTTCAGACGCGCGGTATGACCACTTGCGCACGGAGCTCTTGCACCTGGAGAAGCGGTTTCCCGAACTGGTCCGGCCGGACAGTCCCAGCCAGCGCGTCGGCGGTGAGCCGCAAGCCGAGCTCGGCGCCGTCAGGCATGCAACGCCGATGCTGAGCCTGCAGGCGATCTACGAAGAAAAGGATTTCCGGCGCTTCTGTGAACGCTGCCTGGAAAAGACGGGCAAGCAGCGGATCTCGCTCGTAGCGGAGCCCAAGTATGACGGCTTGAGTGTCGAGCTCGTGTACCATAATGGCATCTTGGAATCCGCCGCCACAAGGGGCGATGGCGTGACCGGGGAGGACGTCACTGAAAACCTGAAGACAATCCATGAAGTCATGCTGCACCTGCACCCTCCGCGGAGCCAGTCCCGGCCGCGGCATTTGGTCGTGCGCGGCGAAGTCTACATGACCAGGAAGGCGTTTGCGGCTTTCAACCGGCGGCAGAAGGGAAACCACAAGCAGCCGTTCGCCAATCCGCGCAATGCGGCGGCGGGGAGTCTCCGGCAACTTGACCCGCGGGTGACGGCCAATCGGCCGCTGAGCATATATTTCTGGGGGCTGGCGCTGTCATCCAGTTCGCGGCCGGATTCCCACTGGCAATGCCTGGGTTTGATGCGCGCCCTGGGACTGAAGACTAACCGGTTGGTTGCGCGCTGCGCCTCGGTGGAGGCGGCCATTGCGTGGTACCGGCGGATGGTCGGTCGGCGGGATGAATTGGACTATGAAATTGACGGTTGCGTTTTCAAGGTCAATAATCTGGCGGACCGGGAGACGCTCGGGAGGCGCGCGGCAAGCCCACGGTGGGCCATTGCCTGGAAATTCCCGCCGCGACGCGAAACCACGACCCTCCGCGCGATCGCGGTCAGCGTGGGGCGGACGGGAGCGCTCACGCCCGTGGCGCGGCTTGATCCCGTGCGCATTGGGGGCGTCGAAATAGCCCATGTGACCCTGCACAACCAGGAGGAAATCAACCGGTTGGATGTGGCGGCCGGTGACACGGTCTTGGTGGAACGGGCCGGGGATGTCATCCCCCACGTCGTGAAGGTCACCCGGCGTAAGGCCGGCCGGCGACGACCGTACGCGCTGCCGGACGAATGCCCGGCCTGCGGCGGCGCGGTGTCGCGGCCGCCAGGGCAAGCCGTAACGCGCTGCACCAATCCCTCCTGCCCGGCCCGCATCCAGCAGAGCCTGCGGCACTTCGGCTCCAAAGCCGCGCTGGATATCTCCGGATTGGGCGAAAAGGCCGTCGCCCAACTGGTCGAACATGGGCTGGTCACGCGCCTGGAAGACCTCTTTACGCTCACAGTCAAGGACGTGCGGAAGTTGGGTCGCTTCGGCAATAAGCGTGCGCAAAACTTGGTGGCCGCCATCCGGGCGGCGCGCGAGTGCGTCACGCTGCCCCGACTCATATACGCCCTGGGCATTCCCCAAGTGGGCCGCGCCGTCGCCGCCGATCTGGCGTCTGCGTTCGGCTCAATTGACTGCCTGGCAAAGGCCAGCGATAGCAGGCTCCGCCAAATGCACGGGGTGGGTGACGCGATGGCCTCCGGGATCCATGGCTGGTTCGAGAACGCTGAGAACAAGGCCTTGGTCAAGCAGTTGAAGCGTTGCGGCATCAATCCGACCTTTGATCGCCGGCATGGCGCGCTCGAAGGCCGGACCGTGGTCATCACGGGGAGACTGGATACCATGACGCGCGAGGCGGCCAGGGACGCGGTGATGGCAGCCGGCGGCGAGGCGGCAGGGAGTGTATCCCGCAACACGGATCTACTGGTGGTGGGCGCCAATCCC
>JAIPIQ010000116.1 GCA_021734645.1 Fidelibacterota bacterium | reverse complement strand
GTGATTGAGTAGTCCACGGGGAAAGAGACGTAGACCGGATCGCCGGTGAGGGACGCCTGCGCCTGCACCCAGGGAATAACGGTGCTGTAGGTGGTGTCCCAACCCGGCAGGGGCGAGGCCAGGACGTGAATATTACCGGTGGCCCCGCCGGAATAATCCAGCGTGCCCCAGATCGAGGCTTGGTCTTCGAGGACGAGATCGAGGCCCGTCACGTCGTTGGTGGCATACAGCGCCGTCGCGCTGTAGATCCCCCAGGGTTCCCAGTCGTCGTGCTTCTGATTGGCGTTGACGTCCATATAGGACTTCAGCCAGTAGCTTTGTTGGTTCGCCACCAGGTTCGTATAGGCGCCCGGCGCGGGCAGGACCGCCTGCCAGGTTTTGACCCAGCTTGCGGCCGATTCCGTCACCGGTTGCACGTACACGGTTCCGGTTTCGGGGCCGTCATACGAGATCGCCCCGGACAAATAGACCCCGTACGAATCCGGATCGGCCGGATCAGTGCCCAGCACCAGTAGCTCGAAGGCGTCGCTGAAGCCGTCCGCGTCGCTGTCCAGATCGTGATTGCCCGCTGCGTAGAAGTAGATATCCAGGTCGGCATATTGCGCATCGAGCCAGACCACGCTGGTCGTGCCGGTGGTCTCGAGCGGGCCCGAGACCCGCTGCCAGTCGCGCTCGAGCAAGTCCGTGGCCCGGTAGATGTCCAACCGGTTGGTGAAGGTGTCTGGATAGCCCACTTCGATCTGCAGGGCATTGGTCATCTTCGTTATGCCCGTGAAGACGATATTGCTCTCCGTGCCCATGCCCCGCAGCAGGACTTCGCCATCGCCCGACTCCCGCGCCAGGGACAACTCGTATTCCCGGACCTTCGCCCGCGCGTAGAGATAGTACTCGACGGAGTCGGTCGGGATCAGCGTCACCAGCAGCTCGATGCGCGCCGGATCGTACAGGGCCTCGTATTCCTGCACCATGGTGAAAGGATAGCGTCCTGAATACAGCCCCGGATAGCGCGCTTTCAGCCAATCGAACGGGTCGTACTCCCTTGGCCGCTCAAGGGAGAGGACCGCCTGGTCGTCATGGCCGTAGAAAAGCAACTGCCGCGTCGCGCGGTCCTCGACCGCGCGCAGCTTGAATACCGGCACGCTGAATTCGTATTCCTGGCGCTCGGCCAGTCGGCTCGTCAGCTTTTCCGGGAAGGACTTCCAAGCAAACGGGATTACGGGAAAAACGGGTTGGCGCAGAATAAAGTCGGCGGCAGGCGGGACAATCGGTACATACGTAGCGCGCTCGCCGCGCACCAACTCTTCGAGGTCGCCCACATCCTCGACCTCGTGGGCCATCACCCACGCGAACTCTTCGCGGTCAATCGGTGATTCAGTCTCGGACGCCAACTCGGAATCGCTTAACCCCTCGGCCCGCGCCGACCCACACAGCAGCAGCGCCAATCCCCAGATCAGCCACAACCCCTTCAATTTCATCTACATCCTCCTCCATTTGCCTGCCAGTCGGCGCTTTCATTTCCGCCGACGGCAGCAGCACCATAGGGTACCCATCTCCAAGCGCAAGTAGAATATCGCCAAATATCGCCGGGCTTTGGCATTCGCGGAGGCGGGGCTTGATTGAGGGTGACGAACGTTTATACTGCTTGTTTGCCGCGGCGCGTCAGGCCCGGGGGTAAGAAAAGAGGTAGTCATGTTGGCCGATCTACTGCCCGTCGTCAACGAAGAGGTGCTCGCGCGTACGATGCAACGCGCGTGTGAGCGGGGCATCATCCTGCCCACGTTCGCGCAGCAGCGCGATCCTGGTCTGATTCCCGAAGCCATCCGGCAGCGCCTGCGGTCCGTTTTCATTGGCTTGTCCGGCCGTGGCCATTCTGCCCGAGGAGATGGGCCCCGAACGGTTCCAGTGGCTGCGCGAGGTCCTGGCCGCCGGCCGCCGCCGCCGTTGAGCGCCCCATGACCGCGCGCCGCATCTGTCTCTACCAACGCATCGCCGCCAAATTGCGCGACGACATGCTGGCGGGCGCCTGGGCGCCGGGCGCCCTGCTCCCCACCGAACAGGCCCTGGGCCGCACCTTCAACTGCTCGCGGATCACCATCCGCCAGGCGTTGGCCATCCTGGAAGACGAAGGGCTGCTGGTGCGGCGGCGCGGCAGCGGCACCTACGTCAGCCCGCGGCCCTCCCGGCGCATTCCCCTCCAGATTGACTACACCGGCAGCATGCAAAACCACGCGCCCCGCCTGCGCCGCCAAGTGCTGGCCAAGACCTGGCGACCCGCCGAAATCGCCGACGCCGCGCCCCTGGGCCTGACGGCCGGCGCGCGCATTCTGTATACCGAGCGCCTGGACCGACTGGGCGCGCAGCCCGTCGCCTTTGACCGCGGCGTCATCCCGGCGCCCTTCGCCCAATCCCTCACCCGAACGGACCTGGCCCAAATCGCGTTCCTGGAAACCTGGGCCCGGCGCATGCACCTCGAATTCAAAAGCTGTCGCCAGAGCATCGAAGCGGTGGCCTGTCCGCCCGCCGTGGCGGCGCACCTGGGCCTGACGCCCGGCGCGCCCGTGCTGCTGAGCACCGAATTGTATGCCGCCGCCCCCGGCCCCGTCGGATTATTCACCAGCTACTATCATCCCCGGCATATCTGCATCACGTCCCATTATCATTGGGGCCGCGCCCCCGCCGCCGGACACATCACGCAATGAAGATCGCCTTTTCGGCCAGGCGTCGGGGGTCGCGCGTCGGGCGTCCTTTTGCCAGCGAAACCAAAGGGTCGAATCGGGGCTTGACCGAACCAGGCGGTTGGCGTAAGTTGTTATAACAAATGAAAAGTCCCAGACCAACCCAGACGGAACCGTCGGCGGCGCGACCGCGTTTCCCGGTCATTGATGCCCACAACCACTTGTGGGCCGCGTGGGAGAATGTGGACGAGGTCGCGCGGGTCATGGATACGTGCGGCGTGCGCGCCTACGCGGATTTGACGGCCAATGTGTCGTTGCGCTTCGCTGACGGCGGCTACGTGATCGGCCCGGGTTCCTTCGCCGACTTTCTGGCCGGCGCGGCCCGGCGGCATCCCGGCCGCTTCTATGGCTTCACCACCGCCTGTTTCTGTCAACCGCCGGGCGTCCCGCTGTGCGCCGACGTCAACGCCTTTGTCGAGGAGTCCGTGGCGGTGCTCACGGCGGATGTGGCCCAGGGTGCGCGCGGCTTGAAGATCCTGAAGGAATTCGGACTGCATTACCGGGACGCGGCCGGCGCATTGCTGCGGACGGACGACCGCCGCTTTGACCCGCTCTGGGCGGCCTGCGCCCGGCTGGACGTGCCCGTCCTGATTCACCAGGCCGATCCCGCCGGCTTTTTCCGCCCGCCGACCCCGGACAATGAGCACGCCGACAGCCTGCGCAAGTATCCAGCCTGGAGTTTTGCCGATCCCCGCTTCCCCCGCCACGAGGAACTGCTGGCCCGGCTGGACCGGCTCGTCGCGCAGAACCCGCGCACGGTGTTCCTCCTGCCCCATTGCATCAACTGGCCCGAGAACCTACCCTGGGTCGCGGATTTTCTCGACCGCCACCCCAATGCCCGGATGGACTTTTCCGCCCGCTGCGACGACCTCGGGCGCCAACCGGAAGCCGCCCGCGCCTTTCTGATCCGGTACGAGGACCGCATCTACTTCGGAACGGACATGCCCGCCAGCGTGGCCATGTACGCCTTTCACTGGCGGTTTCTGGAGACCGGCGACCGCGACCTTGTGCCGCCGGACTACGACGGAACGTTCGGCCGTTACCGCTGGAAAGTACGCGGCCTGGCGCTGCCGGACCGCACCCTGCGCAAGATCTATCACCAAAACGCCCTGGCCTGGATTCCGGGGCTCAAAGAGGAAGTGAACATAACATGATGAAAGCAAGAGTCGGATTCGTGGTGTACGGCGTACACAAGGATGGCCTGCAGGATCCCATGGGGCAGCCCTTCATTGATGAGCAACTGGTCAAGCGGGCCAAGGCGGCCCTGACGGACGCGGGGCTCGAATTGGTCGAGTATCCGCTGGTGATTGCCTCGCGGGCCGAAGCCCGCGCCTGCCTGGCCCAGTTCAAGGCCGAAGCGGAGGTGGAATCCGTGGTGCTGTTTTCCGGCACCTGGGTGTGGGCGGCCCATCTGGCGGCGGCCCTGCGCGACTACGCGGTCACCGGACGGCGGCTCATTCTGTGGACGCATCCGGGATCCCAGGGTTGGCGTCCGGTGGGCGGCTTGGTCCTGCATGGCGGGCTGAAGGAGATTGGCGTGCCGCACGACTGGGTATACGGGGCGGCGGACGAACCCGCGGCGGTCGCGCGCCTGGCGGCGGCCGCGCGCGCGGCGGCCATGAAGGGGCGCCTCAACCAGAGCGTCTTCGGCGCCTTTGGCGGCCGGGGGATGGGCCAGACCTGCGGGGTGGCTGATCCGGCGCAATGGATGCGGCAGTTCGGCGTGGATCTGGACACGCGCGACACCACTGACCTCCTCCGCGTGGCGGAAGCCATCACGCCCGCCGAGTTGCGCGAAGCGCGACAGGCCATACAGCCCCTGTTCGCCGAACCCATTCCCGAGGGCGTCACGGCGGACCGCTCGATCCGGCTCTACCTGGCCCTGCGCCAGATCATCCAGCGCGAAGGTTGGGCGGGTTACACCATTCAATCGTTCCCCGGCTTGGGGGACGACTATAGCGCTACCTGTTTTGCCCAGAGCCTGATGCTCAACGACCGGATCGGCACCTCGACCCTGTCCGATTTCAACACCCTGCTGACCGTCAAGCTGCTGAGCGACCTGGGTGATGAACCGGTCTATTACGGCGACCTGCAGCACATCAACAAGGCCACCCGCGAGATCAAGATCATCGGCGACGGCGCCTGCCCGCCCAGCCTGGCCGGCGCCCTCGGCCCGGCCGGCTTTGCCGAGCACGGCATCCCCACCGAAGGCGCCGCCGGCGGCCTTTCCGTCAAGCTGGTTTGCAAGCCGGGCCGGGGCGTGCTGGCGCGCCTGGGCCGCGACAACGGCCAGTTCGAGATGGCCATCGCGCGCTGCGAGATATTCGAGCCCGCCGCCGCCGAGCTGGAACAACGCAAGCTGGAATGCGGCATTCCCTTCTGGCCCCATGCTTTCGTAAAGGTGGACGCCGATATCGAAGCGCTGCTCCAAGCCTGGAACAATGAGTATGCCTGCCTCGGGTACGGCGACCATCTCTACGGCGAGCTGCTCGCTTTCTGCGAGCAAACCGGCATTCGCCCCCTGGCCCTCTGAGTGACCGGGCGGATCCCATGCGGGCACGACCGATGAGCCCCTCCACGGAGGAATGCGCCTGGCAAAGCGAGGACTGGCGCCTGGTCTGCGCGCCAGCCGACGGCGCGCGGCTCTCGCGCCTGGCTTGGCGCGGCCGGGATTTGCTCACGGCGGCGCCGCGCGCGTTCCGCCCGCCGGACCGCGACCTGGGCCGCTACGAGACCCGCCCGGTCTTCGGCTATGACGATTGCTTCCCGACGGTGGATCCCTGTGATTACCCGGGCCGTTCGTGGACCGTACCGGACCACGGCGAATGCTGCTGGCTACCCTGGGAAGTGGAAACCCGACCCGACGGCTTGTGCTGCACGGTGGCCTCGCGCGCGCTGCCCGTAACTTTTGAACGCCGGCTGATCTGCGGGCCGGACACCCTCGATTGGCGCTTCAGGCTTGTGAACCAGGGCGCCGCGCCACTGCCCTTCCTGCACGTCATGCACGCGCTCATGCCCCCCGGCGAAATCGAGCAGCTTGAATTGCCGGATGCGGCCGCGCTCTGGGATGAAATCGCGGGGGCGCCCGCCGCCGCACCGCCCCAGGGGGCCGCCGTCGCCCGCGCCCTGCTGACCGCCCCCGGTGGCGCCGTGCACATGTGGATCCTGCGCACCGTCACGGCGGGCCGCGTCACCCTCAAGCTGCGCGACGGCCTGACCCTCACCCTGACTTTCCCCGCCGACTTGTTCCCCACGTTGGGCATCTGGTGGAACCGCCGGGGCTATCCCGAGGCGGACGACCGCGCCCGGGACGAATGCGCCTTCGAGCCGCTCGCCGCGCCGACGAGTTCCCTGGCCGCGGCCCATGCCGTCGGCCAGGCCCCGGTCGTCCCCCCCGGGGGCGAGCAGACCTGGCGCATCCACTGGAACCTGAACAAGCAACCCCCCACGAGGTAAGAACCATGCCACTCATCCTGGGTCGTGACAACGTACTCGCCGTGTATCGCCAGGCCGCTGAACGCGGCTGGGTGCTGCCGGCCTTCAACGCCGAAAACCTGACCAGCATCGAGGCGATTCTCAGCGCCGCCCGCGAGCTGGGCGCGGCGCGGGGCCAACCCGATCTGCCCATCATCACCGGGCTCACCCGCAAGTATGACCACCGCTCCCAAGCCGCGTTCTACACCCACACCCGGGACGCCCAGCTCGGCCTCGAGCTCTTCATGGCCGACTTGCGCGTTTTGACCGGTCCCGGGTCGCCCTTCGCCGATCTCCAGGTCCTGGTCCACCTCGATCATATCCAGTGGGACGCCGACCAGGACTGGCTCGAGACCGCCGACCTGGGCGCTTTCTCCTCAATCATGTATGACGCCTCGACCCTGCCCTTCGACGAAAACATCGCCCGCACCCGGGCCTTCATGGAACGGGCCGGCGACACCCTGCTGGTCGAGGGCGCCTGCGATGAAATTGGCGAGGCCGCCGCCGGCCAGCCCATGCAGCTCACGTCGCCTGAGATGGCCGAGCGGTATGCTCGGGAAACCGGGGTGGACATTTTGGTGGCCAATCTGGGCACCGAGCATCGGGCCGGCGCCGCTGACCTGCACTATCACGGCGACCTGGCCCGCGCGATTCGCGCCCGCGTCGGACCGCGCATCTGTCTGCACGGCACGTCCTCGGTCCCCCCGGCCCAGGTGCGCGGGCTCTTCGCCGACGGCGTGTGCAAGGTCAACATCTGGACCGCCATCGAACGCGACAGCACGCCGACGCTGCTGCGGGACATGCTTGCCCACGCCGGCCGCGTGGTGGGCCCCCAGCGGGCGGCCGCCTGGCACGACGAAGGCTTGCTGGGGCCGGCCGCGGACCTCGCGGGGCCGCTGGCGCTCTCGCACTACACGACCGTCTATCGCCAGGATCTGGTCTTTGCGCACATGAAGCGCATCGTCCGCGAGTTTCTCGAGCTGTGGTACACATGAACGCCGCGTATGTAGGACTGGATATCGGCACCAGCGGCTGCAAGGCGGCGGCCTTTGACGACCAGGGCTGCCTGCGGGGGCTGGCCGCGGCGGAGTATGATCTGCACCTGGGCGCCGACGGCGCCGCCGAACTCGACCCGGCCACGGTGCTGGCACGCTGCCGCGAGACGGTTCGCGCGGTGGCGACCACCGCGGACATGCCGCCCATCCGCGGCCTGGGCATCACCTGTCAGGGCGAAGCCTTCACCGCGCTCGATGCCGAAGGCCGGCCGCTCTGCCGCGCCATGGTTTCTTCCGATACGCGCGCGACGGAGTTTGTCGCTTCGGGCGTGCCGGGCTTGTCGCCCGAGCGCCTCTACCGGCTTACCGGCCACACCCCCCACCCCATGTTCACCCTGTACAAACTCATGTGGCTGCGCACCCGCGCGCCGGACATCTGGCGCCGCGCCGCCCGCCTGCTCTGCTTCGAAGATCTCGTGCAGTACCGCCTCGGGATCGAGCCGGCCATGGGCTGGCCCCTGGCCGGGCGCACCATGCTCTTCGACGTGACCCGCCACGCCTGGTCCCCGGAGATTCTCGCGGCCGTCGGCGTCCGGCCCGAACAGCTCGCCCGCCCCCTCGCCTCCGGCTCGGTGGCCGGCGTGATTCCTCCGGAGATCGCCGCCGACTGGGGCTTGCCACCCGGGGTCAAGGTGGTCACGGGCGGCCACGATCAACCCTGCGGCGCCCTGGGTGCGGGCGTGACCATGCCCGGCGTAGCCATGTACGCCACCGGCACGGTCGAATGCATCACGCCCGCCTTCGCCGCCCCGGTGTTCACGCCGGAACTCATGCGCGCCAATCTTTGCACCTATGACCATGCCGCGCCGGGCATGTACGCCACCGTCGCGTTCAGCCTCACCGGCGGCAACGCCCTCAAATGGTTCCGCGACGAATTCGGCCAGCCGGAGATCCAGGCGGCCGCCGCGGCCGGCGACGACGATGTGTACGGCCGCCTCCTGGCCCTGGCCGGCGATGCGCCTTCGCCCCTCTTGTGCCTGCCCTATCTCACCCCCTCGGGCACCCCGTATTTCGACACCCAAACCCCCGGAATCCTGTATGGCTTGCGCCTGGGTACCCGGCGGGGCGAGATCCTGTGCGCCCTGCTCGAAGGCGTCGCCTTCGAGATGCGCCTGAATGTCGCCACCCTGGAGGCAGCCGGCGCGCCGGTGCGTGAACTGCGGGCCATTGGCGGCGGCGCGAAGTCGTCCTTGTGGAATCAACTGAAGGCCGACGTGCTGGGTAAGCCCATCACAAGCCTGGACGTCAGCGAGGCCGGTTGCCGCGGCGTCGCCCTGCTGGCCTGCGCGGCGGACCAGAACCGGCCCATCGCCGGGTTGGCCACCCAATGGGTGCATTCGCGGGCGGTGTTTGAGCCTCGTCCGGACCGCGCCGCGCACTACACCGAACGCTTCCGGGCCTACCAGGCCCTGTATGCGGCCGCCCAGCGCATGCCGGCACGCTAAGCCGGCATCAGGCGCGCTTTATGCCAAGCGCGTCCGTGCAGGCGCCTGTTCGAGGGCTTGGCGCAGCTCGGGGGTGGCAAACGGTTTCTGCAGGAACCCGGCCACCCGGGACAACTCGGGCCGATGCGAAAGCTCCTCGGTACTATACCCACTGGCCAGCAACACCGGCAGCCCCGGCTTGCGGCGCTGGATTTCATGGTAGGTTTCTTCACCGCTCATGTGGGGCATGGCCCAAACCAGCAGCACCGCCGCAACGAGCGCCCCGCTGTCCAGCGCCTCGAGCGCCTCCCGTCCACTGGCCACGGTCAACACCCGGTAACCCAGACGTTCCAGCATGCG
>JAIPIQ010000115.1 GCA_021734645.1 Fidelibacterota bacterium | reverse complement strand
CGTTCGATGGGATTCGACCTGGCCGCGCTCTGCGAGCAGAAAAAGCTGAAGATCGCCCCGGTTGAGTTGCCGCGAGACGAGACAATCGAGGTCGGGACGTTCGCGCTCGATCCTTTGCTGATCCGGTTGCAAGCGGGAATTGAAGAGATCGGCGCGAAGCGGGTTGTGCTGGACACGATGGACGCGTTGTTTTCCGTGTTTGCAGACACCCGGACGCTGCGCCAGGAGGTGTCGCGCCTGTTCGGCTGGCTCCGGGAGTCGGGTATCACGGCGGTGATCACCGGGGAGCAGGGCGAGGGCCGGCTGACGCGATACGGGTTCGAGGAGTATGTATCGGATTGCGTTGTGGTGCTCGATCATCGGGTGGACGAACAGATATCCAAACGTCGTCTGCGGGTGGTCAAATACCGCGGATCCGGTCACGGCAAGGACGAGTATCCCTTTCTGATTGACAAGGACGGCTTCTCGGTATTTCCGATTACTTCGACCGGTCTGGACTATGTCGTGGGCGATGAGCGGATCAGTACGGGGGTTGACGATCTGGACCACATGTTCGGGGGCCAGGGCTATTACAAAGGCAGCACTGTCCTGGCCTCCGGCAAAGCGGGTACGGGCAAGAGCTCGCTGGCCGCGGCCTTCGTTGCCGCCGCCTGCAGCCGGGGCGAGCAGGCCCTCTACCTGGCTTTCGAAGAATCCGCGGCTCAGATAGCGCGCAACATGCGCTCCATCGGGATGGATCTCGAAGGCTGGCAGGAGAAGGGGTTGCTTTCCGTGGAGGCGTTCCGGCCGACAAGTCGGGGCCTGGAGGAACACCTGGTGGCCATGGTGCATGCCGTGGAGAGGCTGAATCCCGCCTGTGTCGTGATTGATCCGATCACCAGCTTCCTGGGCGTGGCCATCAGCGGCGATGTCAAGTCCATGCTGACGCGCGTCCTGGATCACCTGAAGAATCGGGGCATTACGCTATTCCTTACCTCCTTGACGCCAGGCTCGGGCAGACCGGAAGATACGGAGACAAACATATCGTCCCTGGCCGACACCTGGATCGCCTTGGCCCAGGAACGTGAAGGCGATACGCATCGCCGCGGTTTGCATATCATCAAGTCGCGGGGCATGCGTCATTCCCATGCAATGCGCCAACTGGTCATCACTGACAGGGGGCTTTCGTTGTGTGCTCCGCACCGCGAGCACGCGGGTGTGGCGGACGCGGCTGCCGCGCGGGAGAGCGAATCATGACGAAGTCCCCGTCCGAACAGTGGGAACTGCGCCTCTATGTGGCGGGCATGACGACCACGGCAAAACGGGCGGTGGCCAACATCAAGAGCATCTGTGAGGCCCATCTGGCCGGGCAGTATACCCTGGACGTTGTTGATCTGGTCGAGCACCCGGCACTGGCCGAGGGCGACCAGATCCTGGCCGTGCCCACGCTGGTTCGCCAGCTTCCCTTGCCGTTACGCAAGATCATTGGCGACCTGTCCCATACTGAAAAGGTGCTGGTCGGCCTGGATTTGCGCGGTCCGCAATGAAAGCCTGGAGGTGGATGCATGAAGAACAGCACGGCCCGGCGAGACCATAATGAGCCTGGACCGGGTGACGACCGCTTCGAGGCCGTCGCCAACGCCTCCGTTGATGGCCTGTTGGTGGTCGACGGCGCCGGCATCGTGCTGTTCGCCAATCCCGCTGCCATCGCCATGTTCTCAGCACTTGCCGAGAACCTGGTTGGCTTTCATTTCGGCACCCTGGCGGTGAATGAGCCCGCCGAAATCCAACTCCCGGGAAACGGCGAGATGCGTCATGTGGAGCTGCGGGCTTCTGCGCTGTGCTGGAATGGCCGGGAAGCAACGCTGGCGATCCTCCGCGATATCACCTCCCGCAGGCAGATGGAAGAGGCATTACGCAAGAGCGACCAGACAACACGTGCTTTGCTGGACGCGACCGCTGACGCCGCATTTCTGATTGATCCCTCCGGCACGGTTCTGGCGGTCAACGAGGAGACCGCCCGGCGTGTCGGGCAAGAGAAGCAGGCCATGCTCGGGCGGGACATCTATAGCCTGCTTCCGCCGGAGGTCGCCGCGCGCCGGAGGGATTGGGTCGAACAGGTTGTGCGCTCCGGCGAGCCTTTGGTCCAGGAAGATGAACGGGCCGGTACAGTAATCCACAACAGCCTTTTCCCCGTGTTCGGCGAGGGGGGGCATGTGACCGCTCTGGCGGTCTACGGACGCGATATCACGGAACAGCGACGGGCCGAAAAAGAGTTGCGCGAGAGCGAGGCACGGTTCCGCAGCTACGTGGAGCACTCGCCCTACGGTGTGTTCGTGGCCGACGGGCAGGGGCGCTACGTTGATGTGAATCCGGCGGCGGAACGCATCACGGGCTACTCCGCCAAGCAGTTGACCGCGATGCGCATCGCCGATCTCGTCGCGCCTGAGAGCCGGGAACCGGCCGCTGCGCATTTTCGGCTTTTGACCGAAACGGGCGAGGCCGCCACCGAAGCGGCCTATGTGCGTGCCGACGGCAGCATCGGTCACTGGACCGTGGCCGCGAGTCGGATCGGCCCGGATCGCTACCTCGGGTTTGTGGAGGACATCACCGAGCGCAAGCGGGCCGGCCAAGCGCTGCGCGAGAGCGAAGAACGCTTTCGCATGCTGATTGAGGCTTCGCCCATGTCGGTCATGATGCTTCGCGAGGGCAAGTACACGTATGCCAATCCGGCGGCGGCACGTTTGATGGGATACGACATACCCGAGCAATTGGTGGGAATGAATGCGCTCGATACCATTGCCCCGGAGCACCACGAGCTGGTGCGGTCGCGAATGAATCGGGTCGCCGCGGGGGAGGGCAACCCGGTGGTGAAGCTCAAGCTGATGCGGCCTGACGGGCGGGCGGTCTGGTCGCTCTCCACCTCGGTTGCGGTTCGCATTGGAGGCGTCCCGACGGCGATCGTCGTCGGGCAGGACATCTCGCCGGTCATGGAAGCCGAACAGAAATTGAGGGAGAGCGAGGCCCTCTTCCACAGCTTCTTCACGAACCTGTGCGCGGGCAGTTGTCTCGACGAAATTGTCTACGAAAATGGCCGGGCCGTGGACTACCGGATCCTCGATGTGAACCCGGCCTATGAAAAGATCATGGGCATTGCCCGCGAGAAGGCGGTGGGCGCTCTCGGGTCACAGGTCTATGGTCTCACAGAAGCCCCGTTTCTCGACCGGCTTCAGCGCGTCGCCGAGACCGGGGAACCCCAGCGATTCGAGGCGTTTTTCGAACCGATCGGCAAGCATCTGGATTTTACGGTAAGCCGGCCATCCCCCGGCATGTTCTCCACGGTCTTTTTTGACATCACCGAGCGCAAACAGGCCGAGGAGCGGCTCGCCGTCAGTGAAGAAAAATTCCGTCTGGCCTTCATGACCAGTCCTGATTCCATCAACATCAACCGGTTGTCCGATGGGCTGTATCTCGAGATCAATGAGGGCTTCCTGCACATCATGGGTTACAAGCGTGAAGACGTGATTGGTCACACGTCCACGGAACTGAACATCTGGAAGAACCCGGAGGACCGCCAGAAGCTGCTCGATGGCCTGCGGGCGGATGGTTATGTCGAGAATCTTGCGGCCCAGTTCTGTGGGGCGGACGGGGCCATCCGGGAAGGGCTCATGTCCGCATGCGTGATGGAGCTGAAGGGCGAACCGTGCATCCTTTCCATTACCCGCGACATCACCGCGCGCAAACAGGCGGAGACGGCCAAGGCGGAACAGCAGGCCTTGCTGGAGGCGATCTACCGCAATGCGCCGCTGATCATGATGGTGGTGGACGCGGAGCGGAAGGTCCAACAGATCAACGGCTTCGCCTCGCAGTTTGCCGACCGCTCGCGGGAAGAGATGCTGGGCTTGCGGGGGGGCGAGGCGTTGCGTTGCCTGCACGCGCTGGATGATCCGCGCGGTTGCGGCTTTGGGACCTTCTGCGAACAATGCGCCATCCGTAACACCGTACTCGACACGCTCGAGAATGGAACCACGCATCGCCAGGTCGAGGCCGACTACTATGCCCAGCCCGCCGCTGGCCGGACGAGCGCGCTGAAATTGCTCCTGTCCTGCACGCCGCTGACATTTAAAGGCAGGCGCATGGCCCTCGTCACCATGCTCGACGTCACCGAACGCATGATCCTCGAAACCGAATTGCGCCAGGCTCAGAAGATGGAGTCGGTCGGCCGCCTGGCCGGCGGCGTGGCGCACGATTTCAATAACATGCTCATGGGCATCATGGGCTATACGGACATGTGCCGGGAGGAAATTGCCCCGGACCACCCGATTCGCGAATGGCTTGACGAGATCAAGCACGAAGCGGAGCGTTCAGCCGACCTGACGCGCCAGTTGCTTGCCTTTGCCCGTAAACAGACCATTGCCCCCAGAGTGCTGGACCTGAACGACGAGGTGGCCGGCATGCTCAAGATGCTGCGCCGGTTGATCGGCGAGGATATTGACTTATCGTGGGCGCCCGGGGCGGGGTTGTGGCCCGTGAAGCTGGATTCCGGCCAGGTCGGTCAGATTCTGGCCAACCTCTGTGTTAACGCGCGCGACGCGATCAGCGGCGTCGGTAAGGTGGTTATCGAGACCCGGAACGTGGAGATTGACGCTGCGTACTGTGCTGAACACCCTGAGGCGGTCAGCGGATCCCATGTCATGCTGGCGATCAGCGATGATGGCTGCGGCATGGACCAGAAGACCCTCGCGCAGGTATTCGATCCTTTTTTTACCACCAAGGGACTTGGCGAAGGCACGGGGCTGGGGCTGGCGACGGTCTACGGCATCGTTAAGCAGAATGCGGGCTTCGTCAATGTCCACAGCGAACCGGGTCAAGGAGCCACCTTCCAGATCTATCTGCCCCGGTTCGGCGGGGAGCACAGCGGCCGGGGCGAGGCCCAGACGACGGAAGCCCTCCCCGGCGGCAGCGGAACGGTCATGCTGGTCGAGGACGAAAGAAGCGTGCGCGTGACCACGGCGCGGTTTATCGAGCAGCTTGGATACACCGTGTTGACCGCGGAAACGCCGGCCGCGGCGCTGCGGCTGGCAGCAGAACACGAGGGCGTGATTGACCTGCTGATCACCGACGTGGTCATGCCCGGCATGAACGGCCGGGATCTGGCGGCGAAACTGGCGCCCGACCACCCGCACATGAAGATGCTCTTCATGTCCGGCTATACCGCCGACGCTATCGCTCATCGAGGCATCCTGGATGAAGGCGTACATTTTCTGTCCAAGCCCTTCACCCGGGACGACATCGCCCACAAGGTGCACGAGATCCTGAAAAGCACGCCGCCGCCAGGCAGGGAGTAACGTATCCGCAGGCACTCCCCCCTCATGATCCCGTCCGGCCTTGTCGGCGGGATCGTTTGCGCCAGTCGCGCGGGGTCATGTCGCGGTGGGTTCGGAAGCAGCGGTTGAAGCGCGACAGGGTGGCAAAGCCGGCCTCGTGGGCGATTTCGGCAATAGGGCGGGCGCTGTGGACCAGGGCTTCACAGGCGGTTTCGACACGTGTTTCGGCCAGGTATTCGCGAAACCGCAGCCCGGTGCTCTGATGAAACAGCCGGCTCAGGTGTTCGGCGCTGACGCCGAGTTCCCGGGCGACCGCTTTCAGGTGCAGCGGGCCGGTGTGTCGTTGGCGGATATGGACGCAGGCCCGCCGGACGAGCGCGGGGAGGGTCTGGGGTTCGGGATGCAAGTCGGTCTCGAGTTGCCGGAGGGCTTCGTGCGCGTACAGCGCCAGTGTGTGCCGCCAGGCTTCCCGTTGCTCCGCCGTCTGTTCCGGCAGGGTCAGCCAGCACTTTGACCATGCGCTCCAGGAGATGCCCGATCCCTGGCCGGCGAGGCGGACCCAGGTTTGGCGCGTGGCCTGCCGGTCGCGGTCGTCCCCGCGCGCCGCCGAAAGCATCAGGTAGCCAATGGTCTCCGTCTCGAGGGTCAAACGGTACACCAATTCGTGGTACCCGCCATCATTGACTTCCGCGACGTCACCGGCCAGCAGCGCCTGACGGTTCTTTTGCAGGAGCCGCCGGGTTTCCTCCTGGGTGTGCAGCAGGCGGATGAACGGATTGGCCGGCTGGCGCGGGGCAGTCAGGGATACATTGCCCAGGGAATCAAGAAAATAACAGTCCATGCCGCAGAGCAGGGGAAAGCGGGCCATGGCCGCCCTCAGGCTGCTGGACCGTAAAAGCTTAATATACATTGATTTAGATAATATGCGCGGCATGGTCATTGCATAATGGCAAATAATGACATCAAAATACAGTCAAAAATATCCTTTTGCGGGCTATTTTTTTTGGGGGGGCTGCTGGAGAGTATGTGGGCCAGCCCAACAGAAGGGCGATAATGGAGGACCAGCAATGGATAAGAAACTGATATTTGAGCGTTTCAAGCTTCCGGCGGATGCGGAAGAGGTGCTGACCTGTTCGCCGAACGTGATTCTGGCGCGCAGTGTCGAGCACTTGAACCAGTTGGCGGTGGCGCAGGTGGCGGAGGACGGGTATCACCATGTGGCCTACGAGGTACCGGGACGGGGGTTGGTCGAGGAGGTGCGGGTTTGCCAGGTGAAGAATGGCATTGCGGCCAACTATGTGGAGCCCTACATGCGGCGGCGTGATCCGGAGTGCATGGTCATTGGGGACGATGAGCCCACGGACAAACCGACCTTTCTCAAGCGTTTCGGGCAGCGCTTTGACGGGTTGCGCAAGGAGACGCTGGAGTGGTTGAAGACCCAGGAGCTGGCCTGTTTTGCTTTTACGGCGGGGATGCCGGGCAAGGGGACGGATGCCATGGTGATTGCGCCGGCCAACGCGGGTTTCTTCGCCCTGGGGCTGGCCATGCTGCAGGGGTTGGTGCCGCCGGACGAACTGCCGGCCGATTTTGCGCCTCGGGCAATCATTTACGTGGCCCCGCCGTTCCGGCATACGCACTTGGATGGCAAGCAGGTCGTGGTGCACAACCGCCAGCCGGGAATGCATGAGCTTTTCAGTTACAACCTGTATCCGGGGCCCAGTGCCAAGAAGGGGGTGTACGGCGTGTTGCTGGCGTTGGGGGAGAAGGAGGATTGGCTCACCATGCACTGCTCCGCGGCCCAGGTCGTCACGCCCTATGACAACCGGATCGGGATATCGCATGAGGGCGCCAGCGGCGGAGGGAAGAGCGAGATGCTGGAAATGCCGCACCGGCTGGAAGACGGCCGGCTGCAGCTCGGCCGGAATCTGGTCACCGGCGAAGTGCGCAAGCTCACCATCGCGCAATGTTGCCAGGTGCGCCCCGTGGCCGACGACATGGCGCTGTGTCATCCCAGCCTGAACAAGGGGCACGGCAAGTTGACGCTGACGGATGCCGAAGACGCCTGGTTTGTCCGCGTGAATCACATCGAGCAGTACGGGGCGGATCCGCACCTAGAACGGATGACGATTCATCCCCGGAAACCGCTCCTGTTCTTGAACATTGACGCCAAGCCCGGGGCCACGGCCTTGATCTGGGAGCATACGCAGGATGAGCCGGGGGTGCCCTGTCCGAATCCGCGGGTGATCATTCCGGCCGACACCGTGCCCGATGCGCATCGCGGCAACCTGGATGTGGACATCCGTTCGTTCGGCGTGCGGTGTCCGCCGACCACCCGCGACAATCCCACCTACGGGATTCTCGGTCTGTTCCATCTGCTGCCTCCGGCCCTGGCTTGGATCTGGCGGCTGGTTGCGCCCCGGGGGCACGCCAACCCGAGTATCGTCAACACCCAGGGGATGTCCAGTGAGGGCGTGGGGTCGTACTGGCCCTTTGCGACCGGGCGCCGGGTGGACCAGGCCAACCTGATCCTGAAGCAGATTCTGGATACGCCCCGGGTGAAGTACATCCTGGTGCCCAATCAGCATATCGGGGCCTGGGCGGTGAGTTTCATGCCGCAATGGATCACGCGCGATTACATGGCGCGGCGCGGGGGCGCCCGCTTCAGCCGGGACCAGGTCTCCGCCTGTCGTTGTCCGCTGCTGGGGTGGAATCCCAATTCCATCGCGATCGAGGGGCGCAACGTGGGGGTGGAATTCTTCAAGGTCGAGAAGCAGCTTGAAGTGGGCGAGGAAGCCTACGACCAGGGGGCCGCCATTCTGCGGGACTTCTTTGTCCGGGAGGTGACCCAATTCAAGGTGCCGGACCTTCTGCCGCTCGGGCGCGAGATCATTGACTGCTGCCTGGAGCGCGGCGGGGTGGAGGACTATGCGGCCCTGATTCCGCATGAAACCATCAGCGGGGAGGATTGAGCGCCGATGGACACGAGTCATGATGCGCAGGTTGGTGTGCTTATGGGCAGCACCTCGGACTGGGACACCATGAAACACGCGGTCCGGGTCTTGAAGGAATTCGGCGTGCCCTGCGAGGCGCTGGTGGTGTCGGCGCACCGCACGCCGGCCTGGCTCAGCGCCTACGCGGACGCGGCGGAGCAGCGGGGCTTGCAGGTGATCATTGCCGGCGCGGGCGGGGCGGCCCATCTGCCGGGGATGCTGGCCGCGCAGACGCTGGTGCCCGTGCTGGGCGTGCCGGTGCAAAGCCGGGCGCTTAGCGGGCTGGACTCGCTGTTGTCCATTGTCCAAATGCCCGGGGGCATCCCGGTGGCCACCCTGGCGATTGGCGAGTCGGGCGCCAGGAACGCCGGCCTGCTGGCCGTTGCCATATTGGCGAACCGGGACCCCGGACTGCGGGACAAGCTCCGGGCGTTTCGCGCGCAGCAGACCGCCGCGGTCATGGAAAACAGACATTTGGATATGGAAGCGGTTTGAATATCTCGCGGGAACGGACAGGTCGGCGGGCGCGCAAGCCGTTGCCCACGGCCGCGACCCTGGGGTTGTTCGGCGGCGGGCAGCTTGGACGCATGTTTGCGAAAGCGGCGGCCCGGCTGGGCTATCACGTTCATGTGTTCGCGCCGGACGCAGAGAGCCCGGCCGCTGAAGTCAGCGCCCGGCATACGCGCGCGCCCTATGAAGATCTGGATGCGGCCAGGACGTTTGCGCAAGCGGTGGACGCCATCACCTATGAGTTCGAGAATGTGCCCGGCCCGACCGTGGAGACCGCCGCGCTCTATGCGCCCGTGCGGCCGCATGCCGGCGTCCTGGCAATTACGCGCAACCGGCTGGCGGAAAAAGGGTTTCTGGAAAAACAGGGC
>JAIPIQ010000114.1 GCA_021734645.1 Fidelibacterota bacterium | reverse complement strand
TCGAATTGGTCCAACCGGCCAGCAGATCGGAACCTTCCACGTACCGGTATTGGGCCGCCTGCCCGGCGACGGAAACAGCGCCGAACCGGCCGAGCGGGTCATAGGCATATTCAACCTCGTAGTCCGTGCCAGCGATGCCAAGGCCCTCGGGGCGTCCGAGGGGATCGTGGGCGCGGGCGATCGGCTCCACGTCGACCTTCGCGTCGAGCGCCTGCAGGAGCTTCTGCTCCTCCTCGTCGGTCCACGCACGGCCGGGGCCGGATTTGCGGGAAGTCGAGCGGCGCAGCTTCGTCAGTCCCGCAAGCGCCAGGTGCAACGCGCGAACCGTGTCGGCCTGCTGGTAGGGAGAGTCGGACGCGAACCGCTCGCCGCTAAACGGGTCAACCCCGTCGGCAAGATTCTGTACGATCTCTATGGCTCGGTCCGCTTTCATCAGTTCAGCTATTCACAGTTCGCAAACTCCATTCTCAAAGTGCTCTCTGACACCACCAGCCTATTTTCTCTCTTGAATTATCAGGGATAACCTATGAATTATGAGGGTACATGATGAAAGCACAAAAATATACTGTGAGATTATATATGTATACAAAGCTACATTATAGACACCTTCGTTAAACGCCCAGAGGCAAAGCCCAAGCAAAATAAAAGAACCCAAATAGCCTAAGACTATACATGACACTCTTCTCTTAACATCACCGCGCATCGCACTAGCCGACAATACATCAGTCACAGCGCCCCCCTTGTAATAATTCATCAACCTTGCGATAATATTCTCCGATTGGGCCATCTCTGATCCTTTCTTCAGTCGAATCTATTGTCCTGCGACTACCGTATATTTCCCATACAGCAAACCCCACTGCCGCAATTCCGCCTCCCACAACAAGGACCGGCGAGCCCACAATAATCCCGGCCCCCATCACAAACCCACCAACTATGGCAGCACCTGTTTTCCAGGTAAACGATAGCCCGAGAGGATCCACAAATATCATCGGGTTATTTTCGCAAAACAGGAAGAGGTTATTCCCTGAAAGTAGTAGCCAGAATTGCGGCTCGTTGCGCGCCAAGCAGTCGCCGAGCTTCGCTACGTAGAATTCAAGTGTGGCAGCACTTAAGCGCTTACCCTCAGACAGGCTCGCCTCTAGCATCATTTCAATGTCCTGAAGAGTCAATTGCTCCAATACATCAAGTATGAAAGCGCGAATCGCCATCACTGGCACACTACCCGGATCCAACAGCGGATCATTCGACAACCATCTTCCCAACTCCGGGCTGTAGTATCTGTAGCCGTAGTAGTAGAGGCCGGTTTCGGGGTCGAGGTATTTGGTGGAAAAGCGGTGGGCGAAGGTGTCCGCGAGGGTGCCGAATTGGGTGATGGTGTTGCCGAAGGCGTCGTATTCGTAGTGGGCGACGACTGCGCCGGATGAGTCCACGTATTCGGTGATGTTGCCGTTGGCGTCAAAGGCCGTTGAAAACGTTTCAGTCGTTGAAGGCGTTGAAGTCGTGACGGAAAGCAGTCCCCCTACCCCGCCCGCGCCTTGGAGGGATTGGGAAAGGTCCAAGCCCCAGGTGTAAGCGCGCGCGAGTTCCGGCTCGGTCGGCATGAGGTCCAACTCCAGCAGCACATTCCAGCCGTCGTAAACGTAGGCCCGGTCTTGCGTCTTGGTCAACCCGTCGTACACCCGTTTCCGGACGCGACGGCTCATGTAGTCGTAGGTGAACACAAGTCGCGCGTCCCCGTTGACCATTTCGATCAGACGGTTTTCGCCGTCCCAGGTTGATGTCCAACCATTGCCCATCTCCAGCATGTTGCCGTCGGCGTCGTAGGTGGGTTCAACGGGAATGCCGTTGCTGATGACCGTGTATTGATTGAGCTCGTTGGCGGTGTACCAGTTGGTATTCGCGTTCATTCGCGTCCATTCGCGGTTTCCAATGGGATCATAGGCATAGTCGTACTGGTCGAGGCCGAGGAGGGCCTCGATGACTTCCGAGCGGACGTTATAGGCAAAGGCGTTTGTCACAGCCGCATTATCCACGCGGAGGGTCCGCCTGGCAAGCTCATCGTTCGTGTAGGCAAAGGTCGAGACCACGTTGGTTCCGGCCATGTTTTCGATGCCGGTGATGAGATTGCGGTTGGGCTCGAAGGCGCGGGTGTGGGACACGGGCTGGATGCCCGTGGCACTTTGGGTCCAGCCGGTCAGGAGGTCGGCGCCGGGGAGGTAAGAATATTCTACCACGGAGCTCACGGAGTGCACGGAGGAGGAGAGGGAGTGGAAGCGGCCGGTGGGTCAGGCGCGGCGGGCGCCCCGCCGGAGATGCGAGGGCAGCAGGCCGAGTTGTTCGCGATATTTGGCGACGGTGCGGCGGGCGACCTTGAGCCCCTGGGCGGCGAGGCGGGCGGACAAATCCTGATCGGCGAGCGGGGCGGCGGGATCTTCGTGCCCCACCAGTTGCCGGATGGCCTCCTTGACGGCCATATTGGAAACGGTCTGGCCATCGGCCCGCTGGTAGCCGGGCGTGAAGAAATATTTCAAGTCGTACAGGCCCTGGGGCGTATCGGCGTATTTGTTGGCGATGGCGCGGCTGATGGTGGTTTCGTGCAGTTCCAGATCCGCGGCCACCTGGGCCATGGTCAGGGGCCGCAAGTGGGTGACGCCGTGCTCGAAGAAATCGCTCTGGTAATGCACGAGGCGTTCGGCCATCCGGCGCAAGGTCTGTTGGCGCTGGTGCAGGCTCTTGATCAGGAAGGCGCCGGATTGGATTTTCTCGCGCACGTAGCGTTTGACCTCGGCGGGGGTTTCGGGATTTTCCATCAGGGTGCGGTAGTGGCGGCTGATGTGCAGGTGGGGCAATTGATCGTCGTTGATGGTAATCACCCACTCGGCGCCCTGCTTGCGGATGAAAATTTCGGGCAGCACATAGGCCACGCGGTCGGAGCCGAAGGCCCGGCCCGGGCGGGGTTCGAGGGTCGCGATGAAGCGCGCCAGCTCGTGGGTGTGGGTCAGGCTGATGTGCAGGCGCTTGGCGATTTCATCGTACCGGTGCGCGGCCAGCGTTTCCAGATGGTCCCGCACCAGCCAGTCCGCGGGGGTGTCCGCCTTGCCCAAGCGCCGCAACTGGATACGCAGGCACTCGCCCAAATCCCGCGCGCCGACGCCCACCGGGTCGAATTCCTGGATCACCGTGAGCACGTCGGCCAGCTCTTGGTCCGGCTGACCGCTGGTGGCGGCCAATTCCTCCAGAGGGGTCACCAGGTAGCCGTCTTCATTCAGGCTGCCAATCAATAGCTCGCCCAGGCGGCGCCCGGCTTCGTCCAGGTCGGTATGCGCCAGTTGCGCGCGCAGGTGTTCCTGCAGCGAGACGGGGGCGGAGAGAGACTCCATCATGAACTGGCGGCGGGCATCTTCGTCGGGCGAGGGTGCGCTGCGCTGGGCGTTCTGGCGGAAGTAGTCGCGCCATTCGTCATCGAGCTGGGCCAAATGGGCGTATTGCTCGTCAAATTCGGCCTCGCCCTGGGCCAGTTCCGGGGGATCGGTCAGCGGTTCGATTTCGACCCGGTCCTTTTCGCCGGGGCTTTCCTCGAGGGTGGGGTTTTGCTCGAGTTCCTGGCGTACGACCGTTTGCAGGTCAAGGATCGGCAATTGCAGCACTTCGAGGGATTGGCGCAGTTGGGGGGCCAGCGTCAATTGCATGCGCTGCTGCTGAACCTGGCTGAGATATTGTCCGTTGCTCATAAAACATCGCGGGGGCGTAGGGCGCGCCAGTGTTTGCGGAGTCGGGTGGTGGCGGCGTCGCGTTGGGCTCGCAGGGCGCGCTCGAGGGCGCGGCCGCCGGCCCCCCCGAGCTTCGTGGCGTGCGCCAGGTGGACGTCCGCGTCGTGAATCTGGCCCAGGTCGTCGGTCACCTGCTTTACGCGGCGGGCGAAGCGGGCGCCCGGCTTGCCGAGGGCTGGCGCGCAGAACTCCATGAGATAGCGGGCGCGGCGGATGGCGCGGCGGATTTCGTGGAGATCCTCAGGATCGGTGTCGGCGCGGGGGGCGTCGCAGGCGGCGAGGCGGCCCGCGGTTTCGCGCAGGGTGCGGCGGGCGAAGGGGCGCAGCGGGCGTTGGGCGCGGTGGTTGGCGGGGTCGGGTTGGGCGGTCCGCAGGGCTTGGCGGATGTGGGTCAGCAGCGCGGCGGTTTCCGGTTGGGCCAGGCGCTCGGTGACCTGGCGGGCGGCGGCGGCCAGGGCCGCCGCTTCGCGTTCCAGGTGGCGGCGGCCCGCGGCGGTGCGCAACAAGGCGGCATCGAGGTGGTGGGCGGCAATGAAATCGCGGCGCACCTGGAGGTCGCGGAGGGGGCCGAGTGCCCGGCCGATATCATCGAGTCGGCGGTTGAAATCGCGCAGGGTCGGATCGTGCAGCACGGGGCGGAAGAATCGTTCGGCGGCGCGCCAGCGGCGGAGGGCGACGCGGAAATCGTGCAGAAAGCATGCGTGGAGGGGATCCTGGGCGCCGTGCCAGTTATCTGCCAGGCGGCGATAGAGGGCATAAAGCAGCCGTTGGGCGGTCAGGTGGATCGAGTCGGTTGGTCGGACCACCCCGCTGTAGCGCGCCGGGGGCTTGGGCGCCTTGGGATCGGCGCGCAGGCGGATGGCCGGGAAGACCTGCGCCTGCCAGAGATCGGCCTTGGCTTGGGCGGCCTGCAGGTTGCCGGCATACCAGCCGGGGCGTACGGTCACTTCGAGGGCGTCGGATTTCCGGCGGATGGCAACAATGGCGGCATCCTGCAGGTGGCTGTGATCCAGGCCGTCGGCCACCCGCAGGATCGCGGCCAGGCGCAGGCCAATGCGGCGGGCGCGGGGTGTGAGGCGGGCCGCGGCGAGCCGGCGCTGCCATTCGCCGCGATGCAGGCTCACGGCCAGGGCCACGATCCGGGCTTCGGCCGGGGTCAGATCCGGCAGGCCGCGACGCCGGATCTGGCGGGCGGCGACCAGCTCGTGGGCGACCGGATGGGTGGCGTAGGCCCGGTCGTGTTCCCGGGCGGCGCAGGCGAGCAGCACTCGCTGGCGGGCCGGAGCGGAGACACGCTGGAGCAGGCCATCTTGGAGGCGCAGAGCCAGGGCGGTCACCTGCCGCGCATGCGCCGCCTCGAGGGGTGGCGCGGGGGGCAGAGGCTGTCCGGACGGGCTCATGGGGACTCGCGGTCGGCCGGGGTATGGGGCACGAAGGTCGTCCGGCGCAGGAGGCGCTCGGCTTCGAGTTGTTCACACACGCGTTCGTAGAGCGCCTGCTGGGCGCGCAAGCCGCTGCCGTCCGGCGGCGGGGACGGCGGATCAAAGGCGCCATCGGGGCGGATGCGGCGCGCCTTGACCTGATCCTGGAAGTAGGTGTGCAGAATGGAGACCACCTCGGCGCGGCAGGCCGGGTCGTCAATGGGTACCAGCAGCTCGATCCGCCGGTCCAGATTGCGGGGCATCCAGTCGGCGCTGGCAATGAACACCCGGGGTTCGCCTCCCTGGTGAAAGTAGTAGATGCGGCTGTGTTCCAGGAAGCGGTCCACGATGCTGATCACGCGAATATTCTCGCTCAGGCCGGGCACTTCGGGGCGCAGGCAGCAGATGCCCCGCACGTTCAGTTGGATTTCGACGCCGGCCCGGGAGGCATCGTACAGGGCGCGGATGAGGGCGGGATCCACCAGGGAGTTCATCTTGGCGATGATCAGGGCGCGCTGGCCCTGGCGGCAGCGCTCGGTCTCGCTGGCGATGAGCTCCAGCAGGGCCGTGCGCAGGCCCAGGGGGGCGGCGCGCAGTTTGAGGAAGGCCTGGGGCTGGGAATAACCGGTGATCATGTTGAAGAACGCGGCGGCATCGAGGCCCAGATCGGGGTCGCAGGTCAGGTAACTGAGGTCGCCATAGAGTTTGGCGGTGCGTTCGTTGTAGTTGCCGGTGCCGAAATGCAGGTAGCGCACAATGCCATGGGGCTCGCGGCGGACGATCAGGCACAGCTTGGCATGGGTCTTCAAGCCGCGCACCCCGTAGATCACCTGGGCGCCCGCCTGCTCGAGTTCCTCTGCCCAGTTGATGTTGCGCGCTTCGTCGAAACGGGCCTTGAGCTCGACAATCACGCTCACATACTTGCCGTTCTCCGCCGCGCGCTTGAGGGCCGCCACGATCGGGCTGCGGCTGCTGGTGCGGTAGAGAATCTGCTTGATGGCGAGGACCCCGGGATCTTCGGCCGCCTCCTCGATCAAACGCACCACCGGCGCAAAGGTCTGGTACGGATGATGGAGGAGCATGTCGCGCCGGGCAATCAGTTGAAACAGATCCGTGTTGGGATCATACGCAGGATGGAACTGCGGCGGCCAGGGGGGATTGTGCCAGGCGGGCGCGCCGCCCTCCCATTCGCTGAGATCCATGAAGGCCTTGAGATCGAGTGGCGCGGCCTCGATGAAGGTCTGGTCCGGCGCGACCTGCAGGGCGCCGGCCAGGAACTTGATGGCGGTCTTCGTGGCGGGCGCGCCGATTTCCAGGCGAACGCACTGGCTGAAGCGCCGGGCGCTCAGCACCTCCTGCATCCCCGCCACCAGATCCGCGGCCAGATCTTCCCGCACGCTCATGTCCGCATTGCGCGTGATCCGGAAGGGGACGCATTCGAGGATCTTCTCCCCGGCAAAGAAATGCTGCACCTGGGCCTGGAGCACCTGTTCCAGGAGTACGAACGCATAGCGCTGGCCCTTGGCGGACGGCAGGGGCACGAAGCGCGGGAGGCTGGCGCCGGCGGGAATGAAAGCGTAGCGCGCGCGGGTGGCGCCGGGTTCCGGGGCCAGGCGGACGCAGAGATACAGGCGCAGGTTGGTCAGGGTGGGGAAGGGCGCGTCGGGTTCGATGGCCATGGGGGTGGCTACCGCGCCGATGTGCTGCTGAAAGAACTCCTCGAGGGCGCTTTGCTGCGCCGGCGTCAGCTCGTCCGGCGCCAGGCGGCAGACGCCGCCCTGGCGCAGATCGTCCTCGATGTGCGCCAGGGCCTCGGCCTGCTGGGCGGCCATGCGGTGGGTGCGTTCGGCAATCAGGGCGAGCTGCTGGCGCGGGGTCACGCCATAGAGATTCGCGCGCCGCACGCCCTGTTCGAGCAGGAGCTGCAGACTGCCCACGCGCACCATGAAGAATTCATCGAGATTGGCGGCCGTGATGGCCAGGAACTTGAGCCGCTCCAACAGCGGCACGCTGGGATCCCGGGCTTCATCGAGCACGCGCTGATTGAATTCCAGCCAGCTCAGTTCACGATTGACAAACTCGGCGGGTGGGGTGGGGGCGCTCATCAGGGGATCTCCTCGGCGCGGCGCAGGCGCAAAACGACATCCAGCCCCGTGATCTGCCGGAAGAAGGGGGCTTTGGCTTGTAGGGCCAGACGTTCCAGAGAAAGGTCAATCTGCTGGGAGGTGGTGAGTACCAGGCGGTCCTCGGTGACCTCGGCGGCGAGGGATTCCGGTTGCAGGCCGTCGTCGCGTTCGAGGGCATCGGCCACGCGCAGGATGGCGGCCAGTTGGCTCACCTGGATGCGCTCGGCGCGGGACAGGCGGTTGAAGCCCTCGTGCGCAGTCCGGGGGGCGGCCTTGCGGTGATACCGGGCGATCAGGGCCACCAGCAGCTTCTCGCGGGCGCTCAGGCCGAACAGGTCGCAATTCATGATCAGGTACATGGAATGCTTATGATGGGCGCGATTGCTCACGAAGAGGCCGGCGTCGTGGAGCAGGGCCGCCAGGCGCAGCAGCAGGTGGTCGCGCGGCGTCAGGCGCAGTTCGTTGGCCAGGGCGCGGCACAGTAACACGCACACAGCCTCGACAAAGCGAAAGTGTCGTTCATCACACCCATACTTCAGTGCCAGCTCGCCCGCGGCGGCCAGGAGCTGTTGCGCGTAATCCTGGATGTCCAGATCGCGGGCGGCCAGCTCGGCCAGCAGGCCGTCGCGCAGGGTGGCGTCGCACACATGCAGCACATCGCATTGGAACGCCCGCGCCAGGAGGCCATAGGTCATGAGGGCCGGTCCGATGGTTTCCGCATCGGGATAGGCCATTTGATAGGTGCGGACGATTTCGTCCACGGAGGCGCCCAGCAGGCGTTGGGTCAGGCCGTCGAGGGCGGCCAATTTGAGGGCGGCGGGTTTCAGGGGTTGCGGCACGCGTTCGAGCTGGGCGGCGGCGAAGCGGGCGTCGCCGCCGAGGGCCAGCAGGCGCGGGCGGCCGATCAGGGGTACCGAACGGTGGATTTGGGCGATGACCCGTTCGATCTGGTGGTGCATCAGGCGGGGCAGGCGGGCGGCGGGGGCGTGGAAGTCCTCGAGCATTTCGCGGACGCGCAGCGAGCCCAGGCGATAGGTTTGGGCAAAAATCACGCGGCGGTTGCGCACGAGGGGCACCTCGGTGCTGCCGCCGCCGACTTCGAACACCAGCAAATCCTCGTCGGCCCAGGCGCTTTGGGTTTGGAGCAGGGGGTTGATGCTGAAATAGAGCGCGCGATTGGTTTCGGCTTCGTCAATGACCTGGACATCGAGGCCGGTGGCAATGGTCAGGCGGTCGAGAAAGGCATCCTTGTTGACGGCTTCGCGCACGGCGCTGCTGGCCACCGCGCGGATGTTCTCGGGGGCGGTGATGTGGTAGGCTTCGAGCACATGGCGGAAGCTGCGCAGGACGGCGACGCACTGCTCGGTGGTCTGGCGGCGGATGCGGCCGGTGGTGAAGGTATCCTTGCCGAGGCCGACGGTTTGGTGCAAGGCCTCGAGCCGGCGGATGCCGCCGCCCGGTTCGATTTCCGCGATTTCGAGGCGTACGGCGCTGGTGCCCATATCGAGTACGGCGACCACGCGGGGCGTTTGAGGGGCGGCCGGGCTCATGGCGCTTTACCGGGTGGTTGCTGCTGGTCGCGGGCGAAGGCGGCGGCGCCGACGAGGCCGGCGTGATCGCCCAACTGGGCGACGACAATCTGATAGGCGTCGGCAAAGGGCGGCATGACGTGCGCCGCGGTGGCGCGGGTGACTTCTTCGAGATACAGTTCGGGCAGCGCTTCCACCAGGCCGCCGCCCAGGACAATGGTATCCGGCGCCAGGAGGTTGATGAGGGTTGCACAGCCCACACCCAGCCAGGCGGCGGCCTGGCGGACGATGGTCTCCACGGCCCGGTCGCCGGCCGCAATGGATTGCGCCAGCATCCGGCTGCGAATCTTGCCGATCTGGG
>JAIPIQ010000113.1 GCA_021734645.1 Fidelibacterota bacterium | reverse complement strand
CTCAAGGGATTGCAGGGCGCGCAGTTGACGCAACGTCTCGAAACCGTGGAGGCCGCCTGCGCGCTGGCGGACGTGGGCCGCCGCATCGTGGGCCAGCTTTCCCTGGGCTACCGCCGCCGGGTGGGGCTGGCGGATGCTCTGCTGGCCGAACCGCCCCTGCTGGTGCTCGATGAACCCACCCTGGGCCTTGATCCCGCCCAAACCGCCGCCACACAGGAACTGATCCGCGCCGCCGCCGGACAGCAGGCCGTGCTCCTGGCCAGCAACCAGCCCACCCTGATTACGGCCACCTGCGACCGCGTCCTCACCCTGCCGGCCTGATAACAGCGGGCCACGCGTCAGCCTGTCCTTCCCGCGCCAATGAAAACGCGTAACCGCCCACCCTTTTCAGGAGGTCGGCACCGACCAGAGAGATAAGCGCCGCAGGAAGCCAGGGCCGCCAACTGCGGGATGCTCTGCCCTGGCGCGGTCCAGATAGCCTATTTGTGAAATGGATGCTTTTCGAGATGATCCGGCAACGCGGGCACCGCGAACGGCATGCCGCCCGAACGAATCGAGTCGGCGCCGAGGCAACCGGTGGCAACGCTGTAGCGGGCGGCCTGCGGCGTCGAACTGGGCGTGCCTTGTCCACGCAAGACCGCAAAAAAACTCCTGACGATGGCCGGGTCGGAACCGCCGTGCCCCCCCTGGCCCGGCGACGTCCTGAACGTGGCGTCGCCGTGCAGGCGGAAGCCGCCTTTCCGGTCGTCCCACAACTCAATGGTGGTGCCTTCGCGATGGTCGCCGTAGTTCTCAATGCGTCCCCTGGTGCCGATGATGGTGTAGTTGCGGCAATCGTCGGGCGTGAAATGACACTGCATGTAGGATGCCTGAACCCCGTTGGCCAGCTCCATGTTGATCATGCTGAGATCCTCGACGTCAATGACCGGATTGAAATCCTTTTGCTCCATCGGCGGCCAATGGTTGACGTTGAAGGTGACGTCAACCGGCGTTTGCGAGTCCTTGCTCCGGCGAGGCAGCTTGTCGTACACCGCCAGTGTCCCCATGCCGTTGACCCGTTTGGTGAAGGAACCCGCCAGCCAGTGAATGACATCTATGTCGTGCGCGCCCTTCTGCAGCAGCAGGCTGTTGGCATAGCGGCGCTCAGCGTGCCAATCACGAAAATAGGCGTCGCCACCGTACCCGATGAAATGACGACACCAGATGGCCTTGACTTCACCGATGGCGCCGCTGTCAATCAGGGCCTTCATCTTCAGGACAAATGACATGTAACGCATGTTGTGTCCCAGCATCAGCTTGCTGCGATGTGTGTAGGCCGCTTCCAGAATACGGTCCGCACCGGCAATGGAAATGGCGATCGGCTTTTCCAGGTAGACCCCGAGGCCCTGCTCGAGCGCGTAAACCGCCTGTTCCTCGTGACAGTAATCGGGCGAGGTAACGAAAACGCCATCCAGCTGTTCCTTGGTAATCATTTCCCGATAGTCGAGATAACAATTGGGCGGATCCCCCTGTTTCGCCCTGACCCGAGCTTGAAACAGATCAAGCTTTTGACTCGAAATGTCCGCCCCGGCAATAACCTTCACGTTGTCTTCCGGCGTCAGATAACTGTCGCCCAACACCCCCCGGCCACCTGTGCCGATAATGCCGATTCTCAATGCCTTCATGGATTTCGCCCGAGCCTTGCCATGCCGCTCCCTCTCGCAGATCCGCCAGGGCCTGTCAACTCATTATTTGAATCCCCCTCCTCAGGGGGCGCAGGACACGAAAGTTACCATCGCTAATCCTAATCGCACTCGTCTCATCGCTGTTTTCGCTGCCGACGGCTTGCCCTGGTCGGTGCGTGGCCAGGACGCCCGACGCCGGCCCCCCGACGCCCAACACATCATGCGAAGACTCCGGCCCGGCCCGCTGGGAGTCGGGCGTCGCGTGTCGGGCGTCCTCCGCGCGAGGCCGGCGGGCCTTGTGCATCCGCTCCTTGATGCCGCCGTTACTCTTCGCGCATACCGGCCTGCACTTGCCGAAAAATCCAGCGGGCCAGGCCTAGCGGCTCTCCGGTAATCGCGCTGCGAGCTTCCGTCCCCCAGTCGCGCAGGGTCATGCGTTGCTCAGGCGTCTCGGCAAAGTAGAGCCCGAAAGGCGGAAGTTCATCGCTGACGATCGCCTCCACGGTTATCCCGTCCTCTGCCTGCGACTGCACACGCCAGGCCGAAAATGTTCGCCCGCCATGTGTGATCCGCTCCTCGCCCGCCTGCTGGCGGATCCATACATAATCGGAATCAACGAATTCTTCCTCTTCATTACCCTGCAACCACCTGCGGCCTAAACGAATCGGGTTCTCGTATTCCTCAATCTGGAGAATCATTTCATGTGGCTCACCGGGGCCCTGGGCGGTCTCTCGAGCCAGATATTTGACAACGACTCGTGGTTCGTCGGGCATTTGCACATCAAATTCAAGCCAACGATAAGCACGCCGACGCGAAAACAGGCTGCGGCGCACCTGTTCCTGCCCGAGAATAGACATACGCAGAATCAAAGTCCTGTCCTGGATTTTGTCCAGGATATCGTATTCAGCCCAGGCGCCCTCCACGAACTGAAACATGTCGCCAACAATAATCGGCGGCGGATGACTGGGTCTGGGTGGCGCGCCAGAATCTGAAGCGCCGGTTTGTGTCATCGCCGTAAAAGCCAGCATATTTAGCAAAACAACTCTTTTTATAAATCGATATTTCATTCTCACATCCTGATAAGAAATCGCTTTTCTGGCGGCACGGGCGCCCGCCCGCTGGGACCGGTCTGAAGGAGCGTTTTCATGGTGGGGAGGCTACCTGAGTGCCGTAAGGAGGTCAAACTCGAAAAGCAAAGGCGCCCACGGCGATCAGGAGAAGATGGCCGACCACACGCTGCTCACCTACACCTTGCGCGCTGACGGTCCAGTTGAGCAAGAGTACGAAACTTCTCTGTCCCCAGGCTCACAGCCAGGGCCTGTCAACTCATTATTTGAATCCCCCTCCTCCGGGCCTCCGTGAGATAATCATTCCATTTCCGACAAAGCCTGCGACATGGCTCGCAGGGCATGATACTGCCGGCACACATCGTCCGGAAAATCGCTCCCGTTGGAAATCGGGGCGATGCGGGGATCGTGCAGTGCCTGACCCGCGAGCGGGAGACGGTGGGTGCCGGCGGCCAGCGTCAGTTCGACCAGCGCGGCGGTATAGAGGGCGTTTTCACCCCGGCTATACACGGTGTAGACCCCGTCGCGCGGGACCGTCACGACGGCCGAATCGTCTTCGATCGTGATCTCCGCGGCCTGCCGTCCGTCATAGGGCACAGCGGCGATGTACACCTCGAAGGCCGGCGCCGGATCCCAGATCCAATGGTAGAAATAGCCGTAGATCCCGGGGCTCCATTGCGCGGTTCGCAGGGCGCCCGGGTAGGCCGGCCGCACGGCCAGCAGACGGTAGTAGCTGTCGTCGGTCGGCAGGCCCGCGGCCCACCATTCGGTCAGTTCGCCCGGTCGGCGCGGATAGACCGTCCGGTCCGTATTGTCCGGGCGCAGGTGGCCGCCGCGGCGGTTGTAGAAGAACTGATGGCGCGCCGAGGCGCCGAAACCGCTTTCCTTCTCGCCGCGCAAATCGTCACGGGCCAGATCCACATGCACGACATACCCGTAATGCCCGGCCGCCAGGATCAGCGTCTTGCGCACGCCGCAGGGCACCGGAGGATCGAGGTTTCCCTGGACATGGTCGTCGAAATCCAGGCGCACTTCGACGATCTCCGCCGAGTTTTGCAGGACCCTGAAGCCGGTGGGCGCTGTCGTCAGGCTACTGCCGACATAGAGCCAGTCTCCCATCAGTACATCCTGCGCCGGCTGGTAGCGGCCCTCCCGGTTCAGAAACAACAACCAGCTCCCGGTTTGGCCCTGGCCCTGGGCGGCCTTTCCCGCGGGATACGTCAAACGAACGAGACCGTTTTCGATCACCGTCCGGCGCGGATCGAGATCTTCAGGGGTTCCGGCAACCGGCACCCATTGCGTAGCGTCGTCCAAGCCCCGGGTATCGTAGATTCGAACCGGTGCGGGCCCGGCACCCGCCGCCGGCGCCGCCCGCAGCAGCAACAATGCCGCGACCAGTGCCAGATCCTGGAACCACCCTGCTTTCATAGGGGCAACGTTAGACAGCCGGCCTGGAGGCGTCGAGCACAAAACGAAGCCGGCCTTACAGCAACGGGGCCAGGTAGGGCGCCGTCGGCGCCGTCGGGTGGGCGGCCACGGTTTCCGGTGTCCCGGTCGCCACCAGTCGTCCGCCGCCTTCGCCGCCTTCGGGTCCCAGCTCAATCAGCCAGTCGGCCATTTTGATGACATCGAGATTATGTTCGATCACCACCAGGGTATTGCCTGCCTCGCGCAGGCGCAGGAGGACTTCGAGCAGGCGGTGAACATCGGCGAAATGCAGGCCGGTGGTGGGTTCATCCAGCAGGTAGAGGGTGCGGCCGGTGCCTGTTTTGCTCAGCTCGGCGGACAGTTTCACTCGCTGGGCCTCGCCGCCGGAGAGCGTGGTGGCGGGCTGTCCCACCTGGAGGTACCCGAGGCCGACCTCGGAGAGGGTCCGCAGCTTGCGGGCCACGCCGGATACGGGTTCAAAGAACTCGAGGGCTTCGTCAATGGTCATTTCCAGCACATCGGCGATGCTGCGGCCCTTGTAATGGACCTCCTGGGTTTCCAGGTTGTAGCGGCGGCCCCCGCACGCCTCGCAGGTGACATAGACATCCGGCAGGAAGTGCATTTCGATCTTCAGCAGGCCGTCGCCTTTGCATTTCTCGCAGCGGCCGCCTTTGACGTTGAAGCTGAAGCGTCCGGGGCCATAGCCGCGGGCGCGGGCGGCGGGCAGGCGGGCGAAGAGGTCGCGGATCACGGTGAAGGCGCCGGTATAGGTGGCCGGATTACTGCGCGGGGTGCGGCCGATGGGCGCCTGATCAATGACGATCACCTTGTCCAGGTGTTCGATCCCTCGGATTTCCGTGTGCGCCCCGGGCTTTTCGCGCGAGTCGTGGAAATGCCGGAAGAGCGCCCGGCGGAGAATATCATCCACCAGGGTGCTCTTGCCGCTGCCGGACACGCCGGTCACGCAGACCAGCAGACCCAGGGGAATCTTCACGTTCAGATTGCGCAGATTATTCTCGCGCGCGCCGCGGATTTCCAGCCACTGCGCGCCGGGCGCGTGCCGCGTGGCCGGCACGCGGATGGCCTGCTCGCCGCGCAGATACTGCCCGGTCAGGGAGGCGGGCGCCTTGAGCAACCCGGCCACATCGCCGGCATAGACCAACTCGCCCCCGTGCCGCCCCGCGCCGGGTCCCAGATCCAGCACGTAGTCCGCCGCCTGGATCGTCTGCTCGTCGTGCTCGACCACGATCACCGTGTTCCCCAGGTCGCGCAGGCGCCGCAGGGTCACAATCAGGCGCTCGTTATCGCGTTGATGCAGGCCGATGCTGGGCTCATCCAACACATACAGCACCCCCACCAACCCCGCGCCAATCTGGGTGGCCAAACGAATGCGCTGGGCCTCCCCGCCCGAAAGCGAACCGCTCTCCCGGTCCAGGCTCAGGTACCCCAGCCCCACGTCATCCAGAAAACGCAGCCGGGCGCGGATCTCCTTGATCACCTCCCCGGCAATCTGCTCCTGCACCGGCGTCAGGGACAACCCCTCGAAAAAGCGGCGGGCGGCCTGCACGGAGCGCTGGGTCAGGGCGTGGATGGACTCACCGGCCACCGTACAGGCCAGGGACTCGGGCCGCAGGCGGGCGCCCCCGCAGTCCGGACAGGTCTGGCGGCTCATGAAACCGCGCAGGTATTGGCGCACGTAGTCGCTCTCCGTTTCCTCGAGCCGGCGGCGCAAATTGGGAATGACCCCCTCGAACGGCTTGGCGGATTTCTTATAGGCGCCGCCATGCCAGCGCCCGCGCGCGACCGGTTCGGCGCCCGAACCGTACAACAGCGCCTGCTGGAAATCGGCGGGCAGCTTGGCAAACGGCTGCTCGATATCCTGGCCATAATGCTGGAAAACCGCGCGCAGCAATTGTTTGTAATAGATCAGCAGCCGTCGGCCGCCGCGGCGCCAGGGCCGGATCGCGCCGTCGGCGACCGACAGCGCGCGGTCGGGCACGACGAGTTCTTCGTCGAAGACCTGGAGCGCGCCCAACCCGTGACAGGTGGGGCAGGCGCCATAGGGACTATTGAAGGAGAAATGGCGGGGGGCGAGCGGTTCGAAACTCAGTTGGCAGGTCAGGCAGGCGTTGCGTTCCGAGAACAACTGCTCGCGGGGGGGCTCCTTGCCGGGCGCCTGAAAGGTGGCCTGCAGCAACCCGTTGCCGTGACGCAGGGCGGTTTCGACGCTATCGGTCACTCGGGTCCGGTCGGCCTGGCCGGCGATCAGGCGGTCCACCACGGCTTCGAGGTCATGCTTGCGGCGTTTGTCGCGCTTGGGCACTTCTTCGAGGTCGTACAGCTCGCCATTGAGGCGCACGCGCACGAAGCCGGCCTGGCGGATGCGTTGGAGCGCGTCGGCGTGTTCGCCTTTGCGGCCGCGCACGAAGGGCGCCAGCAGGGTCAGGCGGGTACCGGCGGGCTGGGCCAGCAACTGGGCGGCGATTTCCTCCGCGCTTTGACTGGCCACGGGGCGGCCGCATTGCGGACAATGGGCCTCACCCAGGTGCCCGAACAACAGCCGCAGATAGTCGTGGATCTCGGTGGTGGTGGCCACAATCGAGCGCGGGTTGGCGCCGGCCGTGCGCTGTTCGATGGCGATCGCCGGCGAGAGCCCTTCGATGGTCTCGACATCCGGTTTCTGCATCTGTTCGAGGAATTGCCGGGCATAGGCCGAGAGGCTTTCCACGTACTTACGCTGGCCTTCGGCGTAGATGGTATCGAAGGCCAGGGACGACTTGCCGGAGCCGCTCAGGCCGGTGATCACCGTCAGGCTTTCGCGCGGGATGCGCACGGTGATATTCTTGAGATTGTGTTCGCGGGCGCCAATCACCGTGATGTGGGAACTGCTCATGGGATGTACGGGGGGGGGTGGGCGTTACCGCGCCGGTGGGCGCGGGGCGGCTTGTTTGTGGCGGCTGTACCGGGCGCGGCGTTCGCGGCGGTACTCCGCCAACATGGCATAGAACCGCAGGGTGTCGCGCCACGGGTTGATCTTGCTGACGGCTCCGCTGTAGATGGTCGTGATGCGCACGGAATCAATCCGGATGCGGCGGACGGCGATATGCAGGAGGATTTCGGATTCGGCGGCGAAGCGCGGGGAATGGGTCTGCACATGCGGGATCAGGTCGCAGCGGTACAGGCGGAAGCCACACTGGGTATCCGGCACGTACTGGCCCATGATGCGGCTCAGGTGCCAGCTCATGTAGCGATTGGTCAGCCGCCGGATCCAGGGCATGCCTTGCACATCCACCATGCGGTTGCCCACCAGCACCGGGATGCCCGTCCGCTCATAGGCCTCGATGAACTTCGGGATTTCCGCCGGATCGTGCTGACCGTCCCCGTCCAGGGTGATGACCACCTGCGCGCCATGGGCGCACACAAAGGCAAACCCGGTCTCGAGCGCGATCCCTTTGCCGCTGTTGTGTTCCAGGCGCTGTACCAGCGCGCCGGCCTGATCGGCCTCCGCGGCGGTCCCGTCGGTGGATCCGTCATCCACCACGAACACCTCCGGCACGTGCCGCAGGCAGCCCGCGACCACGGCCCCGATCCGGCCCTGTTCCTGATAGGCGGGAATCAAGACCGCATAACGCGGGCAATGCAATTCAGGCGTGGGCATGGTGGTTTGTCTCTCCATCCGTCTGGCTCCAGAAATCCTCGAAAATGTACCACTGATGCGGCTGATTGCCAATTTCGATTTCCATGCGGCGGCACAATTGGGCGCGCAGGCGCTCCGCATCGCCCGGACCGGCGGTCAAGGGCGGATGCAACCGCAGGCGAAAGGTTTCGTCCACTTCGCGCAGCAGCACCGCGAAGACCACCGCCGCACCCGTATGCGCGGCCAGGGCGGCCGGTCCCCGGGGAATGATCGCCGGGCGGCCGAAAAACTCGATGGGCTCGGAGCGCCCGCTGAAATCCCGGTCCCCCAGCAGGGCCACAATCTCGCCGCGGCGCAGGATGCGCAGGGTTTCAGCGGCGGCGCGGCCCAGGGGAATCGGCCGCACCCCGCGCCGCTGGCGCTGGCGGTGCAGCAGCCGGTCTACCGCGCCGAGCCGCATGGGCCGGAAGACGGCGCTGACGGGGTGCCCGAGGCTGGCCAGCACGGCGCCGCCCAGCTCGTAATTGCCGAAATGGGGCGTCACCATGATCACGCCCCGTCCGGCGGCCAGGGCCTGGGTCAGATACTCGGGATGCTCGAAGCTGACCAGGCGCTCGAGCTGGGCGCCGGACAGTTGCCGGAAGCGGAAGAAATCCGCCAGATACTTGCCGTAATACTGGAAGGTCTTGCGGGTCAGCCCCTCGAGCTGGTTGCCGGAGGCTTGCACGCCGCGCCAGCGGAGCACCTGGCTCAGATTCGCCATGACAGCCCGGCGGACTTCAGGATGCGTGCGGTAATGATGGTCCGCCAGGCGCAGGCCGACCCAATAGCCCAGGGGCCGCGGCAGGCAGCGCCCCACAAAGACCGCGAAGCTGAAGGCGCAATATTCCTTGAGATTGCTCAGGACGCGTGAGCTTGTCGCCATAATTCCGCCGCCTGATAGGAGGACCGCACCAATGGCCCGGACGCCACCCCGCGAAAGCCCAGCTCCCGGGCGCGGACCGCCCAGGCCGCGAAGGCGCGCGGCTCGACATAGCGCGCCACCGGCACATGGGCGGCCGACGGCGCCATGTACTGTCCCAGCGTGAGCAGACTCACCCCCGCCGCGCGCAGATCCGCCAGGGCCGTTTCAACTTCCGCGTCCGTTTCCCCCAGCCCGAGCATCAGGCCGGACTTGGTAGGCCGGGCCGGATCGGCCGCGTGCATGAACCGCAGGACTTCGAGGGAGCGGGCGTAATCGGCCTGGGGCCGCACCCGCGGTTGGAGGCGCGCCACGGTCTCGAGATTGTGATTGAATACATCCGGCGCCGCGGCCGCCACCACCCGCAACGCCGCTGCGCACCCCTGGAAATCTGGCGTCAGCACCTCGATGCGCCCGGCGGGCGAGGCGGCACGCAGGGCCGCGATCGCCGCCGCAAAATGCGCCGCGCCGCCATCGGGCAGATCATCGCGGGTCACGCT
>JAIPIQ010000112.1 GCA_021734645.1 Fidelibacterota bacterium | reverse complement strand
CACGCCGCCGGCCGCCAACTCAGCCAGCATGCCGGTGTAATCATCCCAGGCCGTGGGGGGCTCGGGATCGTTGCGGTAGGGGGGGAGGGGGTAGCGGCGCGGGTATTCATTGGCCACTTCAGCGGCGTGGTTCAAAAGGGCGGCGGTGAAGGCCGGATTGACAAACAGACCGTTGTTCTTGGCGGCCTGCTGGGCCGCCGCAAAGCCGATCAGGGGCGCCACGAAGTTGACGCGGGCCGCGAGGTCGCCCAAGACGGCCGCCACCGGTTCCGGATCCGCGCCGAGGGTCAGGGCCTGGCTCACGGCCACGGCCTGCAACAAGTTCAAGTCGCCGACCAGGTTCAGGGCAATACCCTGCCAGCGGGCGGCGGCCAGGGCGGCCGCATCGCCGGCGTTGCGCCCGCGGGTCTTAACGAACAGGGTCTTGTGCAGATCGAAAACGAACAGGACCACGAAGGCCAGAATCACCACGGCTAGCACCACAAAAATCAATGCCTGGCCGCGGCGGGCTTCCGGCGGGCGCGGGCAGGTGGCACGGCGCGCGCTCATTGCAGGTACAGGGGAAAGTGGTTCTCGAGGCGGGCGGCGCCTTCGAGCGGCGCCTGCTCGTGCGCGTAGAAGGCCGCCCGGAACGGCAGGCGCAGGGGCAGATCCTGGCGGACGGTGATTTCAACGGCCGCTTCCCCTTCGACCCAGCGGGCGATGCGCACCGTATCCCAGTCGGCATAGTCGAGGATGCCGGGCAGATCGCCCCAATGGGCGGCGCCCAGGTAGAGCGGGATCCGGGCTTGTTCAAGGGCCGTTTGGGGGGTGGCGGGCCGGGCGCGCAGGGCCAGATCCCAGGCTTGTCCCGGCGTCCACGCCCGCCAGCGGCCGCCGTCCGCCTGGCGTTCGAGGACCGGTTCGAGCATCCGGCCGGCATGGGGAATAGTGGCCACCCGCACCGCCTTGTGCACCACAAAGGCGTTGAATCCCACGACCCGCGCCCGGGCGCCTGCCAGGGCGGCATGCTGTAGAATCTGGCGGGCGCTGTAGAGCTGGGCCACCTGGAACAGCCCGAAGAGAATCAACGAGATTAACGCCACCACCAGGCATGACTCGATCAACGCCTGACCGGCGCGCCGCCTGGAAGAGATATTGCGCATAACCCGCCGCATCGGCCGCCGGCCGATATCAGCGCCGTCTACAGGTCGGCGCCATCGGCATCCAGATCGCGCAGATATTCGTGCGAGCCCTGTTCGAGGGCCGCATCCTTGGCCGCGGAATCGCCGCCCAGTTCCTCGACCGCACCCCCCAGCTTGCTGCGCAGGGTGTCGCTGAAGATCGCGAAGATCGCAATCGCCGCCAAGGCCACGATCACGACAATGATAATGTACTCGGTCATGGCCTGGCCCCGTTGCCGCCGCCTGCGAATGCTGTTGCGCATAATTCACCTCTACTCCGGTTTTCCCATCAGTCTACACCCGGATAACGCCGCCGCAAGCGCTTTTATTGTCTTGTTCCGCCCCGGCGCGGGCGTACAATCTCTCCCGAAGGAGTGCCACCGCATGAATATTATCCTGGTCCGACATGGTCCCGCCGAGGATGTGGGCGCCCGCCCCGAGTGTCGGCGGGATGCCGACCGCCGGTTGACCCCGGCCGGGCGGCGGCGGGTCGCGGCCGTGGCGCGGCGCCTGCACGCCCTGGAAATCCGACCGGCCCGCTGGGCATCGAGCCCCCTGTGCCGCGCCCTCGAAACCGCCCGCCTGCTGGCCGCGACACTCGAGCCGGACGCCGACATTGTCAGTCTGCCCGCGCTGACTCTCGACGGCTCCCTGAAAGATCTGTTCGCCTGGCTGAATGAGGCCCCGACCGAAGACGCGCTGCTGGTGGGTCACCAACCCGATCTGGCCGCCTTCGCCTCCCTGTGCCTGTGTGGTCAGCCGGGCCTGCCGCTGCACCTCAGAAAGGCGGGCGTGGGCATTCTGCGTTCCATCGGGCTGGCCGCGCCGGGCCGTTGCCGCCTCGAAGCCTGGTATCCGCCGCCCACGGGCTAGCAGGGCGGGGCATTGTACTTTGGCGGGGCAGTGAATAGTCGGCTGTGGCGGCGCGTCCATGGAGGTGAAGACCAGAGGCTGCCGGGTGGCAGCCCGGCGAAAGGAAAGGCAGTCATGAAAACGAGAACAATGCAGTGGATCGGATGCGTGGCCTTGGGCGCCTTGGTGGGAGCGATCCCCCCTGCGGCGCAGGCCGGACAGAAGGAATGGGCCACCGCCGGGAAGATTCTGACCGGGGTGGTGGCTTATCAGGCCCTGCAGGGGGTTCTGAGCCCCTCGCATACTGAACGGGTAACCACCACGACGGTGGTGCATCACCCCGCGCCGGTGTATCGGGCGCGCTCGGTGCGCACCACCACTTATCGCACGCGGCGGGCGCCCTTGCCGTACCGGCATCATCCCGTGCCGGCCCCGGGCTATTGCCCGTCACCCGCGCCGCCCGTGGTGATTCACCATTCGTACCCGCCGCCCGCGCCCATAACCGTCTATCAGAGCGGCCACCGGCGCCTCTATCAACCAGCCGTCCCCGGCCATCCGGCCTTCGTGCAGCAATGGTCCCCCTGGGAAAACCGCTGGGTGACCATTCAAGACCACCCCAGCATCTGGTGAGTTTCGCTTTGATCCGCAATCCAAGGCGCCGCTGATCAACGAATCGCCGATGCGCCCCGCCCGGTCAGCGTTCACAATTCACCCTTGGCAAGGTTTCGGCCTGTTGGTATGGTGGCGGCCATATTTAGCAGGAAGGACATGCCGTGGCAAAATCCAAGGGCCTCGGGCGCGGCTTAAGCGCCCTGATTCAAGATGACCCCGCGCCTGCGGTCACCCCCCTGGCGGCGACGCCCGAACCGGAGGCCATCGCGCCGACCACTTCCCGCCTCGAGCTGGATCCGCACCTGATTCGGCGCAATCCCTGGCAACCGCGGGGGGAGATGGACGCAGCCAAACTCGAGGAGCTGGCCGCCTCGATTCGCGAGCATGGGATTTTGCAGCCGTTGCTGGTGCGGCGCGAAGGCGAGATCTACGAACTGATTGCGGGCGAGCGCCGGTTGCAGGCGGCCCGGCTGGCCGAGCTGAAAACCGTGCCGGTCAATCTGGTGACGGCCACCGATCTGCAATCGCTGGAATGGGCGTTGATCGAGAATCTGCAGCGGGACGATCTGAATGCCATCGAGGAGGCCGAGGGCTACCGGGCCCTGTGTGAGCGTTTTGACCTGACCCAGGAGGAAGTGGCCCAACGGGTCGGTAAGGGGCGGCCTTCGGTGGCCAATGCCCTGCGGCTGCTGACCCTGCCCGCGGTCGTGCGGGAGTTGGTCGGAACGGGGCAGCTCAGCGCGGGTCATGCCAAGGTCCTGCTGGGCGTCAGCGACGAATCCGCGCAGCTCGAGCTGGCCCGGCGGTGCGTGACCGAGGGCTTGTCCGTGCGCGCCCTCGAACGGCTCAGCGCGCCCCGGCGCACGCCAGCCGCGCGCCCCCGCCAACGGGCGGATGACGATTTGCCCGCGGCCCAGGTGCGTGATCTGACCGAGCGCCTGCAACAGCATCTGGGCGCGCGCATTCACCTGGTCCCGTCCCGGACCCTGGCCAATGGAACCCGCCAGGTGGGCCGCCTGGAAATTCAATTTCATTCGAATGCGGAACTGGACCGCCTGCTTGTGGCGCTGCAAATGCCGGATGCGGACGCATGAGACGGCCCACGGCCAGGCAGGGTGATGGCCGCCGGGGCCTGCTGGCTGTCGGCCTGCTGTTACTCGGCGCCGGCTGCAGCCCGGAGCCGCGCCCCGCCGCCGCGCCGGCCGCGCCGCCCCCGCTCACGGGCGTGAGCGGCGCCCGCGCCCTCGAGGAGGCCCTGGCGCTGATTGACATTTATCCCCGGCATGCGGGGACCCCCGGCGCGGAAACCGCCGCGCGCCATCTCGCCGAACGGCTGGCCGCTGCGGGCGTACCCGTGGCGGTCGAGACGTTTACGGACCCGACACCCGAGGGGCCGATGACCTTCCATAACGTCGTCGGCCGCCTGCCCGGCGCCGGTTCGGACATCGTGATCCTCGGCTCGCATTTCGACACGAAAGTCGGGATGCCCGAGGGCTTCGAGGGCGCCAATGACTCGGGTTCGAGTTCCGGCTTGCTGCTCGAATTGGCCCGCGGGCTGGCGGACGGCCCCCCCCTGCCCTTTACCGTGTGGTTCGCGTTCTTCGACGGCGAGGAATGCCGGATCCGCTATGGCCCCCGCGATGGCCTGCACGGCAGTCGGCACATGGTCCGCCAATTGACCGCCCAGGGGCTGACCGATCGCGTGCTGGCCATCATTGTGCTGGATATGGTGGGCGATCCCGATCTCACGCTCACCATCCCGCGCAACTGTACCCCGGCCTGGGTCCAACGCGTTTTCCGCGCCGCCCAGGCCGAAGATCTGCGCCGGTATTTCCGCCTGCTGCCCACGGCGATTCTGGACGATCATGTGCCGTTTCTGGAAGCCGGGATCCCGGCGGTCAACCTGATTGACTTTGAATTCGGCAGCGCGCCGGGCCGGAACGATTATTGGCATACGGCGCATGATCACCGGGGACATATCAGCGCGGAGAGCCTCGATAAGGTCGGGCGCGTGGTGGTGCGCCTGTTGCGGGACTGGACCCCGGAGGCGCCGCCATGAAGCGGACATGCGGCAGCGGGCGGTGGGCGCGGGGCGGGTTGGCCCTCTGCGCGTCCTGGATCATCGGGACGGCTTGCGCCCAAGGGGCATTGACGCCGGATCAGCGCGCCTGGCTGCGCGCGCATGAGCCCATTGTATTCGTCAGTCAATCGGCCTATCCCCCGTTCGAGTTTGTCAATGAAAACGGTCACCAGGCCGGCATGTGCCTAGACCTGGTCCAGTGGATGGCCCAGACGCTGGATTTCCAGGTCACCTTCCGGCACATGTCCTTTCAGGAGGCGCAGGAGGCGGTGCTGAACGGCGGGGCGCACGTGCTGACCAGTTTGTTTCACAGCGCGGAGCGGGATCAGCGGTTCGATTTTTCCGCCATGACCTGGGAGGTGCCGGCGCTCATGTTTGTGGCTGCCGAGCGCCCGGACATCCTGGGGCTGAGCGACCTGCGCGGCAAGCGGATCGCCATGCAGCGCGGCGACTATGCGGAGGAGTTTCTGCGCGCCCGGGGGATTGATTACGAAGTGGCGCCGACGACAACCTTCGGGGAAGCGGTTGACCGGGTATGTGCCGGGCAGGCTGATGCCCTGATCGGGGACCGGCCGATTGTGTTGTATCATCTCTTCCAGCGCGGCCTGACCGCGCGCATGAAATCGGTGGGCGAGCCGCTGTACATTGGCCGGAACAGCATGGCCGTTCGCGAAGGCGAGCAGATGCTGCGCGAGATACTCAACACCGGTTTGGCACAGGCACGGGCGAGCGGCGCATTCGATCAGATCACTGCCCGGTGGCTGGGCAGGCAATACACCCCCCCGCCAGCCGACTGGACGTCAGGCTACGCCCTGCCCCTGGCCATCGCCCTGCTGGTGGCCGTCAGCCTGGTCCTGATCCTGTTGGCCTGGAGTCTGCACCAAGCCCGGATCGTGGCCCGCCAGGCGGCCGAGTACCGGGAGGCGCATGACCCCCTCCAGCCCGTGACGCCCACGCATATCTGGCGGCGCTTCGTCCGGCAATCTCTGCTCTTGCTCTGCATCCTGTTGATCCTGGGACTGGCCACCCGCTACCTGCTCCACGAGTATGTCGTCCGCCCGGGCTTCACCGCACTCGAACAGCAGGATGCCGGTGGGCGCATGGCGGGCGCCCTCGAAGCGCTCCGCAACGAAGCCCGACACCTGCAGCGCCTGGCACAGGAATGGGTGCGGCGGACCGAAATCTACCCGCTGCGGCCGCCGGATCCGCCCGCGACCCATTTCGTGGTTCCGGACATGTCCGCCCTGTCGAACAGCAACCAAGTGGATGTGATCTTACTCTTGGATGCGCGGGGCGACATTCGCGGGCACGGCCTCCATGATCCTTTCGCCCAGCAAATCCTGTCCCCGGATGATCTCTCCGCCCCCGGCAGCACGGGCATCCCCCGCCTGCCGCCGGAGCCGTTCCCGTCGGCCGCACTGATCGGCACCCGGATCGGACCCCTGTTGTTGGTCGCCTGTCCCGTACCGGCTTCCGTTCGGGAGCACACGGACGTGACGACCTTGTTGATCGGCCGCTTCGTGCGCCCCGATACCCTGCGCGCCATCTCGCACCAGGTGGGCGCCCGCCTGCGGATCGTGGACCCGCTCCATGCGGACTGCTCGGCGGAGGAGCAGGCTATGCTGGCCGCGCTGGCGCCCGGCGGCCAGGCCGTCCGCCCCACTTCCCGCGCGCTGCTGACCGGCTATGTGCGGCTGGCGGAGCCCCCCGGCCTGCTGCTGGCCCTCGATATGCCCCGTCAGATATCGGCCCAGGGGCGACTTGTCTTGCGCTTGATCTCCTTCCTGCTGTTCGAATCCATCCTGATCTTTTTTGCGGGCGCAACCATCTGGTTCTTCCTGTCCTATCGAGAAACCTTCCGGCGGCAAGCCCATGTGGAAGCCCTGGTGAACGCCCGCACCCAGGCTCTCGCACAAACCGAACAGAAGTATCGCTTTCAGGCCCAGATTCTCGATAGCGTCAGCGACGCCGTGGTGGCCACCGACCTCGATTGCCGGATTCTGTACTGGGGGCGCGGCGCGGAAGCACTCTATGGCTACCGCGCCGAAGAGGTCCTGAACAAGCCGTATCACCAGTTTGCCGGTTCGATCGACGCCCAGGATCAGGCCGCCTTCAAACGCGAGCTGCTCGAACAGGGCGGCTGGCATGGTGAACACCGGCAGCGGCGGCGCGATGGCACGACGTTCTGGGCCGCGGTGAATATCTTCGTGTTCAAGGACGCCGCCGGTAAACCGTGCGGGTTCATCGGCATTGATCACGACATCACCGCCCACAAGGAGGCCGCGCTCGAGAAGGAGCGACTCGAGGCCCAGTTGCGCCAGGCCCACAAGATGGAATCCGTCGGGCGGCTGGCGGGCGGGGTGGCGCACGATTTCAATAACATGCTGGGCGTGATTCTGGGCAATGCGGAGATGGCCCTGCATCAACTCGATCCGGCCAGTCCGGTGATCGAGGATCTAACGGAAATTCGCAAGGCGGCGGAGCGCTCGGCCGATCTGACCCGCCGCCTGCTGGCCTTTGCGCGCAAGCAGACGATCGCGCCCCGGCGCCTCGATGTGAATGATACGGTGAGCAACATGCTGAGCATGCTCCGGCGTTTGCTGGGGGAACAGATCGAGCTGGCCTGGGAGCCCGCCGCCGACCTGGCGCCGGTCAAGATGGATCCCTCGCAACTTGACCAGGTGCTGGTGAATCTCTGTGTGAACGCGCGGGACGCCATCGCCCAGATGGGGGCCATTACCCTGCGTACGGAGAATGTTGCCTGGGGGCCGGCCGAGTGCGCGGGGCACCCGGAGGCGGCGCCCGGCCAGTATGTCTGCCTGATCGTCCGCGACGATGGCTGCGGCATGAATGAGGACGTCTTGGCGCACCTCTTCGAGCCGTTTTTCACGACCAAGAGCGTGGGCCAGGGCACCGGCCTGGGGTTGTCCATGGTGTATGGGATTGTCAAACAGAACCAGGGTTTCATCGAGGTGGACAGCCACCCGGCGCAGGGCACGACCTTCAGGATTTATCTGCCGAGCGCCGCCGAAGCGGTTCGCGCTTGACAGGGCGCTGCGCGCGAATACAACCACGCGATATTTTCAATAGGTGATTTTTATGGCAGCCGGACTGGAACAGATTTTTGCCAATGCCCCCCTGTGGGCGCTGATTGTCGTGACGCTGGGGGCGGGCTATGCGCTGTTGATGGGTGCGGATCGCGTGGTGGACCGCGCGGTACTGCTGGCGTTGCACTGGCATATGCCCAAGATGATCATCGGGGCGACGATTGTCAGCCTGGGCACCACCCTGCCGGAGGCCGCGGTCTCGGTGGCGGCGGCCATCCAGGGGCAGCCGGATCTGGCGCTGGGCAATGCCGTCGGGTCCATCATCTGCAATACGGGTTTGATCCTGGGCTTGGCGGCCCTGCTGGGACCGCTGCCCCTGCCCGCCAACATGGTCAACCGGCACGGCTGGCTGCAACTGGGCGTCGCGGTGCTGTTGTGCCTGCTGCTCTTGCCGTGGCCGCCCCCCGGCCTGGCCTGGCGCGCGGGCGGCGGCGGCGCCCTGCCGCAGGCCGCCGGGTTTCTCATGTTGATGCTGCTCGGATTCTACCTCTGGTTTTCCATGCGCTGGGCCCAGGCGCCCAAGCCGGCGGCCGACCTGTTGCTGGAACCGAAGGCGCCGGTCGCAACCCTGCGCCTGAAACCGATCGTTGGCGGCCTGGTTCTGGGGCTGGCGCTGATTATTCTCGGCTCGAAAGCCCTGATCCCGGCCGTTTCGCAAATCGCCCTGCGGGCCGGCATCCCCCCCAGTATTATCGCGGCGACCTTCGTGGCCTTCGGCACCTCTTTGCCCGAGCTGATCACGGCGGTCACCGCCGTGCGGCGCGGCCATGGTGAGCTGGCGGTGGGCAATGTCATGGGCGCAAATATCTTGAACGTCCTGTTTGTGTCCGGCGCCGCCGCGGCCGTCACCCCCGCCGGCCTCGCGGCCCCGGCCACTTTCTTTACCCTGCTGCTGCCGGGGATGCTGGTCTTGCTGCTGGTTTTTTGTCTGGGCATCTCCGGCGGGCATAGCCGCCTGCCCCGCCCCCTGGGACTTCTATTGCTGGCGGTCTATGCCGCCATTACCTGGCTCAGCTATCAATGATTCAGGATGCAGAATCCTCGCGCAGAGACGCCGGGGCGCGGCGGGGGCGTGTTCAGTGGCCAGTCATCAGTGATCAGTGGTGCGGCCTCCGCCGCACGATCTGTTTTTTCGGGGGCGGTGAGAGAACGCGAGGCATTGGGGCCCCAGAAGGGGTGTCTATCAAGCTTTGTCGCAAGCCTTGTCGCAAGCTTTGTCGGGATTGGCGCCCTTGCTCGGATACACCTACGGGATTCCCTTCCATGCCAGCACCCGCGCGACCGATGGCAAGGAAATTTCTACCACGGAGACACGGAGGAAGAACGTCGAACATCGAATTCAGAATGAAAACGACGGCAAGGGTACGGCTGAGCGTATGGGGCCAGTGTAGATGCACCGGAATTTTGTAAACAACGAAACACACGAAAGACACGAAAAGAATGTAAAATCTTCCTTTAGCAGGGCTCCGGCCACAGACGTCCGGATCAAGG
>JAIPIQ010000111.1 GCA_021734645.1 Fidelibacterota bacterium | reverse complement strand
GCCCGCGGGTGGCCCTGGCCTGCGCCCGCAGCGGCCCCGCCCAACTAACCATCGGCGGCCGTTCTCCCCGGCGCGCCGAAGCCCTGGCGCACTGGCTCCGCACCGCCCACCCGGAGCTGCCCCTCGACCTGGCCCTTGACCCGCAAGCCCAGGCCGCGGCCGCCCGCCAAGCCGACCTGATTATCCAGGCCACCCCCGTCGGCCTCCACGCCGACGATCCCTCCCTGCTGCCCCCCGCCGCGTTTCACCCCGGCCAGCACGTCATGGACTTGATCTACAACCCCTCACCCACCGCCTTCCTGCGGACCGCCCGCGCGGCCGGAGCGGTCACCGCCGACGGCCTCGCCATGCTGGCGTTTCAAGGCGAACGCTCCTTCGAAATCTGGACCGGACTGAAGCCCCCCATACACCTCATGCTCAAAACCCTCGAGGAGCAAAGACCCGCTCATGATTGAACTGACCCCCCTCGAAGCCGGCTGCGCGGCCCTGGCCGTCATCTGGTTCGGCGCCTGCGTCGGCAGCTTTCTCAACGTTTGCATCTACCGCATTCCCCGGGATGAATCCGTCGTCCACCCCCGGTCCCATTGCCCGGCCTGCAACCGCCTGATCGCCTGGTACGACAACATCCCCCTGGTGAGCTGGTGGGCGCTCCGCGCGCGCTGCCGCCATTGCCGCGCCCGCATCTCCCCCCGCTATATCCTCATCGAAGCCTTGACCGCCATCCTGTTCCTCTGGATTTGGCTCCGCTTCGGCCTGAGCGCCGAAACCCTGGTCTACTGGCTGGTCACCGGGGGGCTGATCCTCGGCACCTTCGTGGATTTCGAACACCTGATCCTGCCGGACCGGGTCACCCTGGGCGGCATCGTGGCCGGCCTGGCTTGCGGCGCGCTGGTGCCGGCGCTGCACGGACAAACCGTCTGGTGGCAGGGCCTCTTGCAAGCCGGCCTGGGCGCGGCTTTCGGGGCCGGTCTGCTGGGCGCCGTCCGCGGCATCGGCAGTTGGATCTTCCGGAAGGAGGCCATGGGCCTGGGCGACGTCAAACTCATGGGCGCCATCGGCGCTTTCTTCGGCTGGCCAGGCGTGCTGTTCACCCTCGTCCTTTCCTCCTTCGCCGGCTCCCTGGCCGGTATCAGCCTGATCCTGGCCGGGCGCCAGCAGTGGCAGGGACGCATCCCCTACGGTCCCTACCTCGCCCTGGGCGCCCTGGTCTGGATGCTCGGCGGCGCCGCCTGGTGGGAGGCCTACCTCGCCTGGCTGACCTCCGCGGGCTAAGTCCCAGTACATTAGGGACCCAGAAAGAATGAATGCAAATGTCCGCCGACTCACGTTTTCTAACCCGAAGAAACCAACAGGCGTCACTGTTTGTCCCTATTCTCGGATTCTCTTTCACCCGCATTACCCCGCCCGCCGATGGGGTGATTCTCTCCCTGTCGCAAAACGCTACCTCCCGCACCCGAAATTTTAGAATACAATTTTAGGATTGCTTCCCTGGCGGGCCCGGGGCATACTTGCATCGTGAACACAACCCATCGCAGTAAATCAGTCGCGCCAACCAAGCCCGAGAGTCCGGCTGACACCAGCCGCTTCAAACCGGACCAGACGGTCCAGATCATCTATGAGGCGACGGTGGCCTTTGGCACGCGCTTCCTCGCCGCGCAGGACGATCTCAATCTGAAGTTGGTGAATCTGGCGCGCTCCGCCAATCAGTCCATTGGCGCGCTCAATCGCGCGCGCGCCAAAGATCCCACAGCCGGAGACAAGCATATCGCCGTGGCCCAGCAGGCGCTGGCCGACCTGCTCCAGGCTTTTCACGACTACCTGCGGACCCACCGACTGCCCCTGTGGGACAAGAGTCACCCCCGCGCCCGCAATATCCGCCGCCTGGCCTATGAAACCAACCGCTCCTACGCCACCTACCGGAATTACATCGAAGCCGCGCCGGTCTTCACCGCCGTCAATGCGCTGGTCTGCCTGATCCATCAAGGGGCTTACCTGCTCGAACGGCAGCGGCCCCAACCCGATGAGCCCGCGGCGCCATAAACACGCCGTCCCCAAAAGAAGTGGGGCGCCGTCCTGGGGAAGGACGACGCCCCGTGGGGACAGAGCCGGGCGGGAGGAGAAACCGCTCCGGCTGTATGGGAGCACCTCAGGGCGCGGGGTCGGGCGCCCTCGGACTGGAATGACTATGCGTGCTCATACTCTTTTAGACGCCCCCCCGCCCCATTCGTTCAAAATATTTTTTCGGGAGCCTACATCATGGATTTTTTGAAGCGCTACCGCCTGCCCCTGAAGCGTAAATGCCGCCTCGAGGAGTGGGATGCCAACGACTCGGCCGGCGTGAAAAACAGGGAGCAGGCCGAGCGCCAGACCGCGAAGAACATCGCGGCCATGCGCGCGCTCGAGTACCGGTTGTATGCCGAGAATCGCCAGGCCCTGCTGATCGTGCTCCAGGGCATGGATGCCGCCGGCAAGGACGGCGCCATCCGCCATGTCATGGCCGCCCTCAATCCCCAAAGCTGCAAGGTGACCTCCTTCAAGCAGCCCTCCGCGCTCGAATTGTCCCATGATTTCCTGTGGCGCATTCACCGGGTCGCGCCCGCCACCGGCGAAATCGGCATTTTCAACCGCTCACACTACGAAGACGTCCTGGTCGTCCGCGTGCATGACCTCGTGCCCCGGGGCGTCTGGTCCCGGCGCTATGACCAAATCAACCGTTTCGAGCAGCACCTGGCCGAAAATGGCACCCGGATCATCAAGTGCTTCCTCTACATTGACAAGGAAGAGCAGAAACAACGCCTGCTGCGGCGCCTCGAAGATCCGGCCCGGCACTGGAAAATCACGGAGGCCGACGCCCGCGAACGCGAGCGCTGGGATGATTATGTGGCGGCCTATGAAGAAGCCCTGAGCCGCTGCAACACGAAGGCCGCCCCCTGGTTCATCGTGCCGGCCAACCGCAAATGGTATCGCAACCTGGTCCTGTCCCAGATCGTCCGGAAAACACTGACGGACATGAAGCCCCAGTTGCCCAAGCCCGTGGCCAACCTCGACCAGATTTTGATCACTTGAGTCACAATCGGCGGGCGGGCGGCTTGCGGGCTGCCACTAGTACCGGCCGTATTCCTGCAGCGTCTCCCACATGGCCATGATGTTCTCCGGCGGCGCGTCCGCCTGGATATTGTGTACCGTATTGAAGACATACCCCCCACCCGGCATGAGGGCTTCGAGATTGCGTTTGACGTCCCCGCCCACCTCGGCGGGCGAACCATGGGCCAGCACATGCTGCGTTTCCACCCCGCCCCCCCAAAAGGCGATTTCGGATCCGAAATCCTGTTTCAACGCGACTGGCGCCATGCCGCTGGCGCTCACATGAATCGGATTCAGAATATCCACGCCGATTTCGATGAAGTCGGGTATAATTGGGCGGACATTGCCGCAGGAGTGAAAGAAGAGCCAACCGGGTTCGCCCGGCGGCCGGCGGGAGCGCCAGGCGTTCTTGATCACGGCAAACAGCTCCTTGAGCCGGGGCTTGAGCATGGCCCGGAAAGTCGCCGGCGAAATCAACTGGCTTTCCTGGGTGCCATAATCATCGGTCTCGACCACGATATCCACCACGTCGCCGAGCTCGGCCAGCGCCCATTCCCAGAACTGCATCTTCAGCTCGGTGAAACGATCCAACACGGTGGCGGCCAGTTCGGGTTCCGCCGATATGTCACACAGGAAGTTTTCCATGCCGCGCAGCCGCTGGCCCATTTCGAACGGCCCGGCGCACAGGCCCTTGAGCATCACGATCTTGCCCGCCGCCCGATACGCCTCCGCCTGCTGGCGCAAGCCGGTCAGGCGGTCCGGCCGGTCGGCGCGGGGCCAGGGATACTGCCGGATTTGCTCCAGATCCGCCTCGGGTTGATCCAGGGGGGACTGCACCAGGCTCCACCAGTAGCCATCGGCCGGGAAGCGTTGGGTGAAACCCCATTCGTCAATGAACTCGAGGGGGCCGCCCCCGGTGGCATCCGGCACCTGGTCATTATGACTGCAAAGCGGATAGAGGCCGCGGGTGTCCACGCCCAGGCGGTCGAGCAGTGCGGGCGCGGGTTGCACCACCTGCTGGATCGCGTCGGCCCACGGCGCGGGGTCGTCCGCCACCCCCAGATGCCGACAGAGTTTCCGGTAGGCCGTCTGATGGATGCCGCTGACATGTGTTCCGGCCAGATCATAGGGTACGCGGTCGGGGCAGCGCCGCGCCAAGGCGGCGGTCAAACGTTCACGTGAATTCATCGAGCGGCCTCCTGATTATTGAAGCGATTTCTCACTGCCTGTCGTCACCTCGGCGACGACCGACGAACGGCACCTTGCAATACAATCGGCAATGATGTCAACGCCTGGAACAGACGTCTGCGCTACCAGGGATCCGCAAAACGGCGCACGGTGGCGCGGTCGGACAGCCGGGCGGCGAGTTGGGCCACGGTCTGCCGGTATCCGGGCAGGCGCAGATCCGGGCGCACATCTGCAAGGGGAACCAGCACGAAAGCGCGTTCGGCCCAGCGGGGGTGCGGCACGGTCAGGTCCGGGGTCTTCTCGATTTGCGCGCCGACGTAGAGAATATCCACATCAATGGGCCGGGGGGCATTCCGGTCGGCCTGGCGCACGCGGCCCAGGGCGGCCTCGAGGGCCTGGATGCGGTCGAGCCAGGGGGCCGCCGACTCATCGGTGCACAGGATCAGCACGGTATTGAGGTAAGCCAGGTGGGCGTACTCCGGGCGGACGCCGACTGGATCGGTTTCGTACACCGGCGCCTGGGCGGCCAGCGTCGTCTGCGCGTACGCGCAGAGGGCTTCCCGCGCGGCACGCAAATGCCCGAGGCGGTCGCCCAGGTTCGAGCCCAGACTCAAGCCCAACTCCCGGATGGCGGGCATACGCATCAGGGCCTCCGGGCGCGCGGCAGATGCGCCTGCGGTTGCAGACCATGCCAGAGGGTCCACCCCGCGCGCAGGGGAGCGGCGTCAAAAGGACCCGGACCACTGATCTCCCGCCGCAAGCGGCGCCCGCTTGCGGGGTCGAGCTCAAGGAGCAGCCCCGGCGCGGCATACCGGCAACCGGCGCCATTGAATGTCAGTTGATGGGTACGCCCACTCCACCGCATCCAGATGCCGGACTCATCGGCCTCCTGCCAGAGCAAAAATGCGTTGTCGGCTTCCGCCTCGAACTCAGCACGGTCCAGATACAGGCGCGGTTTATCGCGGTAGGGGGCGCCCGCCGTGGGACAGAAGGTCTGACAGTTCCCGCACTCGTTGCAAAAGGGCGTAAAAACCGCCACTTGATAGCGTTGACTGGCGGCGGAATAGCCGCCGGAGCCCTCACCCGCCCGCCCGAGATCCGCCGGCCAGGGGCAGGGCCGCGGCTCGATCTCGTAGGTGAAGAAAGCGCGGTTGGGACACACGCCGACGCACAGACCACAGAATTGATCGCAATCCAGGCAGCGCCGCGCTTCGCGCCGGGCCGCCGACGGCTCGAGGGATTTCACGACTTCCTGGAAGTGGTTCCGGTGTTCGGGGTCGAGTTGGGGAATGGCCACGCGGGGCAGCCGCCAGGCGCGTCGCTGCATGGCATCCGCCACATCAACAACCTCCAGTCCGGGCAGCGGCGGCGACCGCCCCGGTGTCCGCCCCGCCCGCCGCGCCAGACCCGCCGCCATCCGCCGGGCGGCCCCCAGCGCCTCGACAATCGTCGCCGGCCCCCGGCCCACCGCATCCCCGCCCGCGTAAATGTCCGGGACCGACGTCAGGCCCGTCGCTGGATCGGCTTCGAGATAGCCCCGCTGGTTGCGCGTCAATGGCTCGGTGGCCAGAAAATCAAAGTCCGGCTGCTGGCCAATGGCCACGATCACCTGATCAACGGGCAGACTGACCTCCGCGCGGGGGATTTCCACAGGCCGACGGCGGCCCGAGGCGTCCGGCGCGTCCAGCCGCATGCGCGCGCAGGTGATACCCGTCAGACAACCCGCTGCCGTCAAGAACCCTTTGGGCGCCACCCGTTCGACCAACTCGATGCCTTCGAGCAGCAGCCCCTCGCGCTCCTCCCTTTGCGCCGGCATCTCCGCCCGGGTGCGGCGATACAAAACCGCAACCGTCCCGGCCGTCAGCCGCCGCGCGGTGCGCGCGCAATCCATCGCCACATCGCCCCCCCCGATGACCGCCACCCGCGCTCCCAGGAGCGGCGGATGACCCTCGCGCACCCGCCGCAAGAAATCCAGCCCGTCGAAAACCCCCTGGATTTCCTGCTCTCCCGGCAGGCCCAGGGGCAACCCCCGTTGCGCGCCCACGGCCACAACCAGATACTGGAAGCCGGCCGCCCGCAAACCCGCCAGCGCGAAATCGCGCCCGGCCTGCTGCCCCAGGCGCAAGTCAAATCCACTGCCCAACAGCACCCGCAAATCCTGCTCCAGCGCCGCCTGGCAGGCCCTATACCCCGGAATCGAACCGGCCACCATTCCCCCCGCATACGCCCGCGCTTCGTAGACCGTGACCGCCAAACCCGCCCGGACCAGCTCATAGGCAGTGGCCAACCCACAGGGCCCCGCGCCAATCACCGCCACCCGCGGCGCATCCGCCGGCGGCGCCGGCAGCGCCTCCGGCGGCGCCGCGGCCCGATCAAGGATGTACCGCTTGAGCTCCCGAATGGCCAGGGGTTCATCAAGCTGGGTGCGCGTGCAGACCGCTTCACAGAGATGATTGCAGGCCCGTCCCAGTACGGCGGGCATGGGGTTATCCGCCCGCACGATGGCCAACGCCTCCGCATCATCGCCGCGGGCGACCGCCCGCAGATAACGCGGCGCCTGCTGATCAATCGGGCATTCGTCCGTACAGGGCGCCGCAATGCAATCAAAATGCCGCAGCAACCGGCTCGTCTTGGTGCGGGCCCGCTCGAAGCGGTCCCGGTGATACACGGGATTATCCGGCGCCTGCGTCGCCAGCGCCGCCAGATTGGCCCGGGCCGCCGCCCGCCGATCCGTCAAGCCGGACTGCACCGTCGGCCACTCCGCCACGGTGGCCGCGCCCCCCGCAGCCAGGGCGTCCAGGATTTCCGTCGCGTACTGGCCCAACCGAAGATACCCGCCGGTCCGCAGCAGATCACTGCAAACGGTAACCGTCTCCATCCCGGCGGCGAGGAGCGCCGGCACATTAAAGGCATCCGCGCCGCCGGCGAACGAACAATGCAGACGCCCGTCAAACGCTTCCTGCAGGCGGTGGGCCAAGGTGACCGCCAGGACATGATGCGGTCGCCCGGACAGGTACATCCGCTCCTCCCGGGGCGGAAAGACCGCGCGATGATTGACGACCTCCAGCGTATTGCACAGCTTGACCCCAAACTGAACCCCGGCCCGGCGCGCGATCGGCTCGAGACCGCGAATCAGCTCGAGGGCGTCGTCCCACCGCAAATCATGAGCAAACGCCTCGTCAGGCACCTCGATTTCCCGAAAACCCAATTGCGCCCCCAGGAGCGAACGCACCGTGGCCGGCCCCAGCAGGGTCGGGTTCAGCTTGACATAGGTATGCAATCCCCACTCTTCCATCAGATAAGCGCAGATCGCGCCGATCTCCTCCGGGGGGCAGCCGTGCATCGTCGAAACGGTGACGTTATTCGACAGGCAATCCGGAACCGCCAAGTCGCGCAACGCAGGATCCCGCGCCGCCAGGCAGGCGCGCAGGGGAGCCAAATGGGTCCCGGCCGCGCGTGCGCCCCGCAAAAATGCCTGCATGTTCGGCTGCTTGAGCCCCGCCAGATCGTACCCCACGCTCAGATTGAAAATAATGCCGGGCCGTTCCCCCGGAAATCCCAAAACCCGGTGCAAGCCATGAATCAAGGCCCAGGCCCGGGCATACTCGGCTAATGACTCGGTCAACCGCAGCTCCTGCGACCACTCGACGTTATAGCCCTCGTCCTGCATGTCCATGCAGGGCTTGGTGACGTGCAAGGCATCCAGCGTTTGCACGGTCTTGAGCTCAAAAAAACGCGCCCCGCACAACCACGCCGCCACCAGGTTCTGCGCCATTTGGGTGTGCGGACCCGCCGCAACCCCCAGGGGCGTGTCGAGAGGCTGGCCAAACAGCCGGCCGACCAACGGCCGCGCGGCCGCTGGATCGAAGAAAGCCGCCCGGGGAATTCCAAAAATGGACTGCCGGTCCTCCAGTTCCGTGAAGACCCAATGGACGAGGGCCTCGGTGGATAAAGGCAGCAGCCGGTCAGACACGCAACCCTCAGTCCAGATAGGCCTCGAGCTTGCTCTGTAGCGCGGCCTTGGCCATCGCGCCCGTCATCTGCTCGCGCACGGTGCCATCTTGGATCACCAGCATGGTGGGAATCGCGCGAATGCCAAACTGGCCGGCCAATGCCTGCGCCTCATCCACATTCACTTTGGCAATCGTCAGCCGGCCTTCATATTCACCCGCCAACTCATCCAATATCGGCGCAATAGCCTTGCAGGGACCGCACCACGGCGCCCAGAAATCCACCAGGACCGGCAGGGCACTGGCCATGACTTCACTTTGCCAGGTTGCTTCCGTTACGTTCTTAATCTGCGGAGCGGACATATTTCACTTCCTTTCGGGCTTGTTTGACATTCACTGAAGGTGCAAACGCTGCGTTCATTGCACCTGGCCGACAAAGGGCCAACTGGGCGTTTGCTCTTCCCCAAGGGCGACGGACTTGAGCTGGGCGGCCAAGACATAGATCACGACACAGGCGGCCAGGGTGGCGACCAACGCCAGTCCGCCAAACAGGCCGTCAAACCGGCTGGGGGCCACGCGAGCGCCGGGGCGCTTGAACGCCGGAATATCAAGGGGCGCCTCGCGCGCCTCATCGGGCTGGTCGGTAGCGCCCGTCGCCCGCGCAATCGTTAATTGCCGACCGGGAGCCGCCCCCCCGGGACGCTTGATCCGGATGGTCTTCTGCCGGGTCGGCGGATGCGCGGCATCCGGCGGCAGGTCAATCCGCGCGGTTTCACTCTTACTGTGCTCGACCCCCTCGTCCGGCTCCATGGCAATCGTGGGTCCCGTGCCGCCCCCCGCCGGCGCGGCCGCGCCCGGCCGCTTGAGACGGATCGTACGCGGCAAATTGGAATCGCGGGTCTGCGCTGCCGCCGGCGCGCCGCCGCCCGGCTTGGGCAACACAACCGGCGCCGTCGCGTCCGGCGCCTCCTCGGACAGGACCGACGCCAGATCCACTTTCACCGTGCGCTTCTTCGCCGCATCCTGAACCATGTTGCCCGTGGCTTCGGTGGCACCGATGGGCTGCGTCTCGCCCATGACCGACGCCAGG
>JAIPIQ010000110.1 GCA_021734645.1 Fidelibacterota bacterium | reverse complement strand
GATGGCTTTGACTTTGGCGGTGGCGGCTTCGGCTTCGGCGTTCAGGCGGTTCTTGGTTTCGATCTGGGTGTGGTCATTGGAGGGCAGGGCTTCGAGGGCTCGGCGCTTGGCAGTGGCTTCGTCCACGTATCGAAACAGGTTGGCGGTAGCGAAGGTGATCTGCCGGTTACCGGGGCGCAGGCTGAAGTTCTCGATCTGCTGGACGGAGGTAACGCCCAGCAGCGAATCGCCACACTTGAGCGCGTGGTCGAAGAATGTGAAGGGCCGGTCGCGCTGTAAAGTGGTCAGCCACAGCGACAGCTTCGCCATCTCGACAGCCATGGGGTTGATGTCCACGCCGTAGAGGCAGCGATCAGCCACGTATCGCCGCGCGATCGCCAGCCGCTCGGCCAGATCGCTGGGGATCAATCGCTCCGCGGTATCGCCCGACGAGAAGCCCCCTTCTGGTGTTGCCAGAACGGAACCGGGATGCGCCTTTTCCAGTTTCTCCCACGCCTCCGCCAATCGCTCGGACAGATACCGGCACGCCTGTACCAGGAAGGCCCCAGAGCCCATGGCCATGTCACAGACCTTGAGTTCCAGAATCTCCTTGGGCGACTTGAGTTGCCATTCGTTCTCCGGCTTGCCTTCCGCTGGGCCCACATACACGAGTGGCTCCAGGGTGTGCCGCACGATCGGCTCGGTGAGGCTGGGCGGAGTGTAATGCGTGCCGGTGCTGCGCCGGTCGGTCCCGGCTGTGACGTAAACGCTGCCCGCGGGAATCACGACCAACTGCCCGAAACTGTCTTCGCGCAGCAGTCCGGCGAACCGCTGGACACGTTTCTCGATCCGTGCATCCTGGTTGCAGGCCAGGCAGATTCTGTGATCATCGACCTCGGCCCGCAAAGACAGTGCCTTCTTGATGGCATTCTCCGCCCGGCCGGTTTCCTGCTTCAGGAACTCGATCAACTCCGGAGGCGGCTCGCCGTAGGCACGGGTCACGCGCTGGCCGGTCAGCACTGGGCCGTTGTCCCGTTCCGCCGCCATCAGCAATTCGCCTTTTTCCCGCACGAAGTTCAGCGGGCCTTCCGCCGTGATTCCCGCAAGTTCCTCCAGTTTCGACAACGGTATTTCCGGCTCCTTGTCCTTCCCGCCCTTGAGCCCGAGGATCACCTCTGTCGCCCGTTTGGCTGTATGGTCCAGGAGCCCTTCGTAGACGTGCCCGATCTGTTCAATGCCCAGCGCCCGGAACGAGATCCGCCGCGCCTCCGCGGGTCCGCCGCCGGATACTTTCACGCGCAGCAACTGAAGCGCTTCCAGCAGGTGCAGCACGACGCGGTTATTGATCGGCAACGGCCGGTCGCGGGTGTCCGTCCAGCTTGTGTCCTGACTCCGCCCCTCAAGGAACGCATAGCAATCCGGATCGAACAGGCGGCCACCATAGGCCGGCAGGCGCATGGACTCATGTTCCACCCCGCCGTGCACGGCCCGAAACGTGGCCAGCAGTCGGCACCAGGCGTCATGCCGCCGCTCCAGGACTTCCTCGCCGTACTGGTCGGCCCGCTCGCGCAGCTCGTCCCGCAAGGTGGAGAGCGCGTAGTACTCGTCATACATGGGGTTCTGCCCAAGCAGCAGCATGCCGCGCTCTTCTGCGGCGAACATGAAGACCAGCCGCATCATGACCGTGAGAGCGGAATCATAGATGGACTTCTCGTCAACGGCCTCGAGCAGCTCGCGGATCCCCGGCTCGTTGATCCGGTCGATGGCCTGAACCAGCACCTCGACAGCCTGCCGCACCTGGTAGCCCAGTTGATCCGTGACCTCCTGCTGGTCCTTCGCGCTCGCGTGGAGCATGGCCCCGAGGGTGTCGCTTTCGGCCACGCCGCTGAACCGCCGTAAATGCAGAAGACTCACGAATGCGCGCAGCGTGATCGGTTCCTGCGTCCAGAGGTCGGCATACCAGGAAGCGAAGCCGGTCGTCTCACCCCGCGGGGCGTAGACCAGCATCCAGTGTTCCCCGTTGGTCACAAGCCCGACCTGGACGTCTGCGGCATGCAGCAGTTCCATCATTCGTGTGCCTGGCGTAGCCTTCCACGTCCTTTCCGCTACTGGCTTCTCAAGGGCTTGCGATGCCGGATACACCGAGATCAAAAGGACAGGCGGCTTGCCGGCGTCCCGATGCTTCAACACGTAGTTCGGCCGCAACGTCTCGCCATGCACGCCCATGTGTGCTTCCATCCCTGGCGGCATGGACTGACCCTCGACCAGCAGTTCTTCAGGAAAGCCGAGCAGATTCTTGAGGACGTAATCAATCCAGGCCCAATGCGGCAGCGTCTTCTTCCGGCCCTCATCAAGCCATTCCTCGTACGCACCCACCAACTGACGACGAGCCTCTGTGTCGAGAGTGTCCAGGCCCTGCGGGAACACGCGCATGAGAACCGGGGTGGAGAGAAATGGCCCGGAAACCTCGACCAGGGAGAGCCACTCGGCATGATGGCGCGACACGCTGCTCATCACCGGCCCCCTTTCTCGATCTCCGCTATCGCCCGCGGCGGAACCAGGAAGGTCACCGCAATGGGGAACAGTCTTGGCTGAGGGTTCTTGTACCGGCTCTTGAGGTGTTCGGCCTCGCGTTCCAACTCCGCCGGGATATCCGCCAGGCGCCCGCGCAGCCCGTCCAGATCGCGGTTGCGCTGCGACTTCTCGGATTCCGACCAGTCGAATTCCATCTGAGGATCAACCTTCGCATCCAACGTCTCACGAATCGCCTTCGCCAGTTCTTCCATGACCGCCCTGACGCTGGCAACTTCATCCGAACAGCGCTTGTCCAGGTAGCTCTGGAGATTCGCCGTGCGTTCCTTCATTCGCACGTCCAGCGACTGGAACAGGGGCACCTCGAACTTCGACCACAGTTCTTTGAGCTTGTCCTCGACGAACCCCGGCGCCGCTTCTTCGTTTGCCGCCGCATACGCATCACGGGTTTCGCCGACATTCATTCGGCTGAAGCGGCCGGCCCGGATCATGCCGCCTGCCATTATGATTTCTTCGTGCACGCGCTGATTGTCGCCGCCCAGCACCAGCAAACGCCCGTGTACGATCACCGCAGGTTGCTGCAGCGCCGTGTCAGGTACCATGCGCGTCGTGAATCGGTTGAGTTTGCGCGAACCGCTTTGCGACCAGATCTCGGCGCGTAGCAGCTGCAGACACATCTGCACAAGCCGGTGGTTCAGGTGGCACAGGACGACGTCGTCCCGGCCCGCTGCCAGGGAATGGTCGAAAACGATCGGCCTCACAACGCCTGTATGCGGGTGGGGCAGACCATCCGCACAGAGACGCCAGCTTCCCTTCATAGGCGGCATGTGGAAAACGGGACAGCGCTTTCGCTTGCCCGCTGGGTCAGGCCAGATACCCTCTGCCTCAGCAGGCCGCAACGGGGGCTGGCCGGCAAGGCCCAGTCCCACCTCCACCACGTTCTCGATATTTGCGGGCGATAGCCTCAGATTTCTTTCCGTTTCGCGCAACTGATCGGTCAGCTTGCGTAGCTGCTCGCGCAACTCGCGCTCGAACTTGAGCATCCGCCGCATCGGCTCTGCATCTCGCTCCGCACGGGTCGTGTCGAGTGCCTGCCGCCTGCCCAACATCGCCTCTTCCACCTGGGATGCAATCACGGGGCCGACTTTACCCATGAGGTCTTCCCGGATGGTCTCTACCTTGAGCACCGCCCGCATCAGAAACTCCAGGTCGCCCTCCAACTCGCCGGGCCACCCCGCCGCCTTGCCCTGCTCGAAGCCCGCAGACACGAAGTGGAATACATGTACTTCGTCATTCTTCTGCCCATGCCGATCCACGCGTCCGTTGCGTTGTTCCATCCGGTTGGGATTCCATGGGATCTCGTAGTGGATCAAGCGCCAACAATGATTCTGAAGGTTGAGTCCCTCGGAAGCGGCATCCGTGGCCAAAAGAATGCGCACAGGGGATTTTGATGGGTGCGCCTGGAACGCCGCCTTCACCTTTTCGCGGTCGTCGAGCTGCATGCCTCCATACATCATCATCAATCGGTTGCTCTCCGCCAGCCCCTCCGCTGCCAGCAGGTTGAAGAGCCATTTCTGAGTGGCACGGTACTCCGTGAAGATGATGACACGCTCATCCGACCATTCCCCGTGTGGTTTGAGCTCTTGTTTCAGCCAATCCACGAGCTTACGGGACTTACTGTCCGCCATACAGTCAGCGCGCGTCGCATACCCGCTCAGCTCGGACAAAAGCTTCTTCTCTTCAGCTACGAGAGCCCCGGAATGGCGACTCGCCGTCTCCAGGGCAGCCTCTTCTGCGTCGTCTCGGTTCTCGTCGTTCCAGAAATCATCGTCCGCCTCTTCCACCTGCCGCCGCCAGGCTTTGCTCTCCGGGTCCTTGCCCACAGCGCCCATGCTTGCACGGTGCTTGGCAAGTGTCGTTGCGAAAGCTGCTGGCGACGAAAACAATCGCTTCTTGAGCAACTTCAACACGAACTCGACCGCATACCGCTGTCCAGTCGTACTCGCTCTCTCCGTGCGGAGTTTGGCGTACTCCTGCAACGCCCGGTGGACACGCCGTTCGTCCTCTGTGTACGGGACCTCGATACATTTCACATCGCGCTTGGCAAAACGGCGGCACCCGTCCCACTTCAGTTCCAGCTCAGACTTCATCCGCCGCACCATCACGGCCTCAAGCTGTGTTCGGTTGGGCGGAATGGCACGCGCAAACCGCTGGTTGTCAAGCAGTTCAAGCAGGGCAGAAAAGCTCTCGGGATAACCGTTATGAGGTGTTGCCGTCAGAAACAGACGGTGCTCGAAATAGGGGGCGAGCACCCGGATTGCCGTCGTACGCAACGAGTCCAGGGCATACTTGCCGCGACCGGGGGGCGCCACATTATGCGCCTCGTCCAGGATCAGTAGATCATGCGGCCGCGGGAATGGCGGCTGATCGCCTGCGGGCAGCGTTTCCCGGAACAGCCGCATCGGGCGCTCCCGCTTCAGGTAATCAATTGAAGTGATCAACCGTGGGAAGTGCGTCCACGGATTGACCCGGATCCCGCGCCGCCGTCGCAAGTCACTCAGCAAGTCGCTGTCTACAATGCGGAACTCCAAACCGAACTTGTCCCGCATCTCCTCCTTCCACTGAATCTGGATCGAAGAAGGGCACACGATCAGAATCGACCGCACCCGATGCCGCAGGATCAACTCCTGGGTCACCAGCCCCGCTTCGATCGTCTTGCCGAGTCCCACATCGTCGGCCACCAGCAGATTCACCCGCGGCATCGACAGCGCCCGCACGACCGGGTCCAGTTGGTAGTCGTCAACGTCGATCCCGCTTCGAAAAGGCGCCTGCAATGTGCTCGCGTCCGCCTGCGACACAGACCCCCACGTCACCGCATCCAGAAACGCATCGAAAACGCGAGGATGGTCGAACCCCGCCAACATGGGAAGCCGTGACTTCTCCACGGCGACGGCGCCCGGCTCCATCTCCCAGACCACCTGAAGTTCCTCGCCGAGTCCCTCATCCTCCACCGACGACAGCGTCACCAGGTGCTGAGGCGTTTGCGTGTCCAGCGCCGTCGCCGGCAAAGGCAGTTCCGACCGCTGCACGTCCGTCACAACGAACGGCCGCTGCCGCACAATCGCCACCTGCCCAGGTTCTGGAACCGATCCGTTCACGTCTCCTCCTCTATTTCTCGTTCGCTTTCTCGGCCTGCACCCACTCGTCAACCTGGGACACCTTAAACTTCTACAGCCGGCCGACCTTATGCGCGGGCATGCTCTTGAGTCTGATCCAGCTCTGAACCGTGTCCTCGCTGACGCCCAAGTGAACCGCTATCTCGTCCATGGACAACCATCTCTCGTTCATACGCCCATCTCCCGCTCGCGTGCTTGCAGCCACGGGCCCGCAGAGACCACCGTTGTTTCCCTATACTTCAGGTTGTTACGGAATACAACGGAAAACTGCATACCACGGTTCAGGTTCAGAGGAAATCGGATTTCTTCAAACAAATCGGCAGATTCGCGTCGATAACAGAAATAGTGCACAGGTCGCTACCCCGAACACAAATTGGAACATCAGATACAACATTCCACCCAAGAGGCTGCGCCAAGTTTGTCGTTGAGCAGGCGCAAGGACAGGGAGAGGATGTGTCGAACGGGCCGGTCGCCATTCTGCGGCGTCTTCGATGGCGTTTGGGAAGCCTGGCTATTCATGGGGGTTTTCCTTCGCTCTGGCGCCCTGCTGCGCCAAGAGTCGGCGGCCTTTCTCCGTCAGTCGGTATTTCTGCAGGCGGCTGCGGGGCTTGTCGGGGATGGTCATCTCGATCAGCCCGGCATCGAGAAGGGAATTCATTGCTGCACTGTAATTTCGTGTTCGCCGTGGATATCCGAGAGCCTTGAGAATGTCCGGGGTTGATGCAGGCAGGTTGATCGAGGCAAGTATCATCTGCATGACTTCAGTCATCCGCAGTTCATGCACCCCATCATGCGCCCCGTCATGCACCCCATCATGCACCCCTGCTTGCTCAGCTCTTTGGCGCCGACCCGAAAGCGACTCTGCCCCTGACTCTACCCCCGACTCTGCCCCGGTGATTTCCCCAGTGCCTTCGGGGGCGGATTGCTCAGCCTGCGCTTTCTTGAGTCGAACAATGAACATCCCTTCGCTCTGCTCGAACTCCACCGCAATCCCGTGTGGACGGCAGGCGTCAATGATGCGGAGCGTGCCGGTGCCCCATTGTTCGATCAGACGCGTACGGAAGATGGCGCCGGCCAGCAGTGGGTTCCGAGGGTAAGAACCATGGCGGCGGTAGAGCGAACGAATGGTCAGATCGGGTGGGAGTATCCCAGGGTTCCAGACTTCCAAACAGTTGTCATGGATGCGCACCTGAATGGCTCCCACATCGGTATAGCTGCGGTGGCAAAGGGCGTTGGTGATGGCTTCGCGCACGGCGGCTTCCGGGTACTCCGGAACGATGTCGTGTTGCGGCTTACCGGTAACCACCAGCGCCTGGCGTGTATTGCGCGTCACAAAGGCCATGGCTTCGTCAAGCTGCTGGAGCACGGGACCGTCGATCGTCCGCTCGTCCAGAAACCGAGTGAGACTGCCGGCCAGGAAACGAGCGCATTTGACTTTGGCTTCGACGAAGAATCGCTGGGGGAAATCGCTGAACAGCAATGCCGCTGCATGGGAAACATGCCGCTTGTCGCCCAGCTTCAGATTGCGGATGACATCCTGGAACGGCGTGTCGGTCGGCATATCGGCCCGGCGCAGGAAATCGCGCACGGCTTTCAGGCTGATATCTTTCCTGAGAAAACCTTCGCAGGGCAATGCATCCCAGGTCCGCCCGGTGGAGACCTCCAGCAGGCGTTGTGCTTCGTCCCGCTTGAGGAACTGGTTCGTCCGGCCAACGCGCTTGACGGGGCGCCCGAAGGCCCATACCGGTTTGATCGGTTCTGGCGTGACGTGAATTTCCACCAGCGCCGATGACGGATCGCCCTTCACCTCGATGGACGGGAACTGTGCCGGGTCGGTGTTGGTCTTGATCTTGTTGGCCAGATCCTCCATCGACCCCTTGCCGATGGTGACGCCAACTTCTTTGCCGGCCGGGGAAATGCCGACATAGATCGTGCCCCCCTCCGCCGTGGCAAAGGCGGCACAGGTTTCGACGATCTCCTTCCACTCGCCGAAGGACTGCTTCCATTCGACGGTCTGGGATTCGTCAGGCATTCGATTCCGGCGGTTCACTCTTCCATCTCCTGCATCACTCGCATAATAGCTGCCCGAACGGCATGAGGCGAAGCATTTTTCGCAGTGCGTTGAATGCCTATGGATTCGAGTGTGCGAATGCGTGTAAGAGTGTGAAATGTCCTGGTTCCCGTGGCTGCTCGTACACGCCAATCTATTCTTCAGGCTGGTCCCCGGCTCCAGCTTCTTCCTCCCCGTGGGCGGGGCCTGCTTGCGCTCACAGCTCAGTCAAACAGCCCGACGTCTTCGCCGTCGAATCCCGGGCGGAGAAAGGTCACGCTGTCGGGCAGATCCACGTAAATGCGGCGGCGCAGGCGGTCCAGCAAGGACAGCATGGCCAGGATCAGATCTTCCTGGGCGGGGAGAATGCCGCGCAATTTCAGCCAGGCGGCGATGGAGCGTTCAATCCCGGCCAGCGCAACCTTGCCCGAGCCGTTGGCGTCTGAACGGCGTGATTCGGCGATGATTGAGGCATGCGGACCCGCGACATCGTTGCATTCCAGCAGCCCGTGAACAGCCTGGCCCAGTTTGGTGGCGATCAGGGTGTGATACCAGGCCACCACTTCGATCAGCTCTCCGATGTCGCGGGCCTGCTCCGCGACATCCTCCGTGCCGAAACGATTGCCGGCCTCTTCCAGCAGGTCGCGGGCCACCGCTTTCAAATCGCCGTCGGCCGTCTTCAACCAGGCATGCACCTGCATCCTGTAATCGCGCGACAGGATGACGAGCGGATGGCGCGCCTGTTCCTGTCGCCGTCGCTCATCCCGCGCCAACCAGGCGTCATCCGGCTCGTCGGCCGCTTCCAGATCTTCGATCCCAACATCAAAAGCCTCCGGTTCGGAGTTCGACACCATCGAAACTTCAACCAGTTGCTCGGCCAGGCTCTCCCAGAACGCCGCGTTGGTTGCATCCGTGTCGGGCAGCGCATCCGCGGCGGCCGGCCGAGCCTGCCGCCGCTCCGCGCGACCGGACGAATAGTTGCGGCAGCGCTGGGTAAAGGCGCAGCGCTCGCACCAGTAATCGCAGTAGTTATAGATCCCGGTAATAAATCGTGCTTTTGACATGGCAACCTCCAGCAGGTTTTTACAGATCACGATCACTGAACACTGGAAACTGATCTCATGCCGGTACCGTACCCATCGCGCCCTGCTTGGACCAGTAGGCCAGCCATTCGCGATTGCCGGCGGGGCCGGGCAGGGGCGACTCGATCAGGCCGCGCCAGGCGAGCCCGAGCTGGCCTTCGCCGAAGGCCCGGATGCGGTCGGCCACCGCTTGACGCACGGCCGGATCACGCACGACGCCGCCGCGCTCGACCTGGTCGCGCCCGGCCTCGAACTGGGGCTTGATGAGCGTGATCAGCACGCCGCCGGGCTCGAGCACGGCGCTCACCGGGGGCAGGATCAGCGTCAGGGAAATGAACGAGACGTCTATCACGGCCAGGCTGGGCCGCGCCGGCAGATCCGCTTCCTTGAGGTAGCGGGCATTCAAGCGCTCGATCACGGTCACGCGCGCATCCTGCCGCAGCCGCCAATCCAACTGGCCCTGGCCCACATCCACGGCGATGACCTGAGCGGCGCCGTGCTGGAGCAGGCAATCGGTGAACCCGCCCGCCGAGGCGCCCACATCGAGACAGATGGCGCCGGCGACC
>JAIPIQ010000109.1 GCA_021734645.1 Fidelibacterota bacterium | reverse complement strand
GCGCTCGGTGGCTTGATCACGGTCGTGACCGACGGCCGCGGCGAGCCGGTCGGGAAAGCGCGCGCAGGCATCCAGGGCGGCGGTATTGGCGGCCGGTGGGCCGCCCACGGCCAGGATGTGTGTTACCCCGGCGGTGGCGGCGCGTTCGAGCAGCGCGGCGAGGTCACCCGCCTCCAGGGCCCGGTCCAGGTGCGCGTGGGTGTCGAATAGTCCCGGCGGAAGCATGGCGGGTACCCCGGGCCGCGGCCTCAGTGTCCGCGCGAGCGCCGCTCGCGGGCCGCCCGTTCGAGCAGGGACCGCTCGAATGCGGTCAGACTGTGAATGCCTTCGGCGGCGACCTTGTCCAGCAATTGATCCACCCGGTCGTCGGCCAGCCAGCGCGGTTCGCTGGGCGCGGCGTCTTTCGGGCGCGCGAAGGGCAGCCGACGCGGGCGGAGGTGGAACCGTCGGGGCACGGTCAGGAGCACGTACAGGAAACCGACCAGGGCGCCGGCGACATGGACCGCATAGGCAATGCGCCCGCCCGCCCCGGTGATCAGGAACAGCACCTGCACGATCGAGGCCACGACAACCAGCAGCCAGGCCTCCATGGTGATCGGCAGCACGAAGAAGAGCAGCAGGGTAATCGGCTCGCGGGGATACAGGGTGGCAAAGGCCGCCAGCAAGCCAAACACCGCGCCGGAGGCCCCGACGCACAGCCCGAAGGTCTCGAGCAGAATCCAGCCCAGGCCGCCCAGGATGCCGCTGGCCAGGTACAAAACGAGAAAGTGGGCGCTGCCCAGCGTACGCTCCGTGGGCGGCCCCAGGAAGTACAGCGCCAGCATGTTCAGAAACAGATGGAAGAAGCCCCCGTGCAGAAACATGTACGTCAGGAGCTGCCAGTAGTAACCGTGACGCAGCCCCGCCCGGCTCAAGGCCAGCACCAGCGTGAATTGGCCGCGCAGCAGTTGATCGAAGATGATCTGCGCCAGAAAGACGCCGACCGTAATGTAAAGCAACAGGCGGACAACCGGCGTCAGGCCCGGTCCCAGCACGCCGCCCCGGGGGCTGTATCCGTCATATTCATTGTGCCACATGGTTGAATGATCCCAGGGCGTTTACGGCTGCCCGGCCGCGGGCGCATAGCGGAGCACGCCCTCGAAGACGTGGGTCGCCGGCCCGGTCAGGGTCACGCCCTCCGCCCCCTCCGCCGTGAGCTGAAAATCAACGTGCAGGGTTTCGCCAGCGGCACAGGTCACCGCCACGGGCGGCGTGACCCGCCCCTGGCGCCCGGCGACCAGCGCGGCGGCGGCGATCCCGGTGCCGCAGGCCGGGGTTTCCGCTTCCACGCCCCGCTCATACGTCCGGATCCGCAGGGCGCCCGGCCCGGTGACCGTAATGAAGTTCGCATTGGCGCCCGCCGGGGCGAAATCCGCGTGATGGCGAATGGCGGCGCCCCAACCGGCTACATCCACTTGCGTCACATCCGGCACTTCCACGACCACATGCGGCACCCCGCTGTTGACAAAACCGTACGCCAGTCGCTGGCCGTCAGGCAGCGCCAGGGAACCCGCCAGCCGCCAGTCCTTCGGCGGCGTGAGCCCCAGGGTCACTTCGCTGTCCCGCACCTGCGCCTGCACCGGCCCGGCAACCGTCTCGAAGCGCATCTCGACCGGCGCAATCCCCAATTCGTACGCCAACCGCGCCACGCACCGCGCGCCATTGCCGCACATCTCGACCTCGCCACCGTCCGGATTGAAAAACCGCATGCGGAAATCCGCCGCGCCCGCGGGCGGCTGAATCAGAATAAAACCCTCGCAGCCGACCCCCGTGTGCCGGGCCGCCACCGCTTGCAGCCACTCCCGGTCCCGCCAGGGAAAGGTCTCCGCTCGATCATCCACCAAAATGAAATCATTGGCCGCGCCGTGCATCTTCCAGAATCGAATATCCATTTCACTATCCTTGTTTCAACCTGGTAATCTACGCGGGAATCGGCCGCCGGTCAAGGCAGGCGCGCGCCAGTCCGCAGGGGCGGGCGGGGCGGGGGAGTGATCAGTGACCAGTGACCAGTGACCAGTCGGGCCTGAGATCGTGCGGCGTCCGCCGCACGATCTGATTTTTCGGGGGTGAGAGAACGCGAGGCATTGGGGACCCAGAAGGGGTGTCCGCCAAGCTTTGTCGTGAGCCTTGTTGTGAGCTTTGTCGGTGCGGCAATCATTTTCTCACGGAGGCACGGAGGCACGGAGGGGGGCAGTAATCAGTTTCCTCCTGAAACCCGAAACCTGACACCTGCTCTCTCAAACCAGTGATCATCCCAATTTCCGGCCCCTGAAAGATGCCCCTTGACTTTTTTCCCCGCCTGGGGCTTTATTCACCCATATTCACCGTAGCGCCCGTAGTTCAATGGATAGAGCGTCAGCCTCCGGAGCTGAAAATATGGGTTCGAATCCCGTCGGGCGTACCAGTTTTTTCCCTTGCCAAGCACCCGCCCAGGCCGTATCTTGACGTTGGGATCGGAGAAAGCAGCCGCTATCCCGCGGAGTGAGGTGTGAAATGAGACAACAGCACAGGTCGGCGTCCAGCAAGGCCCGCCACGGCCGCCGTCGCGGCTTCACCCTGGTCGAACTCCTGGTCGTCATGGGCATTATCGGCATTCTCGCCGCCATCCTCCTGCCCGCCGTCGGCGCCGCCCGCCGCCGCGCCCGCGTTCTCGAAGCCCAGTCCACCTGCAAAGCCATCGAAACCGCCATCCGCGCCTACCTCAATGAATACGGAAAATTGCCCATCCCCGCCGCCCGGCAGGGGAACGCCGACTGGAATGCCGAGGACGACGACAGCAAGTGGGTCATCGCCGTGCTCGCCAACCAGACCGAAGAAGGCCACGTAGCCGCCATGAACCCCCGGCGCATCGTCTTCCTCGAAGTCTCCTCCGAAACCACCGACGGCGAGTACCTCGATCCCTGGGATACTCAGTATGACATGCGCTTCGACGCCAATTATGACGGGCGCGTAAACAAGTTCGGCGCCAATCCCAATATCTCCGCTCCCGTCCTCGTCCGCAGCCACGGACCCGATCGCACCGCCGGAAATGATGATGATATCCTCTCCTTCAAATTCGAATAAGCCCGCCCCAAGACGCCCGCACCCCCCCGGCCGCGCCTTCACCCTCATCGAGCTGCTCACCGTCGTCGCCATCATGGGCATTATCATGCTCGTCGCTATCCCCGCCTTCCGCGGCATCGGACGCTCCACCAACATGCAAACCGCCCTCACCACCCTCCGGACCCGGCTCAACCTCGCCCGGCAGTGGGCGGTGACGCAACGCCGGACAACCTACATGGTTTTTCCGGATGAGACAGCGGCGATCTATACCAATCCCTATCAGCGGGAGGTGGACAAGGCGCGCAAGGCCTATGCGGCCTTTACCGTTGAAGATCGCTACATCGGCGACTGGAATTACCTGTCGCCGGGGATAATTTTTGCGAAGCAGGCCCAGCATCCATCGGCTCGGGATAGCAAGAGCATCTACCAGTCTTCGGGTGATTTCCAAACTTCACTGGCGCTGTGGGCGCCCGGTGTCAATCGCAACGTGAATACCTTGACCTTCTACCGGGACGGTACGGTGGCCAATCGCAATTTGGTCGAGATATTCCTTATTGATGGCTTTACCACGGTGAACACGAACAATGGCACCGTGACCGCCGTTTCGGCAACGGCGACGAATAATCTTTGGAGTGTGGAGATTCACGGGTTGACGGGGAATTCGCGAATCGTGGACTACAGTAAGTTTCTCCAGAATTGAAGGGCGGCATCGTGCAGCGCGGACAGAATACATCAGGATATTCGCTCATCGAAATGGCCTTGGCCATTTTGATTGTGGCGGTTGGGTTGCTGGCGGTATTCGGGCTTTTCCCCTCCGGCCTGGCGGCAGGTAACCAAGTGACCTTCGAGACCCGCGCGGGGCTCCTGGCGGACGACATTTTTGACGGCTTGCGCGCGCGGGCGTTGATTATGGACTGGGGCACATTCTCGAGCAGCGCCAGCGTGACCGTTTCAGCCCCCAACCTGTGGCAGGGTGGCGCGGGCATGACCATGAGCTTGCCCAACAGCACCGAGACGCTGAACTTCCTTTCGGCTGATTCGCTGAACATCCCCGAACTCACGCTGCGGGCGCGATTGGAGAGCGCCACCGTAGGGACCCGCATCCTGCGGTTGAAGCTGTCCGTTTGGCCCGGCGAGCATGGTGCGACTCCGGAAGACAAGGCCATGCACTTCTTTACGGAGATTTACCGGCATGCCATGTAAAGGTCATCATAACAGGGGCTTCACCCTGGTCGAAGTGCTGGCGGCTATGACGATTCTGGCCATGCTGGTCGTTTTCATCGGGCAGATATTTGTCCAAGCCACCAATGCCTGGCAGCGAGGAACCCGGCAGGTCGAAAGCGATGGCGGCGCCCGCAACTTCCTCAACGCGGTTGCGCAGCGGCTCTCCATGGCCGCCGCGGATGAGATATTGCCCTTCTATCTGGATAACAACGGCCTGCAAACTTATGGCCGGTGGTCCTCCCGGCTCGGCTTTGTGCACGTTGGCGATGCCCAGGAGTGGGTTAGTAGCGGGAGTCGCTACTACACAAGCGTCGAAGAGATGATCTACTATATTGGTCAGCGGCGACCGCTTCCAGGAGCGGCCAATGAAATCCCCAATGTCTTCGAGATCCGCTATATGCAGCAGCGCGAAGCGACGAAAGTTGAGTGTTATACAAATGCGACAACTTCAGTCGCGTGGTTCAATGCGTTCAGTCCCCCCTCCGGGGTGACAGGTGGTAATTTCACCTTTGGCTTGGAAAACGTTGCGCGTTTTCAAGTATTCGCGCATGACGGAGCAACGCAATTCGACACCTATTTATCGAAGCCCAATCAGGGCAATCGCCTACCGCTCTGGGTGGACATCTATCTTGAAATTCTGAGCAATGCGGATGCGACGACCGCCAAGATTTTTGCCGATGCCGGAAACAATGCCCGGCTGCAGGAATTTATCCAACAACGAGCGAAGCGGTATTCGCGCCGGGTTTATTTCCAGAATCGCAACGGGTATGGAGGCGGCCGATGAATCCCGCGCAACGCAAATCTGATCCGCGGAGCGGCATCGCCCTGATCATTGTCATCGGCTTTCTTTCGGTCCTGGTGATTCTGGGCGTGGGCTTCGCCATTGCCATGCGCACCGAGCGCTTGACGTCCCGCTATTTTGCCGAGGATGTGAATGCCCGGCACTTGATTCCCCGGGCGTTGCACACCGCCATGGAGATGATTGATACGCAATATGCGGGCGCCATGTACATTCCCACGTGGAATTCCGGGAGTACCTGGGCGGGCTATCGCTCCGGGGGCGCCGGCGAATTGGTCACAAATCCCCCCTTTGCCTCCAGTTCGTATTTTACGTCCGCGATCCCAACCGCCGTACGCTCGACTTCGCAATGGGGGCAGGCGCGGTGGGTCGAGATTACCTCGGGCGTCGGCGCCGACCCCAACGAAGTGATCGGGCGGATCGCTTGCGTCGCGGATGATTTGAGCGGTCTCGTGGATGCCAACTACATTGGTATTACCAACATCCCTGGGGTCAACCGGGCCATCCATATCGAGCCCACTACTTTGCTGAGCGAATTCAGTGACCCAGCAAATGTATCGCGGTTCATAGCCCGTCGGCTGCCGGGGCATGCCCAGCCCATCACCCGCTTCGAGGATGTGGCGGATATCTGGATCGAGGGACTCCACAGTTATCCGGCCGGCTCCACCCGTTTTCTCAGAAGTCAGCCCGATAGCCTGGTTGCCTATTCCCATGCGCCCAACGGATTCTGGGATGGGGCGACGGTACAATCACGGGCGTACATCGGCACGAATAGCGCGCAGCTCAGTGCCAATAAGGCCGAGATCGTGGCGGCACTGATGGCCGGCGGACTGGATGCAACCCAAGCAGACAACACGCATATCAACTTGCTGGACTACCTGGATAGCGCCGACGTGCCGCAAGGCGGCGTGGGGCACCCGCATCACGAAGCCACACCGCTCATCAACGAGTTTCAGGTCCAGGTGACATCTGTGGCGGTACCTGATCCCGGCGGCGTAAACCCGCCGACGTATGACCTTTCCGCGACAATTCAGGTGGAACTATTCTACCCTTACGTCACTGACGAACCGGGCCCGTACGAATTGCAGGTATTTTGGCAGCCCCAGAACGGGGTACCGCCTTTCGGGGTGGATTCCCGCATGGGGGCCATTTCGGGGTCTTGGAGCTTCAATGACTACCGCAACGTTGCGCTGCCGGCATGGGTGCGAAACTTTCCCTCAGAGCCGCTGCATCACTATTTCTATGTTGTCTTGCGGCGGGGGGCCAATCCGGTTGATCAGGCCGGGGCGCCGGGCAATAGCGGCTTCCTGCTTGGTGCAACCGCCGGCACCGTCGGATATCAGGTTCGCGATCCGCGCTTCAATTGGGATGTTACACCTGCGGCAAATCAATGGCAGTCTCCCGGCGGTTCGACGTTGGATCCCGCGAATCCAGAAAACTCGAATTTTGCGGCTGAACCGCCTTTCTATGTGCGCAATGATGGGCGGTTGGGATCAGTCTCCGAGTTTCGTTTCCTGCCGGATCCGACCACGATCGGGCGCACGCTGCAAGGGAACACGAACGTGATGAAGGCGGTGCTGAATCGGCTGGCGACCGTTGATCCTGCCGTCGAGCACGGCCGGATCAATCCGAATGCGCATTTGCCCCGGGTCCCTGCCAGCGTGTTCTACAATATGCCGGTTCGGGAATATCCGACGCTCGCCGCGGATCATCATGGCGGCGGATTGACCAGCGTGGATGCGGGTCGCGCGCAACAACTGGGCACCGCGGTGTATAACAATCGGTTTTATACCAATCGGGCGGATCTGGTCCATTTTCTGCCGGACGCGTCGCTGCCCAATGGCGGCGCGGGCGCAACAGGCTATACGGCGGGACAGATGCGCGATCTGCGGGCCTGGGGACTGATGGACTCGTGCTGGGAACTGTTCAATCCCCGGCAGAATTTGTGGGGCATTGTGCTGGCCGCGCAATCCGGTGAGATTGAACCAGGCGGCACGGAGTTCATCGTGCAGACGGAGCGCCGCGCGTTTGCGTATGTGTGGCGGGATCCCTACCCCAATGCGGACGGCATTCACCCGAATTTTGTCCGGCTCTTCTTCTGGGAAAAGCGGTGATGCGCGTTTCATTTGCCAAACCACTCCTCGTTTTGGTTATGGCGCTGAGCCTGCCGGTGGGCTCGGTGTGGGCTTGGGGGCGCATTGCGTTCACGCGCGTCGAAGCCCAGCTCTATCGTGCGCCGGATGCCCGTAGCCCCGTGGTGCGCCAGGTTCCTCCAGGACGGGAAATTCTAGTGGATGGCCCGGTGCAGCCGGGCTGGTGGGCCGTCTTCCGTCCCGGCGAAACCGAACGCGAGATGAGCCGGTCCCTGGGCTACATCCATCAATCACAGCTTACCAGTCAGCGCCCCCCCGATGAAGAAAACGTCCAGGCGCCGCCGACGCAGGTGGTTCTGCCGCCGTCCGGGACCGATGGCGGTCCCGTCGAGCTTTTACCTTTCCAGGTATTGGGCGTGAGCGAGGATGACCGGGCTAATTTCATTTCCGTGCGCATGGTGGTGCGGCCCAAATCCGAGCGCAATCTCAGCGGCGTTCAGGAAACCATGGAGCGTGCATGGGAGGATGCCCTGCGCAAGACGCAACTGGATCGCGGTACATTGCGGGCTTCCGTTTATGTCTATCTGGAGGGCATGGATCTGGATGGCAACCCGTTTGCCATGGCCCGCGCGGACCGCCGCGGCCTGGCCGACGTGATCATCCTTCCGCCCCCGCCGGAATGAGCCCGTTCCAGCGGCTGTAACGGCGGCCGTTTTTCGTTCCAGCGGCTGTAATGGAGGGGGATAGGCCTGAAGAGGGTGGCGCAGGCATTCCTGCCTGCGCGGGTAGCGGGGGTGATGGACTTTGGTGCCGCGCATGGGACTGTCATGCTCGTGGGTGCGCAGGCAGGAATGCCTGCGCCACCTTGCGGCATGCCGCTATGGGCTCGATACACCTTGTCGCGCACCTTGTCGCGCACCTTGTCGAATTGTGGCGTCGGTTGTAAGCGGATCTGAGTGTACGAGTGGGTGTACGAGTAGGGTCGTGTCCGTACTCATACACCCACTCGTACACGCGAATCTTCGTGTCGAGCTTTGTCGCACCTCACGATTCGCTGGAATTCACGGCACAGTGTACGAACCTATTCAGCGTCCGAGGGCTTGCGAGGTTCGCTGGACCGTTTTATTGGCCGGGAATTTATGTGCGATGTCGCGTCCGGCGCTGGAGGCGGCCAGCGCGAGGCACAGCCGGCGCAGTTGCCGAACTTGGAGGAGTCGCCGACCGACCGCCTCTGGGCGCATGTCAAGGTTCTTCATGTTCGGTAAATGGTGCCGGATCTGGGTGGGAAGGCAAGGTTAAAGTGTGCACTGAGCGCCGTGCGGGGCTGAATCGGGAATGGCCGGGGGCGCTGTCATGCTCGTGGGTGCGCAGGCAGGAATGCCTGCGCCACCTTGCGGCATGCCGCTATGGGCTCGATACACCTTGTCGCGCGCTTTGTCGAAAGGCAGGAAACAACAACGAAACACACGAAAGGCACGAAAAGGGGGATGTAACCACGGATAAACACGGATGGGGAAAGGGGATAATGTCTCACGCAAAGACGCGAAGACGCAAAAAGGGGGGGGGGGGAGGAAAGATCAGTTTTCAGTGACCAGTGATCGGTGGGCTTGCCTCCATGTCTCCGTGGTGAAAAAATCCGGTCCTTCCGGGTTTCCGGGGGGATTTTCTACTGCCGAATCTCTTGGAAGGGGCGGGATGTTCTGTTCTTGAGGGCACCAACGGTTGGGTTGCGATGGAAGGAAATCGCGTGTATCCGAGCAAGGGGGGCGATCAAGAGTTCGATATAAAGTGTGGCGATGAAGTGGGATCCCGTGCCCCCCGGCTCGATGAAGTTCACGGCAAAGATTACGATGGAGTTATACCGTCGGAGTTTACGAGGCAGTTCACGAAACAGTTCGTGCGCGGCCCACTCTTAATCGCAACGCTTAACCGTCGCCACTTAATCGCCACCCTTGCTCGGATACGCTTACGCGATAGCCTTCCATCCAAACCCATCCGAGGAATCGCTCAAGAGCAGAACCAACATCCCGCCCCCACCCCCCCCCAAGAGATTCGAGTGTAGGAGTACGTGTACGAGTACGGATTTCTTCCCTCATCCTGCGCGCCCTCGCGCCAATCCCCGCGAAGCACCGGCGGCGGGATCTGCTATTCAGGGCGTAACCGTTCACGGGTGACGATAGCATATTGAACAGTGAGCGCCCGAGGAACAGAAGATCGCAAAGAACGTGAAGAAAGGTGGCCACCCAGAGGTACAAAATGCACAAAGAGGCGGGGGATGACCGCGAGCGCCCTTTT
>JAIPIQ010000108.1 GCA_021734645.1 Fidelibacterota bacterium | reverse complement strand
CTGCTCGCCCACCCCGAGATCCATGACGTCATCATCTCCGGCGGCGATCCGTAGCCCCTGCCCACCCCGGCCCTCCAGCAGGTGCTCTGGGCGGTGCGGTCCGTGCCCTCCGTGGATATCATCCGCCTGGGCAGCCGCGCACCGGTCACCCTGCCCATGCGCGTCACCGACGATCTGGTGGACATGCTCAAGCGCTTTCATCCGCTGTATCTCAACACGCACTTCAACCACCCGCGGGAACTGACGCCCGAGGCCGAGGCTGCCTGCCGCAAACTCGCCGATGCCGGGATTCCCTTGGGCAATCAAACCGTGTTGCTGCGCGGCGTTAACGACGATCCCGTCCTGCTGGCGGATTTGTTCCGGCGGCTGCTGCGCACGCGCGTGCGCCCCTATTACCTCTTCCAGTGCGACCTGGTGCGCGGCGTCGAGCACTTCCGCACCCCTCTGAGCCGGGGGATTGAAATCATGGAGTACCTGCGGGGCCGCCTCAGCGGCCTAGCCATCCCCGCCTTCGTGGTGGACATGCCCCACGGCGGCGGCAAGATCCCTCTTTTGCCCAACTATCTGATTTCCCAGAGTCCGACCCATACGGTACTGCGCAATTACGAGGGCCTGATGGTCGCCTATCCCGAACCCTATGCCACCGTCAACGCCTCGCCGGCCGCACTCACCAGCGCGCCGGTTGATCCCGGGGTCTGGCACCTGGCCAATGGCCAGCGCAACGCGATTCAGCCCCAGGGCACCGCCCGCCAGCACCGCCGCCCGCGGCGCCCCCCACAACCCAACGCGTGAAATCGCCCGGCCATGATCCGCATCGTGCGCGTCCATAGCACCGCCCTCCCGGCGGACCAACAGCGGGCCGCCGCCGTCCAGCAGATATTTCGCGCCAATTTTGCCGCCGTGGCCGCGTACGCCGACAAAATTCCCAGCCTCCTGGACGAGCCCTTCCGCTTTGGCTATCGCACCGTCCTGCTGGTCAGCGAAGGATCCCTGGGCAAGGTAACCGGCTTCAGTCTATTTCTGCACCTGCCCGAGATTGACGCCTCCCTGCTCGATTTCATGGCAGTGGACCGGGCCATTCGCGGCGGCGGCATCGGCAGCGCCCTCTACGAGGCCACGCGCGAATACCTCAAGGCCATCGGCTCGCGCGGACTCTACTTTGAGTCCTTGCCCGCCGATCCCCAACAGGTTCCCGACCCCGTGCTGGCGCGCGAAAATCGCCGGCGGCTGAGCTTCTATGCCCGCTATGGCGCCCACCCCATCGAGGGCACCGCCTACGAAACGCCCGTTGATGAGTCCCCGGCCCCGCATTTGCTCTTCGACGGGCTGGACCGCGCCGAACCGCTGGGCCGCGCCGAGGCCCAGACGGCGGTCGGCCTCATCCTGCGGCGAAAATACAGCCACCTGGTCACTCCCGCTTACATCCGTACCGTGGTCGCCTCCTTCACGGACGATCCCGTGCGCCTGCGCACGCCCCCGCGCCGCCCGGCCGCCCGCCCCATCGCCCGCCCGGCCGACTGCCTGCGCCTGGCCCTGGTATCGAGCACCGTCCACGAGATTCATCATGTGGCCGAGCGCGGATATGTCGAGCGCCCGGCCCGTATCCGGGCGATGCTCGGCCCGCTCACGGCAACCGGCCTCTTTGTTTCCCGGCCGCCCCAGCCCCATGGTGAACAGCCGATCCGCGCCGTGCACCCCGCCGACTTTGTCACCTACTTGAAAACCGTCTGCGAGAAGAATCCGCCGCTCCGTCCGGTCTACCCCTACGTCTTCCCCCTGCGGCGCGCCCACCGCCCCCCCCGCGAATTGGCCGTGCGGGCCGGCTACTTCTGCATGGATACGTTCACGCCCCTGGACCGCAATGCGTACCGGGCCGCCCGCGCCGCCGTGGACGTCACCCTCACCGCCGCCGATGAAATCCTGCGGCACGGTCACGTGGCGGCCTTTGCCCTAACGCGACCGCCCGGCCACCATGCCGAACGCCGGGTTTTTGGAGGCTTTTGCTACTTCAATAATGCGGCCATTGCCGCGCAGCGCTTCAGCGCTCACGGCCGCGTGGCCGTGCTCGATATTGATTTCCACCACGGCAACGGCGCCCAGGACATATTTTACCGGCGGGCCGATGTCCTGACCCTTTCCCTGCACGGGCATCCGGATTATGCCTATCCGTACTTCTCAGGCTTCAGCGATGAAACCGGCGAGGGACCCGGGGCCGGCTACAATGCCAACTACCCCCTGCCGGAAGGCACGGATGAAACCCTGTACCTGGCCACATTCGAGCGCGCCCTGGCTCGTATCCGCCGCTTTGACCCGCTCCTGCTGGTCGTGCCCGTCGGCTTCGACACCTTGCAGGGCGACCCCACCGGCGGCTTCAATCCCCAGCCGCCCACGCTGGCGGAGTTGGGTCGGCGCATCGCCGGGCTGGGCCGGCCTGTGCTCTTCTGCCAAGAGGGCGGCTACCATTTGCGCAACCTGCGTCAGGGCGCCCGCGCCCTGTTCACCGGTTTCGCGCAGGGCTGGACTTCCCGGATCCGCCACGAATTGACCACCCTCCCCCAAAAACCCCGCAGCGGCCTGTCGCCCGCGAAACAGAGGAGTGCCCCCTGATGCATATTGGATTGTGCTATGACCTGCGCGCCGACTATCTCGCCGCCGGCTTTGCCCCGGAAGATGTGGCTGAATTTGACTCGGAGGAAACCCTGGGCGCCATCGAGTCCGCCTTGGCGCGCCTGGGTCATCAACCGGAGCGCATCGGCAATGCCCGTCGGCTCTGCGAGCGGTTGGCGGGCGGCGCCCGCTGGGATCTGGTGTTCAACATTGCCGAGGGCCTGTACGGCCGGTGCCGCGAGGCGCAGGCCCCCGCCCTGCTCGAGTTGTACGACATTCCCTATACGTTCTCGGATCCCCTGACCTGCGCCCTGACCCTCGATAAGGCCTTGGCCAAACGGCTGGTGCGCGCGGCCGGACTCAACACGCCGGCCGACCTCTTGGTCGCGGATCCCGCCGCCGCCGTCCAGGCCGCCGCGCGTGTGCCCGGACCCTGGTTCATCAAGCCCAACACCGAAGGAACCGGCAAGGGGATTGACGGCCAGTCACGCGTCGAACAGGCCGCGGATCTGGCGCCGCGGATTCAGCGTTTATTGATGCTCTATCGCCAGCCGGTGCTGGTGGAATCCTATCTGCCGGGCCGCGAGTTCACGGTCGGGATTGTCGGCACGGGCGCTCACGCCCGCCCTCTGGGCTGCATGGAAATCCTGATCCGGCCGGACGCGCCGAATCAGGACTACACCTACGACATCAAGGATTGCTACGAGCAGTACGTCACCTATGAGCGCCCAGCCGAAAACGAGCTGCGCGCCGAGCTGGAGACCCTGGCCCTGGCCGCCTACCGCGTCCTCGAGTGCCGGGATGCCGGCCGCGTGGATCTGCGCCTCGATGCGAACGGCCGCCCGGCCTTCATGGAGGTCAACCCCCTGGCCGGCCTTCATCCGCGCCACTCCGACCTGCCCATGATTGCCCGGCAGGAGGGTGGCAGCTTCGACCAGCTCATTGCCACGATTGTCGCCAGCGCCCGTGAGCGCATGCCCGCCCAGGTCATCGCCGCATGATACCGCCCCCACCCCAGGTGCTGATCCTACACCACCAGCCAGGCGCGGCGGGTTTGGCCGACGAACATTCGTCGGCAGGTGTCCTCGACGAGGTGCACGCCGTGCAGGCCGCGCTGACGCGACTGGGCTGGCCGTTCCGGACCGTCGGCATCCGGCGCCTGGCCGAAACAGCAGGCGCCCTGGCGGCGGGCCCGGAAGAGGTGGTCTTCAATCTCGTGGAAGAACTGGCCGAAGGCCCCGAGGCCGCGGCCATGATTCCCGCCGTGGCTGGCGCCCTGGGCAAAGCCTGCACCGGCAACGATACCCCGGCGCTCCTGCTGACGCTCGACAAGGCCCTGACCAAGGCCTGCCTGCGCGACCAGGGCCTGCCCGTGCCCGAGGCCGTCGTCTTTCGCGCCAACCAGTTCGACGCGTCGCAGGTCGTCAATTTCCCGGTCATTGTCAAGCCCCTGCGCGCGGACGCAGGCGAGGGCATTGACGCCCGCGGCGTCATCCCCGCGCCCGGCCCCGCCCTGCGCAGCGCCGTCCGGCGGGTCCAGCGCGCCTTCGGCGGCGCCGCCCTCGTCGAGCAATACATCGCCGGCCGCGAATTCAACCTCTCCGTCGTGGCCCTCAGCGGCACACCGCGCGTCCTGCCCCTGGCCGAAATTGATTTTACGGATTTCCCCGATCAGCAGCCCCGGATCGTGGACTACGCCGCGAAATGGCAGACCGAGTCTTTTGCCTATCAACACACCGTCCGCCGACTCCCGGCCAATGTCTCCCGCAGCCTCGCCGCCACCCTGCGCCAAACCGCCCGCCGCGCCTGGCAGGCCGCCGGCTGCCGCGACTACATCCGCCTCGACCTCCGCGTGGACGCCCATCACCGCCCCTATATTCTCGAAATCAACGCCAACCCCGACATCGCGCCCGAGGCCGGATTCGCCGCCGCCCTCGCCGCCGCCAAAATCCCCTACGATGAATTCGTGCGCAGTGTCGTACTCGCCGCCCGCCAACGCCAACCCGCCGCCGCCGCCGTCCAAACCGCGGCGCCGCCCACTGACCCCGCCCCCACGGCGCCCGCAAACCAATCCCTGCCCATCCGCCCCTCGATGCCCGCCGACGAAGCCCCCATTCGGACCCTGCTCGCCGCCACCGGATTCTTCCGCCCCGACGAATTGGCCATCGCCGCCGAAGTCCTGCACGACGCCCTCACACGGCCCGCAGCCGGCTATCACAGCCTCACCGCCTGTGACCCCAACGGCCGCCCCCTCGGCTGGATTTGCTTTGGCCAAACCCCCTGCACCCTCGGCACCTGGGACATCTACTGGCTCGCCGTAGACCCCGCCGCCCAGGGACAGGGCCTGGGCCGTTTGCTGACCCGGCAGGCCGAAGCGGCGATCGCCACCGCCGGCGGCCGCCTGGCCGTGGTCGAAACCGCCGGCCAACCCCGCTACGCCCCCACCCGCGCCTTCTACGAACGCCTGGGCTATACCCCCGCCGCCACCCTCCCCGATTTCTACGGCCCAAACGACGCCAAAATCATCTTCCTCAAGCGCCTGGTATCCTGACAACCCCACGCTTCGTCGCCCCGTTGTCGTGCGCCTTGCCGAACGCCCCATTACAGACGCTGGAACGGGAAATGAATCGTGATTGCGCCCCCGCGCGAAGGCCCCGGCATTTTTTGCTTTGCGAAAGGCTTGTCATCTGTTTGACTGGGCGGCCAAAACAGGAAGGACCGAAATTATGAGTTCACAAATCAAGTATCTGCTGGATGAAACCCAAATGCCGGAAGCCTGGTACAATATTCAGGCCGACCTGCCCGGCGAGATGCCGCCGGTGCTGCATCCCGGCACGGGCGAGCCCATCGGCCCCCAGGATTTGGCGCCCCTGTTCCCCATGGCGCTCATCGAACAGGAAATGACCCGCGAGCGCTACGTGGACATTCCCGGCGACGTGCTCTCGATCTATCGGCAATGGCGGCCCTCGCCACTCTTTCGCGCCCGGCGCCTCGAGCGCGCCCTGGGCACCCCCGCCCGCATCTATTACAAGTATGAAGGCGTCAGCCCGGCCGGTTCCCACAAGCCCAATACCGCCGTGGCCCAGGCCTACTACAACAAGGTTGAAGGCACGCGCAAGCTGACCACGGAAACCGGCGCCGGCCAATGGGGCTCGGCCCTTTCGATCGCCTGTCAGGCCTTCGGGCTCGAGTGCCAGGTCTTTATGGTCAAGGTCAGCTACAACCAGAAGCCCTACCGGCGGGCGCTGATGGAAGCCTTCGGGGCCGAGCTGATCGCCAGTCCCAGCGACCGCACGGCGGCCGGGCGGGCGATCCTGGCCAAAGATCCGACTTGCATTGGCTCGCTGGGCATGGCCATTTCCGAGGCCGTCGAGCTGGCCGCCCAGGCAGGCGACACCCATTACGCGTTGGGCAGCGTGCTCAACCACGTGCTGCTGCACCAGACCGTGATCGGCATCGAGGCCATCGAGCAGTTCGCGCTGGCGGGCGACTATCCGGATGTGATCGTCGGCTGCACCGGCGGGGGCTCGAACTTCGCGGGCATTGCCTTCCCGTTCCTGGGCCGAAAACTACGCGGGGAACAGGATGTGCGCGTGATAGCGGTCGAGCCGGCCGCCTGCCCGACGCTCACCAAGGGCCCCTACGCCTATGACTTCGGCGACACCTCGCATCTGACCCCGCTGCTGAAGATGAACACCCTGGGCAGCACGTTCGTGCCCCCGGGTTTTCATTCCGGCGGTTTGCGTTATCATGGCATGGCGCCGCTGGTGAGCTACGTTCTGCAACAGGGCCTGATCGAAGCCCAGTCCCTGCATCAGCTTGAAATCTTCAAAGCCGGCATCACCTTTGCCCAGGCGGAAGGCATCATGCCCGCCCCGGAGGCCAACCATGCGGTGGCCGCCGCCATTCAGCAGGCCCTGCGCTGCAAGGAGGAGAACAAGGAGGAAGCCATCCTGTTCAATCTCTGCGGTCATGGCCACTTCGACATGCAGTCCTATATTGATTACTTTGCCGGGAAGCTGCAGGATTACGAATATCCGGAAGAGGAAATTGCCATGGCCCTGGCCGGGCTGCCGCCGGTGGCCCGCCAGGCCAACGCCTGAACGGCGCCCGGCCCGCGACGCATCGAACCGGATGCGGTTTTGGGCGTGCAGTCCGGCCGGGGTCTGCTATAGATGGACCCCGCGCCGGACCAGCCGTCCGGCGCGGAGAGGGTAGATCATGCGAACGCGATTCATTTGCTGTCTGGTGTTGGGGTTGTGGTCGGGGGTAGCGCGGGCGGAAAGCCTGGCGCTGGCCACCTCGGGGCCGACCGATCCCGCTTTCGTGGCCCGCGTGAGCGATTTCCTGGCCGAACTGTATGCCGTGCCCGTGCGCGCGGCGGGGACCATCGAGCCGGTCGAGGGCGATCTACGCGCCCAGGCCCGCGCCGCGTGCGACCTGCGCCGCGCCGACGAATTGCTGCTCCTGCTGGTCTTCGGCAACCCGGATGGCCGCAGCCACGGGGCGCTGCTGCGGGATATCCCGGTCGCCGCCGTGAATCTCGCCGCCATGGCCCCGGCCGACGCCCCGGAAGATCTGCCCGCCGAAACCTACGCCCGGCGGGCCGAGCGCCAGGCCGTGCGCGCCGTCGCCTTCCTGCTCGACCTGACCTATTGCCCCAATCCCCATTGCGCCGCCCACCCGTATCAAACCCTCGCGGATCTCGACACCCTCGCCCGCGATCTCTGCCCCCCGTGCCGGGGACGCGCCCAACAGCGCCTCACCGGCACTTCCCTGGAGCCGGAATGGGCCCCACCCCCAGCCGAGTGAGTTGCACCATGCTTGACCTCAAAAAACTCCGTGACGATCCCGAGGCCGCCCGGCGCGGACTGGCCGCCAAGGGCGCCGAGGCCCTGCTCGATGAAGTCCTGGCGCTGGATGCCCAGCGCCGCGCCCTGCTGACCGCGACCGAGGCCTTGCAGAACGAACGCAACCGGGTTTCGAAGGAAGTGGGCCGTCTCAAAGCCGCCAAGCAGGATGCCACGGCCTTGATGGAGCGGGTGCGCGCCATCAACAGCGAATTACAGGAACAGGCTACCGCGCTGCAGCCCAGTGAGGCCGCCTGCGAGGCGGCGCTGCTGCGCCTGCCGAATCTGCCCGATCCGTCCGTGCCCGTCGGCGCCGACGCCGCCGGGAACCAGGTGGTGCGCGCGTGGGGCGACCGGCCCGCGTTTGACTTCACCCCCCTGCCCCACTGGGAGCTGGGCGCGCGTCTCGGCCTGTTCGATTTCGAGCGCGGCGCCCGCCTGGCTGGCGCGGGTTTCCCCCTGCTGCGCGGACCAGGCGCCCGCCTGAGCCGCGCCCTGATCCAGTTCATGCTCGATCTCCACACCCGCGAACACGGCTACGAGGAAGTCGCCCCGCCGTTCCTCTGCAACACGGCGGCCATGACCGGCACCGGGCAACTGCCCAAAATGGCCGAGGACATGTACCGGGTGACGGACAGCGACCTCTGGCTGATTCCGACCGCGGAGGTGCCCGTTACCAATATCTACCGCGAGGAAATCATCCGCGCGCCGCTGCCCGTGCGCCTGACCGCCTATTCCCCCTGCTTCCGCCGCGAAGCCGGCGCCGCCGGCAAGGATACCCGCGGACTCAATCGCGTCCATCAGTTCGATAAAGTGGAAATGGTGAAATTCACCACCCCGGAATCCAGCGCGGACGAGCTCGATCGCCTGGTGCGGGACGCCGAAGACGTTTTGCAGCGGCTCGAATTGCCCTACCGGATCCTCGAACTCTGCACCGGCGATTTGAGCTTCGCGGCCGCCAAGTGCTACGACCTGGAACTCTGGGCGCCCGGTCAAGACCGCTGGCTCGAAGTTTCCTCGTGCAGCAATTTCCTGGACTTCCAGGCCCGCCGCGCCCGCATCCGCTATAAGAATGAAGCGGGCCAGACGGCTTTCGTCCACACCCTGAACGGATCCGGCGTGGCGCTGCCGCGCCTGATCGTGGCGGTCCTCGAATGCGGCCAGCAGGCCGACGGCTCGGTGCGCCTGCCGACTGCCCTGCGGCCCTATCTCGGGGGCCTGGAACGCCTCGAACCGGCGTCGTGAGCCATGCGCGGGATGCCGCCACCGGCCTTGCTCGCGCATCTGCTGGCGAGTCTTGAGGGGCCCACGCCAGTCCCGCGCGGCGCGCGGCTGCTGGTGGCCGTTTCCGGGGGCGCGGATTCCGTCAGCCTGCTCCACGGGCTGCACTACTTTCAGGGATTCTTCGGCTGGGAGTTGCACGTCCTGCATCTGGACCATGGGTTGCGCGGGGCGGATTCGGCCGCGGATGCCCGCTGGGTGCGCGAACTGTGCGCGGGGTTGGCGCTGCCCTGTCATACGGCCCGCGCCCAGGTGCGCCTTCGCGCCCGTCGCCAGGGCCTTTCCCTCGAGATGGCCGCCCGCGCCGCCCGGCGCCAGTTCTTTGCCGCCGCCGCCCGCGCCCTCGAAGCGCCGTTGATTGCCCTCGGCCATACGGCCGACGACCAGGATGAAACGCTGATCCTCAATCTGGCCCGTGGCGCGGGCCTCGCCGGGCTGAGCGGCTACGCGCCCATCCAGGACTTCGGCGCCTGCCAGCTCCTGCGGCCGCTGCTGACGGCCCGCCACGCCGAGGCCGTCGCCTTCCTCGAACGCTGCCACCTAACCTGGCGCGAAGATGCCTCGAATCGCGATCCGCGCTTCCTGCGCAACCGCGTCCGCCACGCGGTCCTGCCCCGGCTCGAACGCGAATTGAATCCCCGCCTGCGCCCCGCCCTCGCCCGCGCCCGAACCCTCCTCGCCGCCGATTCCGCCTATCTCGAAAACCTGACCGCGGCGGCTTATCCACTCTGCCGCGCCCCCGGGCGCCCGCCCGGCCTCCGGGTCGCCCCCTGGCCCGCCCAGCCCGAACCCGTCCGCCGCCGCCCGCTCCTGCCCCGGCGGCACCAGCTGCACCACCCCGGCCCGCGCCCGGCTGCCCCCCCCC
>JAIPIQ010000107.1 GCA_021734645.1 Fidelibacterota bacterium | reverse complement strand
CAGGCTGCCATCCGGTCGCCGGGGCACCACCCCTACCGCACCCGGATGGCGGATCAGCTCGCGGATGGAACGGGTTCCGTCCGCCAATTCCACCTCCTGCACCTCGAGCCGCAGGACGCGGCCGGAAAAGATCGGGCGGACCGTGAGGGTGCGTTCGTACACAGCCCCTCCGGTCACTGCCCCATACGGGCGGCCTCGTCGCGCTCGCTGGCCATATGGCGGTGAATCAGGCGGCCGCCGCTGGGCAGGCCGTCGAGGGCGCCCAAGGTCTCCGATTCCGCCAGCACAACCGTCACAAAAATGATGATTTCGTCCTGCACGGTTTCCTGGCTGGTATGACTGAAGAGATAGCGGCCGATGATCGGGATGTCGCCCAGAATGGGCACTTTTTTGATGGACTCGATATCGCGGGTTTCGGTCAGGCCCCCGATGGCAATCGTGCGCCCGCTGGGAATAATGAACTCCGTGCGCACGCTGCGGGTGCTGAAAATCGGGTAACTGACCTGGACGCCGCCGGCGGTGACATCGCTCAGGTAGCGCGTCAGCTCCGGCTCGATCACGACCGTGATATTGTTTTCCGTATTCACCACTGGCGTCACATTGACGCGCACGCCCAGGTTCGTATAGGACGCCTCATAGGCATAGCGGTCGCCCGAATCGCCCTGGGGCACCGCCCGGATGATCGGCCGCTGCTGCCCCACATGAATCGTCGCCGTCTCCCCATTGGCCACGATCAACTTCGGATTGGAAACCACCTTCACCCCGTCCGTCTCGCGCAACGCGCTCAGCACCAGGCCGAACTCGATCGGATTCAGCACCGCCGAAACCGTCCGGGTCACATCCAGCGCCGGAATGAATTCGATGTTGCCCTCTTCAAAACTCTCGAGGTTGCGGCCCTTGATGTTGACCTGCTGCTGGCCCGCTTCATAGGTCGCCCCGCGGGTCAATGTCAGCGCGCTTTCATTAGCCCCCACGCCATCCAGGCTCGTGGCCCCCACGGAAACCCCCTCGCTGGCGGACTCCGTCCGCGCGCGGCTGTTCAGGGCCGCATCCGTATTGACCTCGGTCAAGCGCCGCACTTCCCCCCAACTGCCGCCGACGCTGCCGGCCACGGTGAAGTCCTTGAGCATCTGCCAGTTGACGCCCAGCGTATTCACAGCGGTGTCGTTGAGCTCGATGAACTTGGCCTCGATCAGCACCTGGGGCCGGGGCCGGTCCACATTCTGCACGGTCTCGAGGATATCCCCCAGCCGGAACGGCGTCTCCTGAATCACGAGTCCATTGCCCTGAATCACCGAAACCGAGCCATTGGTGTTGACGATCATGCTTTGAATGATGGGCATCAGTTCGGTGGCCTTGACGTATTTCATGAAGATGGTCTGGGCCACGACGGGCTCGATGGCGGCGGCGTCCTCGGAGATCACGCTGAAAATCCCGGGGCGTTTCTCGACCATGGTCAGCTTCTGGCTTTCGAGGATGGACAGCAAGGCGCTGCGCCAATCCACGTCATAGAGGCTGACGGTCACCGTCCCGGTGAGGTTGGTTCCGGCGGCAATGATGTTTGCGCCGGAAATCCGGGTAAACATGCGAATGACGTCATTGATGGGCACGGCATCGAGGTTGAGGGAAATGAGGCCCTGGACGGGGGCGTCCGGCATATCGGCCTGATCAATGGGAATGATGGCGTCTTCGGGGAAGTCCTCCTCGTTCACGGGTGGCAGGGCCTCTTCGGCATCCGTCTGGAGCGCCGCCAGGATTTCCCGTTCGGCCTCATCCATGGGGGCCAACGGATCGGCGGCGGGGGGCGGGGTTCCATTTGGCGCCTGGGCGCGGGCCACCGCCAGGGCGGCCAGGCCCAACAGGGCTCCGATCTGCAGTAGACGATATGGTTTCATGCTCATTTGCCTTTCCTTTATTCCTCGAAGCCCATGGGCGCAATGCTTTTCAGTAGACCACCAGCCGGTAAAACCGGGTACTGCCGTTCCAGCCCGGATCCGTCACGGTCACCCACTGGTTACTGCCCATGATGGCTTCCGCGCCGGGCACGGGCAGCCAGGGTTCGCCCAGTTGCTCGGTATATTCGACCCGATAGAACCAGCCCGCCTGGGCCAGCCAGCTCAGATTCTGATAGCCGCCGCCCAACTGCACCGTCGGGTGGGCGATCTGCACCACCGGCACTTCCGGCGGAATCAACTCGATCAGCCGGTTGTTGCCCCGGTCGGAAATATAAAGATAGCCGCGGTCATCCACGGCCACGCCCCAGGGCGCGTTCAGCTCCGTGCCATCCAGCACCGTATGCCAGGCTTCATTGGCCGGGTCATATTCCTTGACGGCATGGCCCCCCTGATCCGCCACGTAGATCTTGGCGCCATGGGTTGCCAGGTGCACGGGCCGGACCAGGCCGCCGCGTTCCGCATCGGCGGCGCCCAGAATGCCCAGGTTCTGGGTCTGGGCGCTGAAACGGCGCACCAGGGGATCATCCGGCCGGGCGTCGCTCACCAGCATATCCGTGCCGTCGAGGCGCAAGCCGGCGGGCGCCCGCACCGTGCTGTAGGTATGACCGGCCAGCAGCCAGGCGGACCATTGGCCCGTGGCGGCGTCCCGCCGCTGCACACGGTTATTGTAATGATCGGCCACGTACACATCGCCATCGGGCGCGACCAGTACATCGAATGGCCCGTTGAACTCGCCCGGCTCGGTTCCCACCGTCGGCCCGCCCCAGACCGTCCATTCCCCGGTGGCGGCCGCGCGCCGTTGCACCCGGTGATTGTGGGAGTCGGCCACATAGAGATTGCCGGCCGCATCCACGGCCACGGCCAGGGGTTGATTGAACTGTCCGGCGCCCTGGCCGGGGCCGCCGATGGTGCTCCAGGCCCCGGTCAGGCCGTTGCGGACCAGGATCCGGTGGCTGGCGCTGTCGGCCACATAGAGATTGCGTTGGGCGTCGAAGGCCAGGCCGGCTGGTTTGTTGAAGCCCTCGAGCAGGCCGGTGGGATTGTTATAGATCACAATCCGGTAATAGCGGCCGGTCAGGGCGGTGGTCTGCTGATCCTGGATCTGGGCGGGGGCGTTGGGGGTAACGATCCAGCCGGCCACGGTTCTGAACTGGGCGGTATAGATCCCGGGCGTCAGATCCACAAAGGCGCCGCTGTTCAGCCAGGCGCCGCCGGGCAAACGCCACTGGGCGCCGGCGGCCACGGCCTCCGGCGGAACCAGGGTGACCTCGAGGCCGGTGGCGCGAATATAGCGGCCCGTATAGACCTGCAGGGTCGCATTGGTCAATTGGATATTGATGGGCTCGGGCAGCAGCCAGGGCGGCAGGGGCTCGAACTCGATCAGGTGGGAGGCCAGCATGAGATTGGTCGCCGAGCTGCCGGACGTCCGCCAGTCCCCGCCATCCACGCGCCAGCGCGCCCCCAGGTTGACCGCTTCGGCCGGCTCGATATGCACCCGCACAGTGCCGGTTTCCCGGACATAGTCCCGGAAGAGGCTGACATCCTCGTCCGCGGTCATGGTCACGTTCTCGGTAGGCGGCGCGATCCAGCCGCCGAGGGGCTCATAATCCAACGTATGCGCGCCGACGCTGACGTTGGTCAGGACTACATCGCTGGGCTGCCAATCGCCGCCGTCCAGGCGCCATTGGGCGCCGGCGGTCACGGCCTCGGTTGGCCGGAGCCGCACCCGCAAGCGGCCATTGCGGAGGTAATCGGCTTCGATCACGGTCTTGAAATCGTTGGAGAGGACCACGGTCATCTCGCCGGGTCCGGTCCAGCCGATCACGTCCCGGAACAGTACCGTCACCTCGCCCTCTTCGAGGCCGTCGGTAATGGTCTGCCCGCTGTTATACCAGGAGCCGAGCCCATCGAGGGTCCACTGCGCGCCGGCCGTAACGACCTCCGGCGGCAGAATCTTGACCTGGAGGGAGGGGGGATTGCGCAGGGCGCCCTGGCCATCGGCGGAGAACGCGGTCACCCCGCGTAACGTCGCCGAATTATGCCAATTTTCCCAATAGTCCTGACGATACCGGGCCACGTAATCCTGAACCTGACCCCAGTCCCACGGTTGGCTGGTCGCGCCGCCCGTGGCCAGGTTGTTGGCGCTGGTGCCCCGCGGCGCGGCCGCGTCGAAACTGGTGTCGTCATCGAAGCGGTAATAGGCCGCCAGGCCCGGCGTCGCGCCCGAAATGGTCTGTTCAAAATACGCGGTGATTTCTTCCGCCGTGCGCGCCACGGACCAGAGGCGCACTTCGTCCACGCTGCCCTCGAGCCCCGCGCCAATCCGCTGCTCCACGGGTCCGCCGGCATAAATGGCCGGGGAAACCAGCACGTCCACCGCCGTGGTCACCACGGATCCGTTCATATACAAACTGAGCAGGCGGCGATCATTATCGTACACCCCGGCCAGATGCGTCCAGGCCGTCGGCGCCGGCGCCGCGCCAGCCGCCCGCACGGTCACCCCTTCGGTGGAGATGAAGCGCACATAGGGCACATTGACCGGCGCGGTGCCGGGCGTGCCGTCGCCCAGCCCCAACTCGTAATTGATGCCATTGGGGCCGACGCGGCGCTGGATCAGCACGCCGCCGTCGGCTTCCGTATCCGCCCGCTGGACATAGCCCTCGACCGTCCAGCTATCGAGGGCGAAGCGCTGGGCCATGGCAAACTCGACATAATCCTGGGCGCTGCCGCCCAACACCAGGGAACGGGCCAGCAAGGGACTGAGCGCGCTGGCGGGATCGTTGTCCCCCACCGCATCCAGCCCGTCCGCAACGCCGTCGTCGTCGGAATCCGGTAACAGCGGGTGGGCGCCGCGGGCCTGTTCGTCGCGGTTGACGAGTCCGTCGCCGTCAAAGTCCTCGAGGCCATCGGGAATGCCGTCGTTGTCTGAATCCGCATCCCAGGGATTGGTTGCCACCAGCAGCTCGTAGAAGGCGTTGAGGCTGTCGTCGTCCGCGTCCCAGGGGATGCCGAAATCGAGATTGCCGGGGGGGACGCGCTGGGCGGCGTCCTGCATGCCGGTGACGCCCCGGATTTCGTCCCAGTGGGCGGACCAGGACCAGCCGTGCCAGACGGACCGCGGATCCCAGCGGTTGCGGTCGCCTTGCAGAATCAGGGGCTTGCCGTCCGCACTCAGGCGGGCGTCGAACTTGCCCAGGGCGCTGGGATAGAAGCAGTCGCCGCAGAAGGTCAGGCCCGTGCCGCCCTCGACCCAGACGCCCGTGCCGGGCGTAATCCGTTCCCAGTCCTTGAACTTCGCATACAGGGAGCGGCACTGGATATAGATCATATTCCGGCCCCGGCGCAGCAGTTCGACGGGGTTGAGTTTCTGTTCGCGGTTCCCGGCGTCGTCGGCGGGGGTCAGGCGCTGGCCGTTGACATACACGATCGTGCTGACCATACCCGGCGTGAACACCTCGAGCAACGCGGTGGTCGGCACCTCGGTCAGGTAGACATATTTCAGGTAGGCGGAATTGAGCCCCGGATGGGGCACGCGGCGCGAGACCGGCGCGAAGAGAAAATCTTCGGTCAGGTGGTTGTAGACGTTGCCGATCGAGCTGAAGGCGATGAAGGTATTGAACTGCTCCTCGATGGCCATATTGGGATAGAGCGGATGGTCGTCGGGGTAGAACGTGCGGGTGAAGACGGTTTCCTGATTGAAATCGCTGTACTGTTCGTGGTTATTCAGGCTGACCCACCATTCGGGCAGGAGATCTCCATCCTCATCGTCATAATCCAGCAGGGCCACGGCCCGGTCGCCGCTGACCGCCGCGGGGGGGACATTCAGGTAGTATTCGGCCTGATTGAGGCGGGCGTAGTCAACCAGATCGGGGGCATTTTCGTCGAAGCGGAAGTACGCGGCCAGGGGATGGGTCTGGCCATCGGGCGGCTCGACGTAGCCGGCGGGCGCCGGGAACAGGCGCAGCTTCCAGTAGTCCACTTCCGTCCAGGTCCGGTCATGGCGCCAGACGCGCAGCTCATCGAGATAGCCGTCGTCAAAATCACGCGCCAGGACGGCATCCCCCGCCACGAAGTCCGCCTCGACAAAGTTGTACTGGGCAATCAGCAATACGCCATCGAGATAGATCTCCAGGGAGTTGCGAATGGGCGACCAAACCGCGGCCACATGGGTCCAGCGATCCGTGGGCAACTGCTGGATGCTACCCTGCCCGGGCAGGGCATTCGTCCCGCCGGCATAAATCTCCCGCGGCCCCGCCTGAACCCGGGCGACCGGACGGAAGTTATCCAACTCGACGGCGAAGCTGTTGCCGCCGGCCGGGGCCTCGAGGGCGAAGATCGTGCCGTACCCATCCGTTTGGGGCCGAACCCAGGCCTCGACGGTCCAGCCGTTGGTGCGCACATGAAAACGGGCCGAATCGTAGAGCGCCAACCCGGCGGCGGGCACACCGCTCAGATCGAGGCTCCGTTCGAAATAGTCACGATTGCTCATGGGATGCAGGGGATTGGTCAAGTCGCTGAAGACTTCCTCCCCGTCGGGAATGCCGTCGCCATCCGTATCCGCCCGCAGGGGATTGGTCTGGAGCACGTACAATTCCAGGTAGTTGCTCAAGCCATCGCCATCGCTGTCGAACTCGCCGTCATTCAACCGGTCCGGATCGAGGGGATCGCCCCCGGCGGCTTTCCAGAGACTGTCCGAATCCCCGGGATCAGATCCCAGCAGCAGCTCGTCTTCGTTGCTGACGCCATCGCCATCCAGATCGTCCAGATCGGCCGCCTGGCTGACCAGCACGAATTCCCGCAGGAGGTAATCGCCCAGGCGGGCTTCGATCTGGCCAGACCCGATGGCCCGGCCCGTCACGAGGAAGCTGGCTTCGGTATGACCAGCGGGCAGGGTGACGGTGCTGGTCTCGAGCCCGAAAACCGTGGGCGCGAAGCTGCTGAGGGTCAGGGTCAGATCGGCGCCGGCGGCGGTGGGCGCGCGGCGGATGCGCACGGAGCGCTGACTGCCCACAATCGCCGTAATGGGGGCGGGCACGAATTCGAGATTGGGATTCGCGACGGTGAACGTCACGGCACTATCCGGGCCGGGGGGCATACCGGGGGCGGCAACGGAAATCACGCTCGAGCCGGGCCGCAGGCCCGTGAGCTGGAAGGTTGCGCTGGCCGCTCCCTGGGGGATGACGACCGAGGTGGGCGCGCCCACCACATTGGGATCGAGGCTGTTGACTTGCACGGTCAGGGGGGCGGTCAGGGCGCCGCCGCGGGTTACCGTCATTTGAAAGCTGTCGCCGGCTTCGCATTGGGGGGCGGTGGGGGTGAGCGCCAAGCCGCTGTTGGGGGTCACCAGCACCTCGACATTGGCGGCGTAACTGCCCACCTGGGCGGAGAGCCAGATATTGGTCGCCGCCTGGGACTGGCTCAGCGATTTGCCGGCCAGATAGACCGTGCGGGTCAGTTCGAACTGGGCAAAGGATAGACTCAGGGCGCCGCTGTCGAAGGGGCCCTCGGGTCCCGTGGCCAGCCCCAGGATATCGGGGTTGGCGCTGGTAACGGTAAAGGCTAAATTGGCATTCGCTTCGATGGTCCGGCGAATCACGAGGGGCACGACGCCCCCCACCTGGACGGCCGGCGCGGACGGCGTGTACGTCAACGTCGGATCCAGCACGCTCACGAGCACATAGGCATCCCAGTAGATGCCGATGCCACCGGTTTCCATGGTTGCCATGAGGTCCACCCGGATGGGATCAAACAAACCATCCACCCGCTTGACGCCGGCAATGGGGACCGAATAAGTATGGTTCGTATAGTAATTGCCGCCGGCGTCAATAATCAATTCCTGCTGCCGCAGGTCAGGCACCTGCACGCGGGTCGTATCTTCACTGTAGTAGCGCAGGGTCGTGGGGTACTCGGCCAACGCCGGATCCGTCGGCAGGTTGTCCACCCGCAAGCTGACCGTGTTGCCCGCCACCACCGTGCGATTCACCGGCCCAACCAGTGTCTGGGCGCTGACCGACCCTGCCAGGACCAGTCCGGCGGCCAACCCGCAGGCGGCCCCCTTCAACCAACTATTTGCCGTCTTCATGCGCTGTCTCCCATCCAACCAATCCGGGCGGTCCAACCCGTCCGGATCAGCCCATTCAACCGTTACGGCTGGCGAATGACGACCGAAGCGGTCGCCCCGGCGTTGTCCGTAACCGTCACCGAGTTGTCACCCCGAAAGCCGCGCTGGTACGTCACCTGGGTCCCGGTACTCCGGTCCAGCGTGCCCAGCGTAATGTCACGCACCGTCCAACGATAGGGCGGACTGCCCCCGCTGGCGGTCAACAGGCTCAAATCGCCGTTGCCGCTCAGCGTGCCGGGATCCGCCGCCAGGGCCAGGGGCGCCGCCGGATCCGGCGGATCCGGCGGATCCGGATCTTCACCCACCGTCACCTGCGCCACGCCCGCATGTCCCTGGCTATCGTAGACAATGACCGAGTTGGGCGCCAGGCGCAGGACTTCATACACGGCGGCGCTCCAGCCTTCGACCCGGACCCGGCCCGCGCGGCGATCGGAGACCTCCCAACGGTAGGGTCCCTTGCCCCCCATGGCCTTGAAGGCAAATTTCTGGCCGACCTGAGCGGCCTGCACGCTGGCCGGCGCCACGGACAACAGGGCCGTGATGTTATTCGTACGCGGGTCCGCCTCGGTGCCCGGCCCGTCCAGAAAGGCGTCGTCCAAATTGCTGGTGCTGGGCTTGTCGTCGCACCCCGCCCACAGCGCCAGGCCCAGACCAAGCGCCAAGAACCATACCCAACCGTTTTTTTTCATCTGCGCTTCTCCCGCACTCATTCCTGTCCCTTGTTGTCCGCGTCCAAAGAGGTTCCCTCGGGCGCGGCCGCCGGCAAGATTCTGTTCGCCGCCACGCGGACGCCGGCCGAGGTAATGGCACTGACTACGAATTCATAACGCATTTGGTCATGATTGACGATCACCGTTTCACCCTGGGCCACCCATTGGCCATTGATGATGGCCCGCGGGGCCTCATTGCCAAACTGGCTGATCCCGCTGACGCGCACCGCCGCGCGGGCGCCGGCCCAATCCGGCGCAGCCTGGCGCGGGACGGGCGTACCGCGGGCGGGGCCGGGCGGCGGCGCCGGCGCGGCCACGGGCGGGGGCTCGTAGCCCACGGGCCAGAAGGGGTCGCGGGGCAGGGCCTCTTCCGCGGCGGCGGTCGCCAGCCGGGCCAGCATCGTGAGCAGGCAGCACAGCCGGATTGTACGCATTGAGGGGGTCATGGCGCCTCCAGGGGCAGGGGGGCATCCGTATAGGTCAGCCATTGCAGAATCAGGCGCATGCGGTGCTGTTCGGGGGTCTGTTCTTCCGCGGCAATGGATATGCCGACCACTTGGAGGAGGGCATTGGATTCGATGGCGGCCATGAAACGCAGGAGGGCATGGAACCCGCCGTTGAACACCACCTCCACCGCATAGGGCCGGAAAACGCGTTTGCGCGGCCGGTCCGCGGCCCGGGTCGCGCCATTGCCCTCATCGCCGGGCTGCGCCACTTTGCGCTGCGGCCGCTCCCAGGGCGGCAACGGCAAACGCACCTCCGAGATGGACTCCACCGGCAAGCTGGCGGCCCGGGCGACGGTCGTGACCTGGCCCGTGGCCCACACCAGCGCATTGCCGTCCGGCGCCAGCCGGTTTTCGAAATCCGCCCGCAGGGCC
>JAIPIQ010000106.1 GCA_021734645.1 Fidelibacterota bacterium | reverse complement strand
CGCGCGCATTTCCGGGTGGACGGTTTCCGGTCCCGTGAGCGTCAGGGCCTGGCCATGATTGTTGACCCGTAAGGACCGCACGGCCTCGCCCTGCGTCCGCACGCTATCGGCATTATAGGCCGTAACCCGCAGTTCGTGCCAGCCGTCGCTCCAGGCCGTTGTGTCCAGCAGGAATCCATCGGCCACCGGCGTAACCCAATCGGCCGCTCCCGCCACCCGGCGCCCGTCCAGAAACAAATCCCATTCCGGCGCCAGGGTCTGGCCGGCCGCCGGCACAGCCTGCGCCTGTAGATGAATGACACCCGAAACCTCCGCCTCCGCCGCGGGCGTCAGAATCGTCACCACGGGAAACCGGGCGTGGGGCTGCAGCAGCGGATCGCCCAGGCAGAGAATCTGCGCCGGCAACTGGATGGATTGCCAGAACCCCTCGCTCAGGGAGGCCCCCGAGCGGAAATGGGTATGGATATGCGGATGGGGAAATTTGCTGGCCACGGCGCCGGGTTCTTCCATCGTGCCGGCGGAGCCATGGACCCCCGCACGCAACCAGTCGGCGGCATCGCTCTGGTAGCTGTAGAAGCCGTCGTAGTCGTCCAACCGCCCCCCGAAACTGGTCAGGTGATCCACCCAGGCGCCGGGCAGGTAGCGGTTCCCCGCGCGCGGGTTCAGGTTGGCCGCGCCGACGACGCCGCCGATTACGTCCGGCCGGTTGAATACCCAGTTCGCCCCGGTGGTTTCCGAACCGTTCAAGTCCTCGGTGCCATGCACCGCGTAGCGAATGCCGCGCGCGGCCCAGACCGCCGTAACCGGGCCCACCTGCGACTGGCGGGTGGTGCTGCGGATGTTCTTGTTCAGCGGCCAGTAGATGGTGCCCTCCGGGCGCGTGCCATCGGCCGCGCGCGCCTCGCCGATATAGCGCAAGATGTCGCCCAGGCTGTTGCCGGCCCGGCCCGGATAGCCCAGCGCGCTCACGGGCCAGACGCGCTTGCCGCCGTACTCCGTATAGGCATTGAGCGCCTGCGTGCCGGCCGGGGCGGGCGCCTGAAACGCTTCCGCCGTGGGCCCCGAGCTCGGATAGGCGGGATTATTGGCCATTACGTAGGTCGGTATCGAAGCGTGACTGTACGCTGGCGAAAGATAAAGGAAACTGTGCAGGGAAAGGGCGCTGCCCGTCGTTTGGGCCGAATCGAGCGGCGTATAGGCCGCCAGAGCGAGGGCCTGAAGCTGATCTTCCAGGCCCCGCTCCGCCAGCAGGCCGCGCAGGGCATAGACCAGATCCCACGCCGTATGCCGCGTGAACCCCTCCGGGAATGCATAGGGGAACAGGTTGCGCTCCGGAATGCCACGCGCCTGCTGATAGGCATTGGCCATGGTCAGCGAACGGATATCGTTCGGGTCATAGACCACCACCACCCCGGCCGGCCCACCCCCCGCCCAAACCGCAACCCGGCCGGCCAGCCAGAGCCCCAGCGCCAATCGCGCGGCCCAGCGCCTGGCACGCACCGAACACTCCCAGGGCGCTCGCAGAACCCTTTGCGACACAGGCCTCCCACCCATGCAGCCCGGGCAAGATGCCCGGGCCACACGGGCAAGCATGACCTCCCGCCAACACACGATCCACATTAGAATTGACATTCCAAAGCCTGTTTTCTCCCCCTCGGCTGACATTTCTTTATCAGCTTACGGCCTCCCAATTCCCAATGAATGGACTAATTTCTCTTTTCCATGGACAATCTTCGCATGCAGGCCCTGACCCGGCCAAAGAGGGCGCCCAGCCCAACGCGCGGCGCCCGCTGACTACCGCCGCCACGCCCGGTTACTACGTGCACGGATTATCCATATGAATGAAATGATAATCCATTCCCAGGGCGGCGGGTTGATATAATGTGGGCTGCAGTTCCCGCCGGAAACCCGCAAAAAGGAGATCGACGCATGAACAAGACCGCATGCTTTACCCTACTGGCGCTTCTCGTCCGGATGCCCTGTGTTTTCGCCACGGACATCAATTTGGCCTTGCTGGAGTCGGGAGGGATTGTGCATGTCAATGCCGGAGCCGCCGTACAGGTATCCGGCACAGTATATGGCGGCGACCCGCTGCTGTTTATGTTCGATGATACCCTTGACTTCAAAACCCGGCTGCGCTCCGCCAGCGGCGAATTGATTCAGGTTGACCGGACCTGGCCGCATATCACGGAAATCAACCGGATTGAATTGGAAACCGACGGCATCCTGGCGGTGGATTTCAAAATCTATTACACGGACCTGAGGACCGGGCTCTGGGTCGAGCTGCTTTCCGTACAAGGCAATACCAACCGATACTGGGAGACCTCCCCCGCGTTCCTGCCGACTGCCACCAAAGGCGTCCGGCTGGAGATCATTACCCCCTATGGCAGCTACACGCACGTGAAAGAATTCAGGTGCTGGGGGCAATATCTCGAAACCAACCTGGGTTTGTTGAAGTCAGGCGGAGTAGACCATGTGAATGCCGGATCTGTTACCCAGGCGATGGGCACCGTGTATGGCGGCGACCCACTCACCTACATGCTCGATGACGACCTGGATACGAAAACCCGGCTCCGCTCCTTGAACGGCGGAGTGATCCAGGTGGATCGGACTTGGCCCCAGTTGGTGACCATTCAAGGCATTTCCCTGCAAACCGACACGAAGGTCGCCAGGGAATTCAAGTTCTACTACTTCAACACACTCGCGGAGGACTGGGTGGAGCATATCTGGGTGCCCACCAACGCCAGCAGCGTGTGGACCTCTCCGGTTGACATGGCCCCAATCACCACGGACAAAATCCGCTTCGAAGTGATTCGCACCTCGACGGATGAGAGCCCTTACACGCATGTGAAGGAACTTGGTTACTGGGGGAACTATCTCGACCCCGAACTGGGTCTGCGGCCGGAGGCACGCGCCATCTTCACGAACAACCTGACGCACAGTCAACAACTGTGTGCCATCAAGAGCCTGCAAGCGGGCGGACAGGAATCCGTGGGGCCGCGGCATCCAACCCCTGAAGAGCAGGCGCTGATGGCCGGGCCGACGAACGTCACGCCCGTGCAACTCTATCCGCTCCCCCCCGGCGACGGCTCCGAGCAAAACCCTTTCGTGGACGCACTGAGTGATTTTCTCGCGACCAACCCGCAGCGCCCGATGAAACTCATGGTCCCCCCCGGTTACTACGAGGAAAACAACCTGCAGTTGGGCTCCAACGTCTGGCTGATCGCCCAGGGGATCGTGATCATCAAGCCGTCCGTCGCGGTCCTGGACAACCTGTCAACCGCGCAGCCGACGGTCTCCCTGGATTCGGGCTCCGGCCTGATTGGCCTGGAACTCGCCGGCCATAGCCACTCGAATGCCTTGGGGATTTATGTGGCCGCCGGGGCGCAGGACGTTGTGATTGCCCAGAACATCGTCCGCGATATGGGGCACAACGGCATCACCGGCGGACACGCGCAATCGGTCTATGTGCTCGAAAACTACGTTGAGAATATCGGCCGTAGCGGAATTCGGTGCCTGTCCGGCTGGATTGTGAAGAACAACATGGTGTGCGATGCGGGCGTGACACGCCCGGGCGGCGATGACGGGATCATCACCTCGGCCCGCACACTCGACGCCCTGGTGTTGAATAACCTGGTGGTCAGCACCCGGGCGCCGGAGGGGCGGCACGCGATTGCCACGCAAGCATCAACCAACGTCGTCATTCAGGGCAATCTTTGCCTAGTCGAGGGCTACCTGCGCGGCGGCATCGTCCTGGCGGATTACAGTAATGATAACATCGTCAGCGGGAACGTCGTCATCAACGATCCGGTGGGGACGCAACTGGGCATCCACGTCTTCGGCAAGAGAAACCTGTTCACGGGGAATGCCGTCGTGGGCTCGGAGTACGGCCTCAGCCAGAAGGTGGACGCCTATGTTGAAGGTAACGTTTTCGAGTTCAACTATCTCGAGGCGGATATCGGCATCCAAGATGTGGACCCGCAGGTCAATTGGGTGGGCGACAATCTCATCGTCAACAATAACATGGCCCAGTTGAGCGCGGGGGGCACCTGCGCCGCCAGTGGAACCGGCTGGATCCTGACTGGGAATTCCCTGGCCGATGCCTTCGATGGTGACCCGGCCACGATGACGCGCTGCAACATCGGGTCCAGTTACTGGCTGAATATTGACCGCTGCTGGGAAGAAGAAATGGTCATCCGGGAAGTCGGCATGCTGACCACGGCGAGCCAGATGGGCTATGAGTACTCGTTCTTCTATTGGGATGCCGACACCAGTGATTGGGAAATCCTGGTCACCGTGACCAATGGGGCCACGTCGCACCCCAAGCATGTGCTGGCCGAACCCGTCGTGACCACAAAAATCCGCTTGTGGATCGAAAAGGCGGGCAGCGGGGGCACGGGCACCTATTTCCACGTGTACGACTTCCGCTACCGGGGTGAGCCGCTCGCAACCTACTAAGAAAGTCCGACGCCACAAACCCCGACGCCCTCCCGGAGATTGGCGAGGCCACAGAAGTGGCCCGGGCTGCCAACCCGTGCGCCCATGGGCAAAATACCCGTGCCACCGTGAGGAATCGCCAATGCACCCCAGCCGTCCGCACCCTGAAATGCCGGATTCCCGTCCCTTTTCCGGCTTTAATTCCTAAGCGACTGGGGTATATTGTTCCCTCATGGATACTCTTCGCGTTCATTTGGCCCAGATGCCCCGGTTGTATCCCATGCGTTTGCCTGTGCAAACCATCGGGTACAACGATCACAAGACCGTGCGCACCCGCAAGAAATTCTTCGCGTTCGAGGTCAGCATCATTTTCTCCGGCGTGGGCACCTATATTCGCAAGCGTCGCACTTGGGAGGTGGCGGCGCCCTGCGTCCTGATCAAGTGGCCGGAGGAGTCCTTTGACTATGGCCCGACTGACCCGCGAAGCGTCTGGGAGGAATTGTACCTGATGTACGAGCCCGGCAGCCAGGCCGAGTTTCAATACCGGGGCCTGATCAATCCCAAAATCAATTGCTGGCCCATTCAGCGGCCGGCAAGCGTCCGCGCTGAATTCACGCAACTCATGACCCTCTTGACCCAGGTCGAGCAACTCGGCATGGCGGACCGGATTGACCGGGCGTGCGAACTGTTGATCATGGAGGCCTGCTGGACCGCGCATCCCCCGCCGACCGACCGCGCGGAAGAAGCCGTCCGGCAAATCCAACAAGCGATCCGCGCGCACCCTTTTGCGGACCACGATTTCGCCGCCCTGGCCCGCCAACACGGGTTCTCCCCCGCCACGTTCCGCCGCCATTGGAATCGCTACGTGGATCAGCCGCCCGCACGCTATGCCATGACCCTGCGCGTGCACGAGGCCTGTCGGCTGCTCGTGGAAACCAACCTGACCGTGGCCGAAATCGCTTTCCAGGCCGGCTTCGAAGATCCCCTGTACTTCTCGCGCTGCTTCCATCGCCTCCAGGGCACCGCCCCCAGCAGCTACCGCGCACGATTCGCGCACCAGAACCTGCCCGGCAAGTAGGCGCCAACAACCTGGCCCAGAGGTCCAATTCCCATGTGAGGCGCTTGCAAAACCCTCTGTTCATCGGTCGGGACAGAGCCCGACCCTCCAGATCAGTTCAAGACGCGCGCGTTTCAAATGGAGGGACGACCTCCGTGTCGTCCGCTGGAGGTTTTGCAAGAGCCTCATGTGTATGATTTCCGCTATCGGGGCGAGTTGGCAGAGTGCATTGGGGGGACCCAGAAGTGGAGTCCCCCAATCTTTGTCGTGAGCTTTGTCGCGAGCTTTGTCGGTCCGGCAAGGATTTCGCACAGAGGCCCGGAGGGCTGAGGGCGCGAGGCAAGCGACAAAGCTCCTTCTTCAATTTCCGGTCTTTCCTTTGGGGATAAACAGGCTATCTTCGCGTTGATATGGACAATCTTCGGATTCATTTGGCGCCGCTGGCCCGGCTCTATCCCATGGGACTGCCCGTGCAGACCATCGGGTACAACGATCACCGGACCGTGCGCACCCGCAAGAAGTTTTTCGCGTTCAGCATTTCCATCATTTTCTCGGGGGTCGGCACCTATATCCGCAAGCGCCGCACGTGGCAGATCGCAGCGCCCTGCGTGCTGATCAAGTGGCCGGACGAATCCTTTGACTATGGCCCGGTTGATCCAAACAACGTCTGGGAGGAATTATATCTGATTTACGATCCGGGCAGCCAGACCGAGTTTCAGCGCCGGGGCTTGGTCAATCCCAAAGTCAACTGCTGGTCCATTCGCCGGGATGCCGAAGTCCGGACTGAATTTTCACAACTCATGAAGCTGCTGACAAGCGTCGAGCAGCCAGGCATGGCGGACCGGATTGACCGGGCTTGCGAGTTGTTGATCATGGAGGCCTGCTGGGCCGAGCATCCGCCGCCGGCGGACCGCGCCGAAGAAGCCGTCCGGCAAATTCAAATGGAAGTGCGCGCCCATCCTTTTGCCGCGCACGACTTCAATGAACTGGCCCGCCGACACGGGTTCTCCCCCGCCACGTTCCGCCGGCATTGGAATCGCTACGTGGACCAACCGCCCGCGCGCTATGCCATGACCTGGCGTTTGCGCGAGGCCTGCCGGCTGCTGGTGGAAACCAACCTCACCGTGGCCGAAATCGCGTTCAAGGCCGGTTTCGAAGATCCCCTGTACTTTTCGCGCTGCTTTCATCGCCTCCAGGGCATCGCCCCCAGTAACTACCGGGCCCGCTTCGCCCACCACAGCCTGCCCGGCAAGTAGGCGCCAACAACCTGGCCCAGAGGTCACGTCATGAGAATCGTCCCGCGGAACCCGTGTCCCGAGCGGCCACGCCTGTATATTTCGTCCATATGAACGAAAATATTGTCCATTTTCTTTCATTCAGAATCGAGTAGATTGTAAAAAGATCACTGGTACCAGGGTGATGCACGGGATGCAAGCGAACGATTGGTAGCGAACTAGCCAAATACAGGAGAAGAGCGATGAAGAAGATGCATGCGGGATTGATCTTGGCGGGATTATTTACTTTGAACACGGCGGTCCTCAGTCAGGCGGCGACCATCTACTGGGGCGGCGGGGAAAACGGCGTGTGGCATGAGGCGAGCAACTGGAGCCTGCGGATTCCTGAATTTCGCGACGTGGTGACGTCCGCTTCCGGCGCTCCCGGCGAATGGCCCGTTGATATTCAGGCCAACGCGGTGGTCGGGCGCATTCTTCAGAGCAACTGGAGCGGAGAAACCATTTTCGGCAAAACGGGAAATCCCTTTGGCGTGTCGCTCACGTTTGGCGGAGCCAGTAATGCGGCGGTAACACGCAACCTCGGCAACATGACCTTCAACGTCAACCTGGCCCATACTTATGATGCGGGCATTACCGATTTCACCTGGTCCTACGGCGCGCAGGGCGCCACGACGGTCAATGGCGATGTCAGCCTGGGCAGCTACAACTGGAACGTCACCAAGACGGCCAACGGCTATGCCGACACAACGGTCAACGGAACGATCAGTGGCAGCGGGGGTCTGATCCTGGGCAATTCGAGCGCGTCACTGGCCACCCGCATGTTTCTGACCGATGAGAACACGTACACGGGCGCGACGACGCTCAACAACAACACCCACTTGATCCTGAATGGCGGCACGCTGGGGAATGCCAACATCACTATTGGCGGCGGCGCGATCGAGCAGGACGCCTGGCTGGCGGGCGATGCCGTGAACAAGGGCACGGTGCGGTTAAACATCGCCAACGATACGGCCGACCTGATCACTTTGGCCAATGCCTACGGGCGCCTGCAGCTCACCAACCTGAATCTCGAATTGAACTTCACGGGCACGCAGTCCCTGGGCACGTACATCCTTGCCGACTACTCGGCCAATACGGTCAACGGCTTGGACGGCATCGCGTTCAACCAGGTGACCGGCGCCGACGGGTGGTCCATTGACTACGCGTACAACGAAGGCACCCAGATTGCCCTCGTGATTCCTGAGCCGGGCGCCCTGGCGCTTTTCGGCGTGGCCGGGTTGCTGTTGGCCGCTTGGCGCCGGACGACCGGCAGCCGCGCCTAAGACGCGGCTTCACGCCCATCCACAAGCAGCACCCACCAAGCAGCGGTGCTGGTCCGCAGCGAGCGGTCAGCGCCGACGGGGAAGGAGTGTCTTTTGCAAACTTCGCACGCCAATGAAGGCGACCGGTCAGCCCGGCCAGCGGGCGCGGCCGAGCGGGGCCAGGGCTTCACGCTCATCGAGCTGCTGGTTGTGATCGCCATCATCGGCCTGTTGGTCTCCCTGCTGATGCCCTCGCTCAAAGGCGCCCAGGAGACGGCCCGGCGCGTGGCCTGCGGCGCCAATCAACGGCATGTGAACGTGGGCATGGCACTGCATTCGTCCGACCGCAATGGCTGGTATCCGATCGTGGACGGACTGATTCCCAATTCCTTTGAACGAGGCCCCGGGGAGAGCGATTACATCATTGCGTCCTATATCTCAACACCTAACGCGCTCATGTGCCCGTCCGGCGCCCGCAATTGGAGCCCGGATCAGGTCACCGCGCTGCCGGACTACCTGCGACGCTATCGGGGGCTTTACCGCCTCATGGCTGGCGCGGGCAACCGACCGGAGGCCGGGGGCGGCTTGGACCGCAAACCTGACGGGAAGTACTGGTACGGTTTTCGGCATCAGCTTCATTACTGGCCGGTGGGGGATGGCATTGATCGCCTGGGCACCGTGGTCCCGCGGGCGAACATGCTCGGGGGGCAGGCGGAGCCGCCCTCAATGCAGCCGGCCGTCATTGATTTGTACAGCCAGGCGAATTTGAACATCCTGACAGCGTTGGGCGGCTCGTATCCGCGCGCGTACTTGCCAAATAATCACCCATCCGGTTTTAATGTGTGCATGACGGACGGACATGTGGAATGGCGGGCCTATGAGGCCGATGAGAAGCCGGAACGGGGCGTATTGCCCTGGGGAGGACCATACATCCAATGGTAAACAGAAATAGTCGAGCCTCTTGCCAAAGCCCATGCTCGCGGAAGTGGCCCGGGCTTCCAGCCCGTGTCATGACGCGCCGACTGCATCTGGGCGCGCTGCTGGTGGGCGTCCTGCTCGGAACAGGAGAGGGTGATGCGCGAGCCGCCATCCTGCCGCCCGTGGCCCTCAATGAGGGGACCACGCCCCTGGCCGTTCTCGTCCTGCCCGCAACCCCCGATCCCCTCGAACAGCTCGCCGCCCGGGAACTGGGCGACCATTTGCAGTTGATGACCGGCGCCGAGCTGCCGCGGGCAATATCTGGACACGAACCGGCGGGCTTGCTGCCGGTCCACCTTGGCGCCGCCGCGGATCCGGCCCTGGATGCGCTCAGCCTGGCCGCGGGGAACAATCCGTCCACTTTCACCCTGCGCGTCACCCCGGAACGTATAGACCTGCGCGGCCTGTCCCCCGAAGGCACGTTGTTCGCCGCTTATGAACTGCTCGAACAGCTCGGCTTCCGCTGGTACATGCCCGGCGAACTGGGATGCGTGCTGCCGACTGACCCCGTCGCCCGCCTGACGGCGCAAACCACCACCCAAGCGCCCTCGATGGATCTGCGCCTGCTGCAACCCTGGATCGAGGCCCAGCACGGCTGGATCGCCCGGATGCGCCTGGGCGGCCAACGCCGCGCCACCGGCAGCCATGGCTTTCCCGGGGATCCGCCCCGCGGCGCGCTCGGCGGCC
>JAIPIQ010000105.1 GCA_021734645.1 Fidelibacterota bacterium | reverse complement strand
ACGAGAAAAACCACAGAAGCAGGGCCAGCAGGGGCGCGCCGATGAGCACCAGCAGCAGCAGGCCCTTGAGTTCATCGAGCACGAAGGTCCGGGGCGTAGTGCGGTTGAAGCCGAAGCGGGCTTCGAGGCGAAAGGTCTCCCAGAGATCAAAGGGGATATCCAGCAGGCGATTGAGCAGGATCAGGCTGCCGATGAAGACCAGGCCCGCCCCGATCAGGTGGTCGGCCGTCGCGCGGGCCAGGTGATCAATGACCGTCAGCCCGCCGGCCAGGATGAACAGGAGGGTGACCGCGGTCATGACGGTTTGCCGCAGCCAATCGAACCGGAGGCTGGCGCGGTGGTAATCGAGGGCGCGGGCATATTGTTCCGGGGTGCAGCGGTCGGCGAATTCGGGCGGCACGCCGCCGCGGTCGCGGCGCAGATCGAGCGCGTTCAGCCAGGCGGCCAGGGCGTAGCGCAGGAGGACGAGCCCGATGACCAGCGCGAGATACGGACTCCAGGGCAGCCAGTTCATGCGTCGGCGACCTCATCGCGGAGCTCGCGGCTGACGCGCATCGAGCAGAACCCCGGACCGCACATGGTGCAATACTTGGCGGTTTCCAGCTCGGGGGCGCCAGCGGGTGCGGCGGGTGCGGGAGCGGGGCGCGGCCCGGCCGCGGCGGCCTCGGCCAGGGCTTCGGCCCGCAGGGCACGGGCGCGCTGGGGATCAAGCGCCAGGGCAAATTGCCGTTCCCAGTCGAAATCGCCGCGGGCGCGACTGATGGCGTCGTCGCGGTCGCGCGCGCCGGGGATCCCCTTGGCAATATCAGCGGCATGGGCCGCGATCCGGAATGCCATCAGGCCCTCGCGCACATCGGCGGCATTGGGCAGGCCCAGATGCTCCTTGGGCGTCACATAGCACAGCATGGCCGCGCCAGCCATGCCCGCCAGGGCGCCGCCCATGGCCGCCGTCAGGTGATCATAACCGGGCGCGCAGTCGGTCACCACCGGTCCCAGCACGTAGAACGGCGCATCGTCGCACAGTTCCTGCTCGCGGCGCATGTTCTCGGCCACTTCGTGCAGGGGAATATGCCCCGGCCCCTCGACCATGGCCTGCACCCCCGCCGCGCGCGCGCGCCGGACCAATTCCCCCAGCACCTCGAGCTCGGCAAACTGGGCCTCATCCGAGGCGTCCGCCAGACAACCCGGCCGCAGCCCGTCGCCCAGCGACAGGGTCACATCATGCGCCGCACAAATCTCGAGCAGCCGGTCAAATTGCGCATAGAGCGGGTTCTCCTGCCCGTGGGTATGCATCCAACGCGCCAGGAGCGCGCCGCCGCGGCTGACAATCCCCAGCAGCCGCTTGAGGGCCAGCGGCACATGGGCGCGCAGCAGGCCCGCATGGACCGTGATGTAATCCACGCCCAGTTCCGCCTGGCGCTCGATCTCGGCAAACAGCCCGTCCGCCGTCAGTTCATTGGGATCCGCCAGCGTGGCGACCGCCTGATAGATCGGCACGGTACCCACGGGCACGGGACTGTTGGCGATCATGTGCGCCAGAATCGCGGGCGCGCAGGGGCCGGTGCTCAAATCCATGACCGTATCCGCGCCGAAGGCCAAGGCGACTTCGAGTTTCTCGTTTTCTTCGGCGGCGCCGCTGCTCAGACTCGAATTGCCCAGGTTGGCATTGACCTTGACGCGCAAGGGCCGCCCGATGCCCATGGGCTTGAGCCGCCGGTGCGCCGGATTGGCCGGAATAATCACCCGGCCGGCCGCCACCCACTCGCGCAGGGTCTCCGGCGCAACATTCTCGACCGCGGCGACCTCCCGCAACGCATCCGTCAGACGCCCCGCGCGGGCCGCCTGACATTGGGTCATGCCCGGCAAGGGCGCGTCAGAGAGGGGCTGGGCTGTCTTCATGGTCTTATGTCCGTTGCGCCAGGGGCGCGGTGTGGGTTGGCGGGCGGAAAACGCGAGGGCCACCGGGCGCGCTTAAGGGGCGTCCTTCGGATTACTCAGCCGCCTCGTGGCATTGGTCGGCCACAGGCCCTCGACGTGTAGATCCACGAAGAGATAGTTGGCGCCCTCGCCATGACGCAGCGGGTCCAGATTCCCATCGCCCGTAATGATCAGATCCTTGGCATCCGCTATCAGAATCCGCTTGTTCGGATACGTGAGATAATCAATCTGCGGCACGTTGGCCGGCGCGCCGGTATCCTTGTTGTCGGGCGCTTCGAGCCGGGCATTCATCCCGTAGCCGGGAATCGCTTCGTCCGCGCCATACCACGCCGGGCAACCCCAGATGACGTTGTTCTTGGGCGCGATGCCCCACCAACCCGATGCAATCGCCTTGCCGGGCTTCCAGCGCGTGGGCGCCGGGCTGGGTTCCGCCGTACCCCCCATCGGTTCGAGCCCGAGATACTCCGCCAGGAAATGCGGCCAGGAGTGGCTGCCCGCTTCCGTGGGCGGCAGGTAATTCCGGTTGTCGCCGACGTAGAGCTCGATCCCCTGGCCAATGGCCCGCAAACTGCCCTGGCACTGGCTGATGTTCGCCCGGTTCATGGCGGACTGCACCGCCGGAAACAACATGGCCACCAGAATCCCGATCAGGGCAATGACAATCAGCAGTTCCACCAGGGTGAACCCCCGGCCGATTCTAATGTACTTTCCTCGAGGCATACGCATGACGCGGCTCCTGTATTTGATTTGGATTCAATTTACGCGCCGCCCTCCCCAAAGACAAGCCTTTCCAGAGAGCAGGGACAGCAGAGAGCAGGGACAGAGAAGTCGTGTCTTTCATTCTGTCCATAGAGGCTCTTGCAAAACCTCCAGCGGACGACACGGAGGTCGTCCCTCCATTTGAAACGCGCGGGTCTTGAACTGATTTCTGGAGGGTCGGGCTCCGTCCCGACCGATGAACAGGAGGTTTTGCAAGCGCCTCCATATATTACACCCATTCAATGGGTCCGCCATAGGCCAGCAGTTGCCGGTCGTGGGTGAGCAATCGAAGGGGCCTCTTTTTAACCAAACTAGTCTGGTTAATCAGAATGGCAACTCCTTCTTCTTCTGAGCGGGCGGCCGGGGGCGGCATGAGAATGCGCTTGGCGTGAGCGGCCGGGCGGGCTATGGATGGACCCATGGCCGAAAGCACACCCATGATGCAGCAGTACCGCCGGATTCGCTCGGAATTGCCGGCCGAGACGATTCTGTTTTTCCGCATGGGGGATTTCTACGAGATGTTTTTCGAGGATGCGGTCGCCGCGGCGCCGATTCTGGAAATTGCCCTGACCAGGCGCAACGGTGTGCCCATGTGCGGGGTGCCCTATCACGCCTGCGAGGCCTACCTGGCCAAGCTGGTACGGGCGGGGCGCAAGGTCGCCTTGTGCGATCAGATGGAAGATCCGTCCCAGACGAAGGGCATCGTGCGCCGCGAGGTCACGCGGGTGGTATCGCCGGGCGCCATAATCGAGGAGCATTTGCTCGAAGCCGGGCGCGGCAATTACCTGGCGGGGGTGGCGTATGACCAGGGGCGCTATGGCCTGGCTTTGCTTGAGCTGTCCACCGGCGCCTTCACGCTCGAGGAGGCGCCGACCAGCGAGTCGGTGACCCAGAGCCTGGCGCGGGCCGCGCCGGCCGAATGCGTCGTGCCCGAGAAACTGTTTGCGGCGCCCGAGTGGGGCCGGGTTCTGCCGCCGGGTTTCCCGGGCCTGGTGACCCGCGCGGAGGATTGGACCTTTGATCTGGATTATGCCCTGGAAACGCTCACCCGCCAGTTCGGCACCCGGTCCCTCGAGGGGTTCGGCTGCGGCGGGTTATCGAGCGGGGTCCGGGCCGCCGGGGGCATCCTGCATTACGTCAGCCGGGATTTGCGGCGGCCCATGGCGCACATCCGCGGGCTGCGGGTGCGTACGGCGGGCGAATGCCTCGTGCTGGATCCGGCCACGGTCGCCAACCTCGATCTGGTGCAGCCCCGGGGCGCCGCCCCGCCCAATGTGCCGACCACCCTGCTGAAATGCCTCGACAGCACCTGTACGCCCCTGGGGCGCCGCCTGCTGCGCGCGTGGATTCTCGAGCCGCTGGCCCGCCTCGAGCCCCTGCAGGCGCGCCAGGCCGCGGTGGCGGACCTCGCCGCCGACTGGAATGCATTGAACAAGCTGCGGGCCACCCTCGGGGAGGTCCGGGATCTCGAACGGCTGTTGGGGCGCCTGCACGCCGGGGGCGGCAACGCCCGGGATGTGCGCGCCCTGGCCCAATCCCTGGCCGCCCTGCCGGTCCTCCGCGCGCACCTGGCCGCCTGGCCGGGCGCGGGCCTGGCACGCTGGGCGGACGCCCTCGAGCCCCAACCCGAACTGGTGGCCCTGATCGAGCGGGCCCTGGTGGACGAGCCGCCCGCGACCCTCAAGGACGGGGGTCTGTTCCGTCCCGGCTATCATGCCGAGCTCGATGAACTCCGCGCGGCGGCCGGCGGCGGCCGCACCTGGCTGGCCGAATACCAGACCCGCGAACAGGAACGCACCGGCATCAAGTCCCTCAAGGTGCGCCACAACAAGGTGTTCGGCTATTACCTCGAAGTGACCCAGGCCAATCTGGGCCTTGTGCCGCCGGAATACCAACGCAAGCAAACCCTCGTCAATGCCGAACGCTTCATCACCCCCGAGCTGAAAACCGTCGAAGACAAGATTCTCGGGGCGCAGGAACGCGCCCTGGCCCTCGAGACCGAGCTGTTCCAGGCATTGCGCACGGCAGTTACGGCCTGCACGGATCCCATCCAACGCAGCGCCAGCGCCCTGGCGGAATTGGACGTGCTGGCGGCCTTTGCCGAACGGGCCCGGACCCTGAATTACACCCGGCCGACCCTGACCGACGGCACGCGCCTCGAAATCAAGGGCGGGCGGCATCCGATCGTCGAGCAGATGCCCGCCGCCGAACGGTTCGTGCCCAACGATGCGGTCCTTGATGGCGCCGAACACCATCTGATTGTGCTGACGGGACCCAACATGGCGGGCAAGTCCACCTATATCCGCCAGGTGGCCCTGATCGTCATCATGGCCCAGATCGGCTCGTTCGTCCCGGCGGACGAAGCCGAGATCGGGTTGGTGGACCGGGTCTTCACGCGCGTGGGCGCGGGCGATGACCTGGCCCAGGGCCGCAGTACCTTCATGGTCGAGATGGAGGAAACCGCCAATATCCTCAATAGCGCCACGCCGCACAGCCTGATCGTGCTCGATGAAATCGGCCGCGGCACCAGCACCTTCGACGGCATCAGCATCGCCTGGGCCGTGGCCGAACACCTGCACAAAACCCCCCAGGTGCGCGCCAAAACCCTGTTTGCCACGCATTATCACGAGCTGACCGACCTGGCCCGGACCCTGCCCGGCGTCCGGAACTACAACGTGCTGGTGCGCGAACAGGGCGACCAGATCGCCTTCCTGCGCAAGATCGTGCCCGGCGCGGCCGACAAGAGCTACGGCATCCAGGTCGCGCGCCTGGCCGGACTGCCCCCCGAAGTCATTGAACGCGCCCGCGAAATCCTCGCCAACCTCGAAGAGGAAGAGCTGGGCGAGGGCGGCCAACCGCGCCTGGCACGCCACCGCCTGCGCCGCCTGCGCCCCGCCGCCGCCCAACTCGATCTGTTCCGCGTCGAGGCCTGCTGACGCGGAACGCTTACCCCTCCATCTCCATAATGACGTGCGCGGGCGGCACGAATTCTTCCGGGCGGGCTTCGGTTGCGGCCATGACGATCTCGAGCGTCAGGATCTTGTGCCCCGGGAAAGGCACTGAGAGGGTGTGCTCCCCTTCAATATCCAGTTCCCCGTCGGGCGTCGGCGCCTCGGCCATGGTGACGATGCGCGCCGCGGAGATCCGCTGAAGGAAATGGATGCGACCGGTCACGGCGCGCGCGGAAATATTGAATATGCGGACAATGAGCGCCGTCTGGTTCTCGCTGCGCTTCAAGCATGTCAGCACCAGTTCGGCCGGCTGAACGGTCAGGAAGGCATCGGCCGCGGGCCAGCGGTCCGCCTGGTCCTGAATCTGTTTCCCGAGCAGGGGCGTCGCGTTGTTCAGCGCGGCCACGTGGCTTTCCGCGGCGAGCCAGTCGCCGGCATGGGGAAACAGCGCATACGAGAATGTGTGCCGGCCCAAACATTGGGCGCCCGGGGTCTGGAAGCGATAGCCGTCCCGGCCCTTGCGCGTGAGCAGGGCGAAGCGCGCCAGCGCGCCCACGCAACGGAGCAGCGTCAACGCAACGGGGTGGTCCTGCCGGCGCTGCACTTCGAATTCCGTCAAATCCGGACTGACAATGGTCAGGCCGCGCTGGGCGTCGTGGAGGGACACAAAATGCTGGAACGGATGGGTGGGACTCGGATCTTCCATCCAGCCCTCGCGCGACGGCAGGGCAATGCCGCGGCGGATCACATCGAAACTGCCGCCGGCGCAGGACGCCTCCGCCTGGATTTGACTGGGAAAGAGCACCCGCAACCGGTGGTCTCTGGCCCGGTTATCAATCTCCGTGGTGATTTGAACAAGTGGTGATTTGGAATTCAAAATCACGCGACTCACCACCGGACAGGACACGTTGCGGTCGCTGCGGGACTGGAAATCGTCGCGCAGCGACTCCGGCAGTTCTAATTCCCCCTCGATGCGGAAAACCACGCTGACCGGTCCCTGCTGCTCGATGGAAATGCGCGGGGCGTTGGCGTACCCGTAAATGAGGCGATCCTGCAACGGGAACGAATAGGTGTACTCATCGCCACTGTCCCCGCCATCTTCGAACAGATGGCAGTTCAGATACATCTGGCCTGTGCGCTTGCAGAAAAGATCAAACGTGCCGTCCGCGTGCAGGTGCACTTTCAAGTGCTGGTTTTCCGCGCTGTACGGCCCGACCCGCAGATCGGTCTCCGGCTCGGCCATATCCCTGACCGGCCGCACCGTGAACAACTTGTATCCGCAGGAGGGGATCTCCTCCGCCAGGAACGTGAACCGCACCTGCTTGACCCGCACCGCCCGGGGACCGGACCGCGGATCAACCTGCAGCTTCTCGACCGTACGGATGCACTCGACCTGGCTCGGCACCCGGGCGGCGTCCGCATCAAAAACCGCAATTGAGAATATATCCGTTTCCGCCGGGAAATCAACGCGGCCGGTCACCGCTTCGCTGCGCCGCCAGTTCAACGGATTGAAAACGGCCACCGTTGCCTGTTCGGGATTGAGCTGCTTCAGGTCGGGCGGCCCAAAAAGGGTGTAAAACGCCCGATCAATGAGCGCGCGGGCGATCTCCTGCGACCACTGGAAACGCGTGTGCATCTGTTCGTGAACGGCGTCCACGCTGCATCCGCAGATATCGTCGTGGGGCTGGTTCTGCAGCAGGTACTTCCACGCCTGCCGGATTTCCGCGCCCGGATAGCGCCCCCCCAGCGCCCAGGCCAGGGCGCAGAGCGGCTCGACAAACCGCTCGAGCAAGGTCTGGGTGTGATTGTTCGCCTGCTTCAGATCCATGCGCGTGGAAATGGTGCCCGCCAGCAAATTGACGTGCTGATTGCTGCGCAACTCGCCCGTGCGCACGGGGATGTCCCGCACCGCGGCCTTGAGCCGCTCGAAGAATCGGGGCAGCGTGCCGTGAAAAACATGCGCGTCCGGCTCGAGGGCATTCGCCGTCCGGATGATGTCCGGCAGATCCGGCTGCGGGACGATATGGTCAGCGCCGTTCATCACCGCAATGTGCTCGGTGGTGGCATGATGCCGGCGCTCCTGAAAGATTCCGGCCAACCGGGCCTGCAGCTCGGCCGGCGCCGATGGCAGCAGCATGCCGTAACCATACCCGCCCGCATCCTGGACCTTGTACGCAAGCACGGTCGAGCCGTCCGGCGCGCGCCAGTGAAATTCCGACTTGAAATCCGGCCCGCCCACGCCGCGCCACATAATGGCATTGTCAATTTCAAAATTGGCGAAAATCTGGGGCATCTGCGAGATGTGGCCGAACGCGTCAATTACATAGCCGACCTTCATGACGTTTCCCAGGGCCGCGGCCATGGCCTGGCCCAGCAGCAGATTCCGGATCACGGATTCGCCGCTGACCAGGAATTCATCGCACAACACATACCACGGCCCGATCAGAATCCGCCCGGCGCGAATCAGCTCTTCCAGGCGCGGTTTGTTCTCCGGGCGAAGCTCGAAATAGTCGTCCAGCACCACGGTTTGCCCGTCCAGATGGAAGTGGCGATAGTCTGGATTCCCCTCCATCAAATCCAGCAGGTCGTCTATCAAAGCGACCAATTTCAGCCGGGATTGCTGAAAGGTCATGTACCATTCGCGGTCCCAGTGCGTGTGGGAAATGACGTGCACCTGCTTCTTTGTCATGGCGAGCGCCTCTGGCCTGCTCTCTGCGTCCCCGGTTGCCGGATCTGGTCCACCTAGAAAGTACCGCTCAGTGGGCGCGGGCGCCCACCTGCCGCCCCCCGCGCACCCGCAGGCGCCGACCGGCGGGATCCATCGGGAATTTGTCTGTTCATGGAGAAAACGCTAGCCGCGCCGCAGCCGCACTGTCAAGATGGTTTTTCAATATCTATCTTTCTGTGGACATTGGGGGCGCGGGGCCGCAATATGCCGATGATATCGTCGCGCGCTCGTGGCGTGGAAAGGTGAGCAGATGCCGAAGAAACCGAATGTGCTCTTGTTTTTGACGGATGATCAGCGGTTCGACACGATCCGGGCGCTGGGGAATCCGGAGATCCAAACGCCGCACCTGGACGCGCTGGTGGCCTCGGGCACTGCTTTCACCCAGGCGCATATTCCCGGCGGCACCTGCGGCGCAGTCTGCATGCCCAGCCGCGCCATGTTGCACACGGGGCGCACACTGTTTCATCTGCAAGGCGAGGGGCAGGAGATTCCAATCACGCACCCGACCCTGGCCGAGGTGTTCCGCGCGGCCGGCTATCAGACGTTCGGCACCGGCAAATGGCATAATGGCCGGGCCGCCTTCGCCCGCGGCTTCACCGGCGGGGACCAAATATTCTTCGGCGGCATGACGGATCACTGGAATGTGCCGGCCTACCGGTTTGACCCCACTGGACGCTATGAGGCCCGCCAACCCTACGTGGCCGACCCGGCCCGCTCGAATACCGTTCAGTGGCGCCCCTGCGATCATATCATCGCCGGCAAACATTCCACCGACCTTTTCCGGGATGCCGCCCTGCAGTTCTTATCCACCCGCAACCACGCCCAGCCGTTCTTCCTCTCGGTCGCCCTGCTGGCGCCCCACGATCCGCGCACCATGCCCGAGGCGTTCCGGGCACTGTATGATCCGGCCCAATTGGCCCTGCCCGCGAATTTTCTCCCGGAACACCCCCTCGATACGGGCGCCTTGCGCATCCGCGACGAATTGCTGGCGCCGCACCCCCGGACCCCCGAAGACATCCGGCGGCATCTCGCCGAATACTACGCCATGATTACCCATCTCGATGCGGCCCTGGGCGCCCTGACCGCGCAATTGCGCGCCGCGGGCGAGCTGGACCGGACCGTGATTGTGGTGGCCGGCGACAACGGCCTGGCGGTCGGCCAGCATGGCCTGATGGGCAAGCAGAATCTCTATGACCACAGCGTGCGCGTGCCCCTGGTCTTCTCCGGCCCCGGGATTCCGGCGGGACGGCAATGCCCGGCCCTGACCTATCTCCTTGATGTGTTCCCCACCCTGTGCGACCTCAGCGGCCTGGCCACGCCGCCCAGCGTCGAGG
>JAIPIQ010000104.1 GCA_021734645.1 Fidelibacterota bacterium | reverse complement strand
CCTACACTCGAATCTCTTGGGGGGGGGCGGGATGTTGGTTCTGCTCTTGAGCGATTCCTCGGATGGGTTTCGATGGAAGGCTATCGCGTAAGCGTATCCGAGCAAGGGTGGCGATTAAGTGTCGACGGTTAAGCGTTGCGATTAAGAGTGGGCAGCGCACGAACTGTTTCGTGAACTGCCTCGTAAACTCCGGCGGTATAACTCCATCGTAATCTTTGCCGTGAACTTCATCGAGCCGGGGGGCACGGGATCCCACTTCATCGCCACACTTTATATCGAACGCTTGATCGCCCCCCTTGCTCGGATACGCTTACTCGACCCGCTTCACCGCCTGCGGCGGTGTTCGACGCGTCCCTGATCTCTCTCGGACGAAATGAATAGAATAATCCCCACGCAAACCCGGAAGCGCCCCGGCGGGTGAATACTTGCTGACCGAGACGCTGCGGGTGCATTCGGACACCGCGGTGATCGCCGAGCCCGGCGCGGTGTTCCGTCTGGCCGACGGGGCCGGGCGGCACTGTCGCAGTTTCATGATCGCCAACGCCAACCCCGGCAACGGCAACGCGAACATCTCGCTCCGGGGCGGATTCTGGGATGCCAACAACGCCGGCAACCCGCGCGGCACGGACTACGATCCGTTCGCCTACACCGGGGTGGCCGTCAATTTCGTCAACGTCAAGAACCTGACCGTGTGCGACTTGACCGTGCATAATCCGGAATCGTTCTTCATCCGGGTTGGCGAGGTCTGCGATTTCCGCATTGAGAACATCACCCTCAGCGCCGACCGCACCCACATCAACCAGGACGGCGTGCATGTCGGCGGCTTTTCCGAGCGCGGCGTGATTCGCGGCATCCGCGCCACCGCGCCCGGCGTGCCCGGCGACGACCTGGTCGCGCTCAACGCCGATGACGACGTCGAGCGCCAGCTCAATCTCGGCATGCGTCGCGGTCCGATCCGCAACATCCTGGTCGAGGACCTCGAAGCCGCCGACGCCTACACCTTCCTCCGCCTGCTGAGCGTCGGGCAGCCGATCGAGGACATCACCGTCCGCCGCCTGCGCGGCGGCTGCCGGGTCCATGGGCTCAACCTGAACAACTGGCGCTTCCCGAAGGGCGTCGGCGCCATCCGGCGGGTGCTCATCGAGGATGTCGAACTGACCAAGACTCAATTCCGGCCGCAGGCCCCGGCGCTGATCCACATCTCGCTTCACGTGGAAGACCTAGCCATCCACCGCTTCCGCCGCGGGGTCGGCACCCTGCCGGGCGTGCAGACGCTCCTGATCGACAACCGGCAGGCGCTGGACATGATGCTTGATGGCCGAACGGGCCAGGTAGAGGCTGCTGCCGGGTACGTGCAAGCGGGTGGTGATATTGAGACACTGAATTTGAAGCAAGGGCTTGTCGAGCATCACGTACCTTGTCGCGCACCTTGTTCGAACAGAAAAGCTCATAATAAATAAGGACACGCATAATCTATTGCCGTCAGGATCAATGGCCGTGCTCCTCACATGTCATATACGCAAACCGTGCCAGCTTCCGGCTGGAGGATGGTGAAGGCACACCCCGGCTGGAAGCGATAAATGGGTTGTCAAACGCCCTGAATATGATAGATTCCAATCCTGTTCAGGCAAATAGCTTGATGTTATCCAATGGTGTATCGTTATGAAAAGACAAGTAGGATAATTAAGACACGCACTTCCGCCGGAGCCCGAACACTGCAACCCGCCTACACCTAGGCGACAAAGCTCGCGATAAAGCTCACGACAAAGATTGACGGGCACAACTTCTGTGTCCCCAATGCATGCAGTACAGCCGCTGTAATAGCCGACGCGTTGCGTTCCAGCGCCTGTAACGGAGGGGGCTCTTTCCCGGCCCCGGTGATGATTGCGGCGCTTGCATGGCGCGGATTGACAGCCGGGCCGGGATGTGTTTTTTTAGCGTACAGACCGTGATTGATGGTGAATAGCGGTCAGTGGAAGGAGTTGGGATCATGGAACGGGTATCTTATGGGGGTTGGACGGACTGCGTGCGGTTGGCCAACGGCGAGGTGGAGGCGATTGTGACCGGCGCGGTGGGACCGCGCGTCATCCGGTTGGGCTTCATCGGCCAGCGCAATTTGTTCGCGCAAGTGCCGGAGCAGATGGGGAGGCAAGGCGAGTCCACCTGGCAGATTCGTGGCGGGCACCGGTTCTGGTTGGCGCCGGAAGACGCGGAGCAGACCTACGAGCTGGACAATGAGCCGGTGGCGTGCCGCGCGGCGCCCAACGGGCTGACCGTCAGTCAGCCACCCGGTTCCCGGACCCACATGGCCAAGCAGATGCGGCTGACGCTCGACCCGCGCCGCAATGGTTTCGAGGTGCGGCATACGCTGCGCAATGCCGGGCGCCGTCCGGTCACTTGGGCGCCCTGGGCCCTGAGCGTCATGGCGCCGGGCGGCCAACTGATTGTGCCCCTGCCGGAGAAGAAACCGCACCCGGAGCACATGCTGCCCAACCAGCAATGGATCCTCTGGCCCTACACGGATCTGGGGGATGCGCGCTGGCGGATCGGCCCCCGTTACCTGACCCTGCGCCAGAACCGCCGCCGGGGACCCAACAAGTTGGGGCTGATGCATCGCGAGGGCTGGGTAGCCTACCAGCTTGGTGAATTTGTGTTCATCAAGGAATTCGCCTGCCGGGCGGGCGCCGACTATCCGGACGGTGGCGTCAATTTTGAAACGTTCACCAACGAATGGATGCTCGAGGTCGAGTCGTTGGGTCCCCTGGTTACGCTGGCGCCGGGCCGGAGCGTGACGCATCTCGAGCGCTGGCGCCTGCACCGGGGGGTGCCGCCGTGCCGTACCGAGCAGGATCTTGACCGCCACATCCGCCCGTTGATGGACCAATAAACCCGAAAGGCTCCTGACCATGACCAGCGCAAAGAAGTTTCAGCAAGCGGACGGTATGACCTACGCGCCCCGGGGCAAGCCCAATCCCGTGTGCCAGCCCGGCGATTTTATTTTCGCGGCCACGGCCTTGGATCACGGGCACATCAACGGGCAGTGCAACGGCCTGCTCGAGGCGGGCGGCGCCTTGAAATGGGTGTATGATCCCGATCCGGCCCGGGTGGCGACATTTCAGCAGCAGTTTCCGCAGGCGCGGGCGGCGCGGGCGCTGGACGAGATTCTGGCGGACGAGGAAGTCCGGCTGGTGGCCGCCGCGGCCATTCCGAGCGAGCGCTGCGCTTTGGGGCTGAAGACCCTGGCGGCCGGCAAGGACTACTTCACGGACAAGACGCCGTTCACGACCATCGAGCAACTGGAAGCGGCCCGGCGGGCCGTGGCGGAAACCGGCCGCAAGTACATGGTGTACTACGGGGAGCGGCTACATACGGAGGCCGGCATGTTTGCGGGCGAGCTGGTGGCCCAGGGCGCGATTGGCCGCGTCATCCAGGTCATCGGCTTCGGCCCCCACCGTTTGTCCGCGCCGTCCCGGCCGGACTGGTTTTTCCAGAAGGCGAAGTACGGCGGCATTCTGACGGATATTGGCAGTCACCAGTGCGAGCAGTTCCTCCACTACACCGGCGCCCAATCCGCCACGGTCGAATTTGCACGGGTGGCCAATCATAATCATCCGGACTATCCCGAACTCGAAGACTTCGGCGAAGCCGCCCTCGTGGCGCCCGACGGCGCCAGCTTCTACTTCCGCGTGGATTGGTTCACGCCCGACGGCTTGCGCACCTGGGGCGATGGCCGCACCTTCATCCAGGGCACGGACGGCTATATCGAGTTGCGCAAGTATGTGGATATCGCCACGGACAATGGCGGCAACCAGGTGTTCCTCGTCAACGGCCAGGAGGAAAAACGCTTCAATGTCAACGGCCAGGTCGGCTATCCCTTCTTCGGCCAACTGATTCTCGATTGCCTGAACCGAACCGAAACGGCCATGACCCAGGCCCATGCCTTTGCCGCCGCCGAGTTATGCCTCCGCGCCCAAGCGCGCGCAGAGCTGGCTGACTAAACAACTGAGCGCCTCACTCGTCATTCCTGCTCTTTGACGCTTTCCGAGAGAATGACCAATCGGTAATTCTCGGCGGGGACTTCGACGATGAGTGTTGCGTCCTTGAAGGCGAGGCCGGCGCCCGCCTCCGGGTCGCGGGCAGCCACCTCCCCGGCAAAGCCGAATTTCGCGGGGTCGAGCGCGAACCGGAGTGTTGCGGCTTCCGGCTCGAGATTCGAAAGAATGAGCAGCGCGCGCTTTCCGCGAACGAGATGCAGGCCGACGGCCTGGTGCCGGGTGAGCTGCGCTGCGGGCTGCAAGTAGTCTGTAATTTTCCAGAACGGCACCCATTCCGCATCCGCCGGGTCGAAGTCGAAAAAGTGCCGCCAAAGCTGGAAGCTGCGAAACGACTGCTTCTGCTCGGCGGGAACTTTCGCAGGGTCTGCGACCGCTCCATAGTAAACGAAGCCTTGGGTCACGCGGGGCAGCACCCCGTATTGCAGGGTGACGGCGGTGTTGGCATCGAAATCCAATCCGCCGCGGCTGGGTTTCGACATCCAGAGCATGGGGGTCCCACTGACCGCCGGGCTGTATTTCGCGTTGAACTGGTCGAGCGACAAGAGGTCGCGCAGGGTGAGATCCGAGCGAATCTTCTTGAAATAGGTTTCCCCTTCACCGGTCAGCGAGATGTCGGCGAAGGCGGCGGCCGGATTCCAGGTGCCAATGTGGCTGATGATCACGCCGTCCTTCTTTTCCTCGTGTTTAAGGAGGGTGGCCATGCGGCGGATGTGCGCGCGCGCTTCGAGGGCATTCGAGGTGCCCGTCCAGCGGCCATCGGGCTTCTGGTAGCCGAAACCCGCCGCCTGGTTGAAGGAAACCGCCATGGCCGCGTTGCTGTCGAGAAAGACGCCGTCTATGTCAAAGTCCCGGATCAGGTCGCGCAGCCTGACCATGGTCAGGTCGTTGAACACTTCGTTGGCCAGAGGGCGCATGGTGGTGGCGCGGGGTTCCTTGCGCCCCCGCCCGCCCACCAGGGGAAATTGCACCATCTTTTCCGCGTGGTCCTGCCACTCGGGGGCGGCGGTCGAAAGCTCGCGGGCCAGATAGACCACCACCTTCAAGCCCCGCCCGTGGGCGGCTTGCACCACCTGCCTGAGGATGTTGGCCCGGGCCTCGTCAAACGTTCCCGGATAGCCCTGAAGCTCCGTCCAATCCTGGTGGACGATGATCATTCGCAGGCCGCCCGCGATGGCCTTGTCAATGGGCGCCTGCCCGGCGGCCCCTTTCTCGAAGTGCGCGAGAAAGCTGAAGGCATCGGGTTGTTGATCGGTGAAGAACAGGGCGTAGTCGCCCCACGACATGAGCGGTCGCGCGGGCAGGGCATTGAAATACCAGCGGAAGGTGCGTGGCGTGTCGAGCTTGCCGGGCACATCCGCGAACCGCGCCGTCAGGGTCGTGTTCTCTGCGCCCGGGCTCAGCACCAGCATCGCATTTTCGTCGGCCACCCGCCAGTCGCGCTCATCGAGAAAGCCGACGGCCAAGCCCTGCTCCCGGCCGCTGAGCAGGATTTGCGGCGACCAGGGCAAGGTCACGGCTTCTCCGCCGAGCGCGCCGCCCATCTCGGCGCTGGCAATCATCAGGTCCGGGTCGGCCTTGGTCTGGGGCAGCGTCCCCAGCCCGCTGTGCGCAAAATGGGTGGCCGCATCCTTCGCCACCACCACGCGCAAATTCAGACTGTCGAGCCGCACACCGTCCCTGTCGGGGATGACCACGCTCTCCACATAACAGAAGCCGTCATACTCGAGCCGCGTGCGGGTGCGGAGCTGGAAGCCGTCGAAGCGTCCGACCGACTCGATGACTGCGCGGGTGTCGGTGGCCTCGACGACGTGCGCCTCGAATTGCCCCTCGAGCACCATACCGTCACGCTCGATCACGAGCCGGACGGGCTCCGTCAGCAGGTGCGCCCCGCCGGAAAGGATTTTCTCAGGCAGGCCGTTGTCGCCGAATGTGTAGGTCCGGTTCCAAACCGAGAACGACATGCCGTCGGCCTGGATCGGCGTCCAGGGCGGCAGCACGACGTCTGACCGGCCGGCGTCGGTGTTCGTCCACGTCTCCGCTTTCAGCGCATCGGGATACTCGGGGGCCGGGTATTCCTCGGTGAGCAATTTGATCCGGTTGCGGGCGCTTTCAGCGGGATCGGCGGTCGCCGGCGCCACTCGCACCCGCCCGAGGCGCTGGTAGTGGAGCAGCTTCTTTTCCTTGTCGAGCAATCTGGCGCTGATGACCTGTTCGCCCGGCTCGAGCGCGCCACGATTCCAGGCGGACGTTTTGAGCGCGGTGGCGAAGATGAGTTTGCCGGGGTCGCTGAGAAGATCGTCCTTTTTGATCAACGCCCGCAGCCGCGGCTTGGCATTGAAATAGACGAGCACCGCGTCAAACTCCGCGTCCGGCTCGATGAAGAACCGCACGTTGACCGGTTCGCCGACTTCAATTGCCTCGGGGTTGATGCTGATGTCGCTGATGGGCGCGGCGGAGACGAGGGGCGTAGAGGCGGCCAGGAGGGAGGCGGCCAGAAGAGGTTTCAGGGCGGGGGATTTCATCTGTTCGCTCCGGGCTGGTTGTTCTGGGTCGGTCATCAAAGGTCTCGTTGGAGGGTTGTGTCTTCGGCCTGGATATCGGCGAGCAGGGCGTACCACGAGCGGCGCAGGATACCGTCGCCGATGGTGATGCGGTCCACGACCCAGGAATCCGGGTCTTTATGACTGTCGAACCACTGCTGGAGCCGGTCGGCGTCCGCCTGGGCCTGTGCGGCCGTCCCCTGGCCGCGCGCAGCGGCCAGGGTGGCAGCGATGGCGGTCTGGACGAGTTCCGCGTAGCGGTAGCCCTCGCGGAAAAACTCGACCCGCGCGCGCTCGGGAGCGTCCTCCGGCACTGCCGCCCGCGCCTGCTCGTAGAGCGCGTTGATGCGTTCGCCATCCTGCCCGACCAGTCGGCGGGTATAGCGCACCAGCCACTGTTCGCCGGTTTCCTGATCCGCCGCGGTTTCCGTGGTGGCCCGCTCGAGGATTTCAAAATACGCGCGCATGGGCGCCGCCGCCGGGCCAAACGCCTTCGAGCAGAATTCCCGCATGATCTCTTCGTACTTGACCTCCGGGTTTTCGACGAGCCGCGCGAGCACGTAGTGGTTATGCCCCTGGGTGCCGAAGCTCATGTGCAGCGCGTCAAAGTCGGTTCCAAGGAGATGTCCGCTGCGATGGAAGCGCTTCATGTCTTCATCGAGTTTCCGGCTGAAACCGATGGGCAGCCCCCCGCCCGGATAGTGGATGTTCGGGCGGAAAACCAGGTCGGCGCCCAGCCCGGCCCAGCCGTCCCAGCGCTTCAGCACCGCCTGCCGCAGGCTCTCGCTGAAATACATGTTCTCGGGGCCGACAAAATCCACGGCCATGCCCGGAGGCAGGGTTTCGGCGACCGGCGGCGCCTCGAGCACACCGTAGGCGCGGATACACAGCTTTTTCCCGGGGGCGAGCTCCTGCAGCTTTTCGTGGCACGCGCGCCAGAACACGGCGTAGCGGTCGGTCAGAAAATAGTACGGGACGCCAACGACCTGGCCGTCTTCGTCAACGAACATGTGCGTGATGGACTCGGCGGCCTTGTTATCCAGCGCGCGGCACTCGGCGCACATGCAGAAGCCATGAATGCGCCCATCGTTGATGCCCACGGCAAAATATTCGGCCTCGGGGTTTTCTGTGAAATGCTTTTTCATTTCCTCGCCGAGCAGCTCGACCACCCGCGGATTCGAGGTGCATTGTTTGACTGTCCTGCCAGTTCGGAACTGGAAGGGCTTCGCGGCCGACACTGGCCCGCGCACCCCACTCGGCTGCACCGCGAACAGCTCCGGCTCGCTCGCGCCGTATTTCTCCCACCAATCAATCGTGCTGTGGGTGCCGGGGACCCGGAGCCGCCCGCCGGCCATCCCGCGATCGAGAAACCACCTCTGACTTTGCTCGAGGCGCGGCAGCATCGCGTCCGCCTCCAAGCCGGCGACGCGCGCCTTCGCCAGGTAACGGTTGGAATTGAAGGAGAGGTTGCGGACGATGCGCTGGGCCAGGGGCGGCTGCCAGCGCACGGGCGCCATCGTGGCCTTAAGCGTGCTCGCCTTGGGCACAACGGTGCCCAGCTCACCGGGCCAGAGAAATGCGCCGCCCAAGCCGTTTTCGATAAAATGCACCACGGCGGCATGCGTCCCTCCCGCCCGGTCGCCAGGCAGCCAGCGCGGCAGTTCCCGCTTGCCGGCGCGGTCCGCCAAAGTCCAGGCAGGCGAAGCCTGCAAATTGGCCCCCGAATCATCTCCGGCGAGAAAGACCGCCGGACCCTGGGCGGCGATCAGATATTCTTCCGGCTCGAGCGGGTCGCCGGGCAATCCGGCGGCCTCCAGGGCTTGCGTTCGGCCGATGAATAGCAGCGTGCCCTCGTATTCCTCCGGCAGGGCATCCTCCCTCTTCACCGGTAATTCAACCCCGGTCGCCGCCCGCACAATATCCCGCAAATCATCCGCCGCCACCTGCTCGGCGGAAGAAGGATCCGCCGGCAGCACGATGAGCGCAGCCGCCACGCCCGCCCGCACCAGGGCGTGGTCAATGGGCTCGCCGACTCCGGTCGCGCGGTGGCGCTGGACCGCCGAAGGCTGTCCGTTTGCCAGCATGGCCGACACGCCTTCAACGTTCGCCGGTTGGCCGAACGCGCTGGCTGCCTGCCCGAGCTGAAGCAGCAGGAAGGTCGGCGCGGCGCCGCGGAGCAAGGTGATTAGCGGCTGGGGCTGACGGGATTCAGGCATGGCGCGGTTCTCCGAGGGGGATGGTGATGTTCCAGGAATGCCGGATGCCGTTGAAGCCGCCGGGGCCGTCGGCGGTGGCGGCGAAGAGCTGGGTGGGCCGACCGTTTTCGAGCAGGAGCTGGGGGCGTTCGAGGCAGCCCTGGACGGTGGTTGTGCCGTTGTCCCATTGGACGGTGCGGGAGTAGGCTTTGGGCGGCGTCGAAGGGGTCCAGTTCAGGCCGTCGGGCGAGGTGGCGTGGAGGCCGGCGTGGCGTTCGCCGGTGAAACCGCCGGTGATGTCCTTGGCGATCATTTCGAAATGCTGGTTGCTGCGCCAGACGAAAGGATCTTCGACGTAGTGGTCCGAGTCGCAGAAGGAGAGCGGCTCGTTCCGCAGGCGCTTGAAGGGCGCGCCCAGGGCCTCGGCGGCGGCGACGCCCAGGCGCAGCCCCAGGGGCGTATTCGAACGGTAATAGAGCCACAGGCGTCCGTCCGGCAGGAGGCAGGGCGCGGGATTCGTCACGAGTTGCTGGTCCCAGGCGCCGGGTTGCGGCGTCAGGATGGGCGCGTCGGCGCGCGTCCAGGGGCCGGTGACGGCAGGGGCGGTGGCCAGGCCGATACGAATCCGGCCGTAGCTTTCGACCAGTTGCGGCAGGGCGGGCGTGATGGCGGGCGGCGGCGTCTGCCAGAGCAACTCCTGCTCCGGCATTGGGCCGCGATAGGTGGACCCGATGTAGAACAGGGCATAGGTTCCGCCCACCCGCAGAATCGTGGGATTGTGCGTCATCCGGCCGTCCCAGTGCGCTCCGCCGCGCGCCGGCAGCACGACCCCGGCGAAGCGGTAGGGACCGGACGGCGTGTCGGCAACCGCGCGGACTATTTCAGAGGCCAGCACGTAGCCCCGCATGAAGGGCAGGTCCTTGGGCCAGCGCGAGG
>JAIPIQ010000103.1 GCA_021734645.1 Fidelibacterota bacterium | reverse complement strand
CCCCAGCAGAATCTCGACGTAGGACAGGGCGGGGGCGCCGGACGCCGGGGGATCCGAGCGGAAGTGCGCCAGCACGGCCAGCCCCGCCTGCCGTTTGGCCTCGGTAGCCGGGCTCAAGGTTCCGGATCCGACCTCGAGATCCGCCAGGCCCCGACCGAGCGCGGCCAACCAGTCGGCGCATTCCCCCAATTGATCGCGTTCATAGGCCGCCTCCGCCGCAAAGCTCACCGACCGCAGGGTGGCATAGACTGGCGACGGCGACGGGCGACGCCCCAACCGCCGCCAGACCGCGCGCGCCTCCGCCAACAACCGCGCCACGGACAACCCATGCACTTCATTTTCGCGCAACAAGAGCGAATAGAATTCACCGCGCTCACCGATGACATCCCCCAGCGCGACCGCCAATCCCCGCCGCCAGACCAGATTCCCGGTCGCGCGCAAACGCCCCCAGATATCCGGCGCCGCCGTCACCGCCCCCAGGCCCGCCAACGCCTCGGCCGCGGCCAGGAAGACCTTGCCCTCGCGCGCTGTCCGCAACAGATCCGTCAGGGGCGCAATCGCGCGCGCATCCTGCAATACGCCCAGGGTCCGGGCGCATTCACTGACCGTCTCCCGGTCGGGATCGGCCAGGCGGCGGATCAGCGCGTCGGCGCCGCCCGGCGCCCGATGGCGGCGCAGCGCCCGGGCGGCCTCGACCGCCAGGTCGGATTCCGGGTCGTCCAGCAACCCGATCAAGGCGGCGATGGCCTCGGGGCCGCCAACCTCCCCGAGGGCCAGAGTGGCCTCCTCGCGGACCTCGATTGCGGCATCCGACAGGCTGGCGATCAAGTCTTCGACCGAGAGCGCGGCGCGGGCTTCGCCCAGGCGGCGCATGGCGCGGGCGCGCTGGTGACTGGAGGCCGGCATGCTGGCCAGCCAGATATTGAAGATACTGCTGAAAAGGCGCAGGGGGTTGGCGGGGAAGAGACGGGCCACCGCGTCCCCGAAGGGCACTTCTCGCCCCTGGCGGCGAATGCCAGCAAAGAGGGGCACGGCGACGAACCAGACCAGCAACATGAACAGGACAACCAGGGCATGCAGAAAGGCCAGCGGAACTCCGCCCGGCAGCGCATAGTGCAGATTCCAGCGGGGGAACGCGTCCATGATCCAGCCCCCGGTCAGCGGTCCCAGGGCAGCCAACACCCCAACGCAGGTCCAGTGCAGGGCCATGGCAAAGGTCCGTCCCGAAGCGGGCGCCAGCACGCCCAGCAGATTGAACTGCGCCAGGGCGACGCCCGAAAAGATCGCGCCGGCCAGGAAGAAGAACGCCGTCAGAAAGACGATCACATAGGGTTGGGGCTGCGCGAGCCCCGGCACGATCACGTCACCGTGAGCCACAAAGAACCAGCAGAAGCCGGTAAACGGCGCCAGGATCAGCATCAGGATGCCGAAGACGCGGGCGCCGAGACGGTCAATCACATACCCCCAGGCGACGCCGGCGAGGGTGGCGCCGAGCGCGGAGGCGATGGCCAGCACGGAAAGGTGGGTGTAGCTGGCGCCGAATTCCCGCCGCAGATAGATATTGCCGAACGCGCCATTGATGCCCAAGGCGAAATACCAGCAGCCCATCCCGACCGTCAAGCGGCGGAAGTCCGCTTCGCGCACCAGGGCCCAGAGACGCGCCCCGAGTCTTGGGCCGGGCGCCGGTTTGTGGGGCGGCGGTTCGGGCACCCACAGATGCACGATGACGTCGGCCACTCCGAGCAGGGCGCCCAGACTGAAAACAATCGAGAAGCCGAGATAATCCGCCGGACCGCCCGTCGTCGCCGTATAGCGGTCCAGCAGGCGCCCGGTCAGGGCGGTCATAGCCAGGAAGCTGAGGGTCGTGACGCTCGAACGGGTTCCCCAGAACCGGCCGCCGATCCGGGGCGGCACGAGATCGGCCATCCAACTGAACCAACTGGGCGTGGCGGCCTGGGCCAGGAGGGCGCTGAGGCCGACGATCACCAGCAGGGCCCAGACGGCGGTCTGACTGCCATCGGCGCCCAGCAGCGGCAGCATGGCCGGCAGAAACCAGAGCAGCCGATGAAGCAAGGCGGCACTGGCCCAGAAGAGTTTGCGCGCGGGCAGGCGCTCGACAAACAGGGTGGCCGGGATCTGGACCAACATGGCCAATTGCTGCACGGCGGCCAGCCAGCCCAGTTGAATGCCGCTGCCGCCCAGCCGCTCGACGAACATGATCAGGGGGATGCCCAGGGCCGTCGCCACCCAGCCCATGCCCAGGGCGCCGGCCCACATATTGATGCGCAGCCCGCGGCGAATCTGCCGGTCGGACAGCGTCGGCGGAAGCGCAGGCGGGACCGCCTCAGGCAGCGGCGCACTCATGGCTGTTCATTCCGATCATGTTGCCGGGTGGCCTGCGGGCCGCCCGGGCCAGGCCTTAGATGATCTCGATCTGGATATCGTCGGGATCGGTTTCGGGCCGGGTTTCCACTTCGATGGGTTTATAGGTGGGCAGAAAACGATAGTAGACTTGCAGCATGAGGGCCGCGAAGGTGGTGCCATAGGCCGGGCCGTAGCGCTCATTGCCGTGGCCGGTACCGTCGCGAAAGGCGGTGCCGGGGGGAATCCAGCTCCCGTCGGAATTCTGGCTCTGGACCAGGGTCCGGGCGAAGCGGCTGTTCCAATCCGACCAGGTGCGGCCGCCCTGATGGAACTTGGCCTGGGTGATGTAGTACCAGGCATACAAGGCCCAGTTCGGCGGTTTTTCCCAGACGCAATCTTCATCCTGCAGCGCGGTCAATCCCCCGCGGACCGGCTCGCTGGTGCCCCGCCCGAGCAACTGCAGACACAGCACCCCGATGCCCTGAATGGCAATCGAGCCGCTGCCCGGGCTCGAATACCCGAAGCGCATCCGCTCGGCCACATAGCTGTGCTCGATGCCGCGGATCGCCCGCTGCATGGCCTCCTCGAGTCCCGGCACTTCCGATCCCGCCAGATAGGCGGCCTTGATCGCCTGGATCTGCCAGCCGGCCACGGACGTATCCCAGCGCGGTCCCGGCTTGTAGGCATAGTCCCAACTGCCCCCGCCCTGCTGCCCCTTGACGATCAGCTCGATGGCCTTGTCCATCACCGGCTTCAAGCTGGGGATGCGGGTCATGCCGTAGGCTTCGCTGATGGCATAGGCCGCCATCCCGTGGGCATAAACGCCGTGCTGGGTAATCGCATTGCCGAAACCGCCGTTCCCCTGCTGCTGGCTGACCAGGTACCGCATGGCCCTTTCCACCGTGGGGCCGTATTCCTCCGACGAGGGCGTCTCGCCGTGGGCCAGGAAGGTCAGCAACCCCAGGCCCGCCATGGCTACCGGGTTGGGACCCGCCCAGGTGCCCTGCTTGTTCTGGTTCTCCTTCAGCCATTGGAGCGCCCGGATGACCGCCCGCTCCGTATGTTCGCCCAACTTGCCGGCGTGCTCGCGCAGCATGGAGGCCCGGCCGCCGGCCGAACGACCCGCGAACAGCCCCCGCATCACCAGGGGACTGGGCATGTCGCTGACCACATCCAGGGCCGCGAAATCCACGTCCGGCTGGGGCGCCGCGAAATCGGCCACTTCCGGGGGCGCATCCATCTGCATGTTGATCTCCGGCGGCGTGATCGCATCCACCACCTCCGGCAAATCCTCGAGCAGCTCCAGCTCCTGCTCGAACTCCTCGAGATCCTGCGCGTCCGGCTCGACCATGTACACCTCGATATCCGGAATCGCCTCCTTGGTATCGAACACCACATACCGCACCAGGGCCATCACCAGCAGAATATGCAGAATAATCGAGCCGGTGGGCCCCCACACGTGGTCCAGGATCTGCTGCATCCGCTTTTCGTATTCCATGGCTAACTCTCCGTGACCCGGCGCCCGACGGCGACGGAACGCTCTAATTCGTGCTCACGACCGACAGGTTAGTCAGGCCCGCCTGGGCGCAGATATCCAGCACGCGCACCAGGCTCTCGTGACGGGAGCGCTGCAGCACCATGATCAGAATGGTCTGGGTCCGGTCAAACGACGCCAGGCGCTGCAACAAGGTTTCCATTTCGTTGATTCCCACCCGCCGGTCATTGATCATGTAGCCGAAGTCGCCCACCGTGATGCGGATCAGCTTGGGGGGGACCTCATCCTGGGTCCGTTCCTCCTGGGCCTGGGGCCGGAACACGTCCAGATGCGCGATGACATCCACCGGCTTGATTGTCACCAGGAAGTAGATCAGCAACTGGAAGACCACATCAATCATGGGCGTCATGGGGATTTCGACGGCATCCCCGACGGGGCGCTTGCGCTGTCGTTTATTGGCCATACCCGTGTCTCTCCTTCTATTCCGCGGGCCGTGCCGCAGCTTCCCGCGTGGCCGCGAATTTGATCTTCCACAGCCCGGCGCCGGAGACCGCATCCATGACCTTCTTGACTTCCTCGTGCAGGCTGCGTCCGTCGGCGCGGATCACCACCGGGGTGGTCTGGCCGGAGCGGGCCACCGTGGTCCGCAACATGGATTGCAGCACCGCCGGCGACATGAGCATGTGCGCCAGTTTGATCTGGCCCTCGCGGGTCACCTCGATCTGCACCGTACGCGGATCCTGCTGTTCCACCGGCTTTCCATGGGGGGCCATGGCCAGCCGGATGCGCTCGTCAAAAGCCTTGCGGTCCATATCCGACGTACAGACGAAGAAGATGATCATCTGGAACACGACGTCAATCATGGGCGTCATGTTGATGCCGGGATCGGGCTCGCTGCTTCTACCTCTTTTGGCCATGGGGGGCCTCCTTCCGCTTCACGGGGCGGGACTCAGTCTTCCACGACCTCGACATTGCGCAGCATTTTGATCAGGTCCATGGTCATGGCTTCCATACGCAGGATGATGTTGGTCGCGCGGTTCTTGAAGTAGGAGAAGAAGCCCACGGCCGGCACGGCCACCACCAGGCCCGCGGCGGTCGTGTAGAGCGCCTGGGAGATGTTCATGGCCAGGGCGGCCTGCTGGGCGGCGCCGGCGGTCTGGGTCGCCAGGGAGGCGAAGGCGAAGATCATACCTTGTACCGTGCCGAGCAGTCCGAGCATGGGGGCCAGGTTGCCGACCACGTTCAGATAGTTCACGCGCTGGAGCAGGCGTTCGCTCTGCTGATCGGCGGTGACGCCGATGGAATCCTGGATCGCCTCGAAGCCTTCCTGGATATTGGAAAAGCCCGAGGAGAGAATCGAGGCCAGGGGGCTGGGCTGCTGTTCGCATTCCTTCAAGGCCTTGATCACGTCACCCTGGGCCATGGCTTCACGCACGCGTTCGACCAACGTTTCCGGGGCAATCTTGGATTCCTTGATGGTAATGAATGAATCCACGATCAGGGCCACGCCGGCCACGGAGCAGAGCCCCAGCGCCAACCAGAGAATCACCCCGAGGGTGCCGCTGCCGGCCACGACCGTGAAGAATCCCTGTTTGGGGGCGTCCTTGGCGGCGGCCTGCGCAACCTCTTCGTCCAGTTCCAGGGCGGCAGCCGGCTCTTCGTCCTGGGCCCGGGCCGCGTCGAGTTGCCATCCGCCACAGGCCAGCATCGCCAGCAGGATCCATCGCATTGTCTGTTTACGCATCTTAACGATCTCCTATTATTTTGGTTCTTTTTTCAGGGACGAGCCCTGCCAATCCGGACACACGGGCCGAGCGGGTCGGCCGACATTCTATTACAGTTTCTGACGGGCCTCGGCCGCAAAGGGGCTCGAGGCATGTTCATTCACGATTTCCTGGTACAGGCGCTTGGCGCGGGTTTGATCGCGCAGGGCTTCGAGGGCGGAGGCGGCCTTGAAGAGCGCCTCGGGCACTACGTCCTTCTGATCCTTGAAGAGCAGGGCGGTGCGCATGTAGTCGAGGAAGGCGTTTTCGGCCTGATTCTGGGCCAGGCGGGCGTCTCCCCGGCGCATCTGGGCGCGGGCGGCGGCCGGGCGGGGGCCGGACTGGATGGTTTCATCCACGACCAGCAGCAATTTATCAAGCTGGCCGGCGCGCAAGAGCGCTTCCTGGTACAGGCTGATGGCCTCGACATTCTCCTTGGCGGCCGGCGCTTCGCGCATGAGGTCCTCGAAGATCTTGACCGCCTCGGCATGATCGCCCTTGGTCAGCAGGATCTGCCCGAGGGCCATCCGGGCATTGTTATCCCACTCCAGCCCGCGCAGATCGGAAATGATCTTGCGCAGGGCGGCGATGGCCGGCTCGAACTGGCCCGCATTGGCGGCGGCCAGCGCCCGGTCAAAGTCGGGCGGCTTGTCCGCGACGGCCCGGCCCACTTCGGCGCGCGGAAAGGTCTGGCGTCCCTGGGGCATGGTCAGCACCACATCCCCATTGGCGAGAACGCGGATGTCCGTGCCCTCAAACCGGCGCCCCTGGCGCGTAATCACGAAAGCCGCCTCGGCGGCGCCCGCCAGCGCGCAAAAAATCATGATCCCCAACGCCCACCGACCACCCTGCTTCTGCCTGTTCATCGTCTTCATCTTTTCACCTCGTGCTCGTCAAATTGACTGTCGTTCGCGCCTTACCGTCCCTCACGCGCCGCCCGCCGCCGCGCGGGATTCCGCCAGCAGGCGGTTGGCCTCGCGCTTGATTTCGCGCGCTTCCTCCACGCGCTCCCGGTTGCGGTGGAACAATTGCTCGTACAGGTCGCAACTGTCCATGACATCCTGGTAGCGCTGCACCTCCATGGCCAACCCGATGCTCTCCCAAACGCTCTTCTCGATCCACGGTCGCACTTCGGGATTCTCCGGGTCGCCCAGCAGGGCCACGCGCAGCAGGGACCCCAGGGCGGCTTCCTTTTCGCCCCGGCTGGCCTGAATCTGGGCCAGCATATAGCTGGCCTTATTGGGCCGGACCGGATCATCGGCGTACCGGAAAATCTCGCTCAGCACGGCCGTGGCCCGGTCCATTTCCTCGGATTCCGTATAGGCCTCCGCCAGGATGAACTTGGCGTCATAGAAAAGACCGGACTGGGGAAAGCGCGTCATGAGTTCGTCCAGCGCCCGCGCGGATTCCTGGTACTGCCCGAGCTCGTGATGGGCGGTGCCCAGGCCGAACAGCGCCCGTTCGAGCAGGCTGCGCTCCTCCGTGGCGCCGACCACCTGGCCAAAGGCCTGGATGGCCTCGGCATACATCTCCGACTCCACCAGCAGCCGGCCGACGCGCGCGAATTGATCGAGCTGAAAATTGTCCTTGAGGCGCAACATGTTGGCAAACGCGTCGCGGGCCACATCCTCGCGGCGGACTTGAATGGCGGCGCGCAGCAGGGAGTAGGACGCATTCCGGCCCTCTTCGCTATCCGGATAGCGCGTGGCCAATTCGTCAAACATTTTGACGGCGGCCTCGTAGTCGTTCAATTCGAGCTGCATGCCGCCGACGGCGCTCATGGCCGTGGGGGCCAGGGTGGACTTGGGATAGCGTTCGAGGAACTGTTCGAAGGCCTGGATGCCCCGTTGGCGGACCTGCGCCAACTGCTGGTCGGACGCGGGCAGGCGGGAGAAGCAATAGCCCAGGTAGAATACCGCCTTTTCGAGCAGGTCGGCGTTCTTTTCGGCGGTTTCACGGTTGGTATTGTAGGGGCTGTCGGCGGGCCGCAACCAGCCAATCAGGTCGCCGTAGGCCCGGAGTGCGTCGGTCCAGTTGCCGAGTTGCTTCTGGGAGTCGGCCAGGCAGTACTGGGCCAGGGCGCGGTCATAACCAGGTTGCGCGCCTTCGATCAGGGCCTCGAATGCCGGCACGGCCCGCTCCCAGTCCTTGGTCTGATAATAGTCCCAGGCCTTGCGGCTCAGGGCGCGCACATAGAAGGGGGATTGCGGGTAATTGCGGATGATCTTTTCGAAATAGGGCGCGGCCTGCTCTTCCTGGCCGGCCTGAATCATCATCCCGCCCAGGGTGAACAGAATGGCGGGCACCCGGTCATGCCGCGGGAACAAACGCACGTAATTCTCGTAGGCATACAGGTACTGATCGCGTTCTTCGGCATCAAAGTAGTACTTGCCGACCGCCAGGAAGGCCATGGCGGCCTGCTCACTCTGGTTGAAGCGCTCGCCCAGATACATCAAGACGGTCTTGGCCCAGAGCGGCTCGCCCGTGTGGGCATAGGACAGGGCCAGATTGGCCAGCGCGCCCACGGACAACTTGGTCTCTGGGTAATCCTCGAGCACCTTGAGATATTCCGTGATCGCCTGCTCGTAGCTGCCCTCACGGAAAAGCGTATCCGGCAAACGGAACCGTGTGGCCGCCAATTGGTCCCGCTGCGCCCCCAGGTCAATCCGGATGGTCTTGCCCAGGCCCTCGAGCTGGGCCTTGACGGCCTCCGCCCGCGCGCCGGCCGACGGCCCCCAGTCACTCTCACCGTAGCGCGCGAAGACATTGTAGTACTCCCGCAGGGCCTTGCCCAAAGAGGCTACGGCTTCCTCCTGCCGCCCCGCCGCCAGCAGGCGTTTGCCCTCCTGCTCGGACAGCTCGCCCAGCATGAAACGCGCCGCCGCCATCGGGCTTTCCCGCATCAAACCGGGCTCATCCTTCAGCAAATCGTCCACCTGCTGGAGAATGTCCATGTGCGATTCGAGCACCTTGATGCCCTCGGCGGGCTGCCCGCGGGCCACCTTACTGCGCGCCAGGGTGGGAATGGATTGCCCGAAAGCCAGATCCATGCCGCCCCACTGGATGTCTTCACAGAGTTTTTCAGCCTTGGTCAGGAGTTGGTTGCGGGCGTCGCCGACCGGCAGGGATTCGGCCTGCCGCACCATCAAGATGGCGGTATCGGCCTGCAAGCGCCGGAGCGCGCTGCGTTCGGGATTGGTCGCCATGACCTGTTCGTAAGCCCGAATGGCGCCGTTGTAGTCGCCGGCGCGCTCGAGTAATTGCCCGAAATGATAGGCGGATTCCTGCAGCAACTGGAGCAGGCCGGGATCTTCGGGCAGTTTTTTCTCGTACAACTTGAAAAAGCGGTCATAGATCGCCTTGGCCTTGTCGGCTTCCCCCGACAGAAACAGGGCATTGGCCAGCCGGACCTGAATGGCCTGGACCTTGGGGTCGCTGAAGGGTTGGTCCTTGAGGATGGCCTCGGCCTCGGCGAACCGGCGGGCCTGGATGGCGATCTGCGCTTCGAGCAATTGGGCTTGCCCGCGCTGTTCGGGATCGCGCAACAGGACGCGTTCGACGACCTTCTTGGCGTAGTCCGGAAAGCCCATTTCCACCAAACCCTGGGCGAACTGGAACTCCCGGTCGCTTTGCGCATCCGCACGGGCCGCCGCCGCGCCGCCCGCCAGCAGCAGACCCGTCACCAGCGCCACGAGGAAGCCACGCCAACAAAACATGTGGGTATACAGACTCATAGCCCCCTCGCACGCTAGCCGTTAAAATTATTCGTTTGCCATACCATGACCTGTGAATATAGCCGCATCCGTCAACCCGTCAAGGGCTTTTTCCGTTTCCTCTCCGCGTCGGGTGCGGGATACAAGCGGCGGTCCAGTGTTCGCGTAAGTGGCCACGGAGGGGCAAGAAGTTTTTACCACGGAGGCACGGAGAACACGGAGATGCGGAAGAGGGGCCGCTTGAATCTTGTTTGAGAGAACAGGTGTCAGGGGTCAGGTTTCAGGAGGGATTGTCCCGTCCGGCTGTAGTTTGACACTTCTCAAACAGGAGAAGTGCAGTGAAGAGAGTGATCCGTTACAGTGAGGCCTTCAAGCTGAAGGTAGTTCGTGAATTGGAGGAAGGGCGTTTTGACAGTCCGTCGGCGGTCGG